>CAZHKT010000041.1:0-26977 GCA_964533045.1 uncultured Acidobacteriota bacterium | reverse complement strand
CAATTCCCAGATCGATACGAGCGATCTCCCTGGCCACAAGCACATCGAGGATGGCCTCCGCCCGATCAGGCTGCGCCGCGCCGTCGGCACCATCCGGCGGCAGCGCCTGCCGCAATCTTCCCGCAATGGCATTCTCCGCCTGCCGCAAGACCGGCGATGCGGCCTCACGCACGGCGCTGCGCACATCCCGCGCCGTGCCCCTGAAATCCCCGAAGCGCTTGTCCTTGAAGAGGGTGGGCAGACGCCCGGTCAGGCTGTCGAAGGTCTCGACCGCGATCTCTTTGGGCTCCGAGCAGAAATACCCGTAGGACAAGCCCGGCTTGTAGGCGATGGTATGCACCTTGTCGTCCGGCAGCGGCCCTATCGCGACAGGAGAAAACAGGGCTGAGCGGCGCGCGACCTCCACGGCGTTATAGGCTTTGTTGAACGCCGCCCCATCCCTCAGGCACGGCGCGGCATAGAACACCTGACCGGGATAACGCCCTTCCCAATCGATCAGCAGCCGGTGCTGGTCCGACACATCCCGGCGCATGAGCGCGATCCTGAAGAAGTCGAGCGTCAGCCCGGGACACTGCCCGCCGGCGATCTCGAAGGCCCGGGCACGCGTCATCAGTTCCGGCAGCTTGTACTGGAAAAAGAGCGGCACTGCCGGATAGTCGATCCGCACGTCATAGCCTGCCTTCGCCTCCTGCACGAGGTTCGGGAAGACCGGCGCGCCGGTCGGGGCCGCGGCCGAACCGCGGATCAGGTTTTCGGTGAAGGCATAGCCATACGAGAATTCCGAGTACCCGACCTTCATGACAGGCCGCACCGCTCATCGGGCGCCGCCACACACTCCTGCTCATAGCACCCCATCGCCACCCCCTCAACGTCCAGAATTCTGGTCATAAACCGCTCTTATGTCCAATAGACTGTACAAAGCTTGACTCCCCACCATCACTCCTGTCACAATGTACAAAATTATGGACGTAACACCAGCTACCGTACAACCAACTGAACAGGACAGGCGGCCCCCATGCCCCGCAAGAGAAGCTATTCAAGGGTGACGCACCAGGCGCTGGCGATGCTCGGCAAGCTGATCCGCATCGGCCGCGCCGAGCGCGGCCTGACCGCGCAGGAGCTGGCCGACCGTGCCGGCATCAGCCGCACGACCCTGTCCAGCATCGAAAAGGGCGCCCCGGGTCCTGAGATCGGGATCGTGTTCGAAGTCGCCGCGCTCGTGGGCGTGCGCCTGTTCGACTATGACGAGCGCACGCTCCGGATGCACAATGCCCGCCTCGATGAAAAACTGACCCTGCTGCCCAAAAGCGTGCGCCATAGCGTGAAGGAGGTCGATGATGACTTCTAGGCGGGGCACGACGAGAACAGATCCCACCGAGGCCTTCGTCTGGGTCTGGCTGCCGGGCGCGACGGAACCGGTCGTGGCCGGCCGGCTCGTACAGGACGGCAACCGCCTGCTCTTCACCTACGGCGCCAGCTACCGCCGCCGTGACAACGCGATTCCTCTCTACGAGCCGGAACTGCCGCTTCAGGAAGGCACGATCGCCCCGCTCAACGGCCTGAGCATGGCCAGCTGCATCCGCGACGGCTCGCCCGACGCCTGGGGCCGCCGGGTGATCATCAACCGGCTCACCGGCAGCAAGCCCGATACCGCCGGCATCCCCGAGATCAGCGAGCTGACCTATCTCCTGCATTCCGGCTCCGACCGGATCGGCGCGCTGGATTTCCAACAATCAGCGACCGAGTATGTCCCCCGCCTTGCCGCACAGGCTTCGCTCGCCGAACTCCAGGAAGCGGCGGCGCTGATCGAAAAAGGCCTGCCGCTCACCCCGGCGCTCGACCAGGCGCTCAATCACGGCACCTCGATCGGCGGCGCGCGCCCCAAGGCGCTGATCGATGACGAGAACAGGAAATTCATCGCCAAATTCTCGGCGAGCAACGACACGCACAGCGTGGTTAAGGCGGAATTTATCGCGATGAGGCTGGCCGCATCCTGCGGCCTGAACGTCGCCGGCGTGTCCCTGACCCGCGCCGCCGAAAAGGACGTGCTGCTGATCGAACGCTTTGACCGCTCCCCGACAAAAGACGGCTGGACCCGGCGCGCGATGGTTTCAGCGCTGACCATGCTCGGCCTCGATGAAATGATGGCGCGCTACGCCTCCTACGAAGACCTCGCCGAACTGATCCGCCATCGTTTCACCGACCCGAAAGACACGCTGCGGGAACTCTACGGCCGCATCTGTTTCAATATCCTCTGCGGCAATACGGATGACCATGCGCGCAACCACGCGGCCTTCTGGGACGGAAAGAGCCTGACCCTCACCCCCGCCTATGATATCTGCCCGCAAAACCGCACCGGCAGCGAAGCCACTCAGGCGATGCTGATCAAGGGCGACGCCCGCGCCAGCACGCTCGCCACCTGCCTCGCCGCCGCCCCCGACTACCATCTCAAGGACGCCGAAGCTGCCGCGCTGATCGAACAGCAAATAGAAACGATCGCCCGACACTGGCCCGCGATCTGCGACGAAGCACAGCTCAGCCCGGTCGACCGCAAACTCTTCGCCGGACGGCAGTTCCTCAACCTCTACGCGCTCGAAGGACTCACCGGCCACAAGGCGCTTTATGATTGCTACCGGAGCGCACAGCATCATTTGCTCAATAGCATCTAGGCTGAGCGCTCCTGTCAAATATCAACGAACGACCATCCTTTTTGGTCTGTGAGAGTTGTCCTGCACTGCTGGGAAATCCGATCGCGGTGCATCGCTATGCAGACCAGTTGTCGCGCCCTGGTGGTCGCCACATACATCTTTTTCATGAACGAGGCGCGGATAGATGCATGGGTGGTGGGGTGCGCAGGATCGAACACAGGCCGCTCCCGTAAGGGATCGATCAAGAAGGGCAGCATCTCCGCTACGTCAAAGAGAGTCCTAAACTTGGTTTCGAGAACCAGGGTCGCATCGTGTGTTTCACCCTTGACGCCATGTATGGTGGAAACCTCAATCGGAACTCCACTTGCGCCAAGATATAGGTTGCCAGGCAGAACAGATTCGTCCTGCAATTCCGACGCCTGATCTACATAGGCCAGGTACTCAGCGATGGCGTCACCGCCATTGTCGATCTCGCAGATTTCACAGATAGATTGAGTGATACTCGTCCATTCGGCCTGACTGAGTGCAGAACGAAGCACCAGGTCTGCCATTAGTGCATTGATCCGCGAGGTCTTATCTGAGGCGCCGAAGTACAGTTTCAGGTTTGCACGTGTGACCGGCACGGCACCTCCAGAGCGCCCGATGACAGTCTTGCCCGCTAATTGCAAAAGCTCAACCAGCCCCTGTCTAAGGTGGTGGTAATGGGAGTGGACCGGCCCTTCCTTCAAATCCACAGCACGGCGGACACACTCGCAGAATGTGTCAGGTATTCTTCCCTTGGTCGCTTGGCTCCTGTCAAAAGCCTGCCAGTAGGATTGTATGCTCAGTGCTTCGCCCTCGGCACGCCCACCAACTGCTTTCACGACCCTTCGCTCAGCTTCAGGGAGTCCAGCGACAATGGCGCCAAACTGATCCAGTACTGATCCGATCGTGTCGTTGCCATAGAGTATGAATGTACAGGACGGGGCATTCGCGGCAGCAGGACGAGAGCCTGTCAACGGGATGCGTCTGGTACTGAGCCCGGTGAATTTGTCAGCAATTGCTGCCGTGAACCGACCGCTGTCCGGTATCGGCGCCAGATCTATCGCCGAGTTGAATGTCTCGTTAGGCGGCTCGCCCGCCATGCCGTCGAAAATCGCCTGATCGGGATCGCCAATCTTTTGCAGCGTGCACTCTGCAGCATCGCCAAACAGGTGATTGATCAATTCGTCCTGAAATCTCAGCGTATCCTGCATTTCGTCGATCAGTACGAGCGGGAATCGATGCCGTAGGCTATCAATCACAGATGGATTCGCTGAGATCAGCTCTCTAGCGAACACATACATCTCGGAGAAGAAAAAATAGCCACTCCCCATAGTCTGATTTTTTACGGCCATCATATCCTGGTAGGAGGCGGTATGGGTACCTGGCGATCCCGGCACGTCCACGGATAGCTGGTCTTGATCCCACTTCAAGCGCAATCCGAAGGTACTGCTGTTCTTGTTTTCCAGATAGGCCCGAGTCCCGTGGGCCAGACGGCGATGCATATACGCCCCCGCAGCCGAGTCATCGATCTGGCGGATCGGGTACCCCTTGGAGCGGCACGCCGGAAACGCGAGGAAGGTTTGTACGAAATCCTGTATCGTGCCGATGAAGTGCGGGTAGCTGAGCAGCGATCTCGCCGCAGCGTCGGTACCGACACGCTTTAGAATTTCGTCCTTTGCCACATTCGTATGGGTGAGGACGCACAATCCTCGATGGCGCCAGCTCCATTTGCGGGCAAGGAGAATCAGCTTCAAGCCGATGAGCGTCGTTTTGCCGGCCCCGGGGCAGGCATGGACATGGTGGTGCTCCCGAATGGCCGCGCGCCTTGCCTCGTCAAGAGTCAGCGCTTCATCCAACGACGCGGCATTGACCTCGTCAATCAACGAGTCAATGGCGGCATCGTCTATGGCAGGTATAGACATCAGCAGGCCCCTATCCCACGGCTGCAGGGGCGTCATGGCCCGTCACATAGTCTATAGCCCGCACGATATACGCCGGCAGCGCAGCCCGAAAAGCGGCTCTCCGTTCCGCGTTTTGCGCCTGGTCAGCTTGCTGTCTCGCGTTGGCCTGCTCGAGCGTTTCATTCTCGAGTGCAGGCGTAATGATGGGACCGAATTTTTCAACCAGCACGCTTGATAGCGCGTAGGCCAGCTTCGTCTTCGCGCCGGATTGGGTGGCGACATCCTTGTAGATAGCAACTGCCCGCAATTCCGGATCAGCCGGCAGTTCGTCATAGCCATCGAGCGTGCCTTTCAGCGCCTTATAGACTTCCGCTGTCAGTCCGGCGCGCAACAGCGCATATTCGAATGTCCAATGGTCCGATACCTCGACCCGCACGTTTTGCCCGGCAAGTGATTTTCGGCTTGAAATCCAGTCCGACCGGCCTTGAGCGTTACCGGCGTAGTGGCTTTCCCAATATTGTTGGTTGCCGGGCCTTGTTTCCAGAAAGCCGTAAGCGTTGCCTTCTGCGATGCGAGCAGGTTCGGGCCACAGATCGAGATCGCGCAGGCAAACCACGCGCGTGCCAAGCCACTCGCCGCTATTCGCAGGATCGTCCATTCCCGCCCTTTGGAAGATACGAGCGAAGGGCGCGAAGGCGATGCTGCCGACATTGACGACAGATACACCAAAGTCCTCGAATGGCGTCCCGAGAAGGTCGGCGAATGTTGAAAGGAGGATGTTCTCCCCATCGCCCTCTACGATCATGACGCCCTTGGCAAAGAATAAATTGGATTTTGTTACATCCAGAAATTTCTCAAGATGCACATAGTTCTGCGTATCCAGTCGTGTTTCATCCATGCGCAGTGAAAAAGCTTTACCCTCCGCCATTATGATTACGTTTTCGAGGGGTGCTTTCGATGCCAAGTTCGGGCTGTGAGTTGTGAGGATGCTCTGTAAAGAGGAATTTTGGCCGCCAAATCCTTCCCTGAGTGCCCGGAGAAATTTCATCTGAAGTTGCGGATGGAGATGAGCTTCCGGCTCCTCGATCAGCAGAAGCGGAAAATCATGCTGCTCCTGCTCTAGAAGCAAGAGCTCCGTCGCCATGAATAGCAGGTTGCTGTATCCAAGACCCTGATAGCGCTCATGCGAATCTATGAGCAGCTGTAGACGTTCCAGAATTGCGCGGAACATCTGCTTACGCTCGGTCGCATCGAGTTGTTCGAGATCGGTTCCGCCCATGATGCTGATCAGCGGGCTCAGGGGTTTCGTACGAAAATCCAGTCTACGAAGTTGCTCTTCAATTCGTCCTCGGGTTGAACTTACGCCATCATTCGCGATGATCGCCGCGTTAGCCGCAACGATGGTCGTCAGCAGGTTTTCGACGACGGCAGCTTCGCCGAACCTATCTGAGGAGCCGAGAATCTGCGCCAGCCGCGATCCACGACCGCCCATTAGCTCGGCATCGGCATCGCGCAGTGGGCGCAGGTAGGTGGTCGCAAGAAATTCCCTCGCCTCACGTTCCACAGACGGGCCTTCGGCATTCGCGCCGGATCGTAGTTCAGTCCGAATCTGCCGAACACCGCGTACGAGATGTGTTGTCTGTTCTGCCTGATAGTTGAGATACAGTACCGAACGTCGGCTATCAGTGCCGGGAATGGGTTCATGCGTCAGATGCTCAACGAACGCTGCCGCCTGCCTGGCAGTGATATCGTCGAACTTCAACTGGATTGAGAACGAGGTGGCGCCGCGGCTGAAATCACGATCCTGTATTCGTATCCACTCGCCGGAGTTAACGGAAAGTGCGTAACGAATGGCATCAACAAGTGCTGTCTTCCCACTGTTGTTCTCGCCGACAATCAAGTTAATGCCGGGATTCAGGCGAAGCCTAAAATCCGCAAGAACGCGAAAGTCTTTTATTGAAACTTCAGAAAGATACATCCCCGACTCCCCTTCGTATCCAAGTGTAGTTGGAGGAGAGAGGGACGAAAAGCCTCGTCGTCAGATGGAGGCCGATCCTATCAAAACTGCAATCCATTTTCATAACAAAATCAACTCATCACCGCTCCCGCTCAAAATCCTTCCCGTCCTCACCGCGCTCCGGCCCGCGGGCCGCGCGCGAGCGCCTGATCCGCCGCCCGCCGGACCCGCCATCATCACCGCTCCCATCACGATCCCGCGCCGCATTCCTGAACTTGTCGGCCAGTGGCAGCTCCGTCCAGTGCGGGTCCGGCGCACCAGAAGCCGGCAGCCCCATATCCGGAACCTGGTCGGCGGGAATCTCGATCTCCTGCGCCCGCCGCCGTCGCCGCCGCCGACGGCGACCATCATCACCACCGCCACCGCTGCGCGCATCACCACGCTCACCCTCCTCACGCCCGCCGCGCTTATCCTCTTGCACCGGCGGCCGCACCGACCCGGCGAAGGCCTCGCGCAGGACGCTGGCCTTATCTTCACCCTTCTCCGTCTGATCGACGGTAATGATGATCTCCTGATCCTGACGATCATCGCGCCGATCATCATCACGCTGATGATCGCGCTTACGATAACGATCCTTGGCCTTGTGCGGCACGGCCGACCGGCCTTTGGGTTTGAGCGCCAGAGTGAGCGCCGGCATGTGATCGTGACCTGAACGCTGGCGCACGCGCTCCTCACGGCGCTGCGCCACCTCATAGCTTTTCAGCTCACGCGCCTCGATCTGTGCGAGCGCCCGCACCTCCCGTGCGGCGTCCATCGCCTGCAAGGCATGGCCGTGCGCCAGAACCCGGCGCGCTTGCTCCTGCCGCTCCGCAAGCGCCGCCTTCTCAACCAGGAACGCCGCATGACGCTGCGCGTCCCGGTGCTTGTGGATCTTGGCGATGACGAAGGACACGCCCGTCACCCGCCCAAGGAAGGCCGCGAGCCCCGTAGGCTTCGCAGCCTCCCGCGCCGCCTTCACCCGCCGCACTTCCGCGAGATAGCGCGCCTTCAGCGCCTGCCGCGCGGCAAGCTGGTCCCGCGCCAGCGCCGCGCGCTCATCGCGATGGCGCGAAAGCATAGCCGCCTGCGCCGCCTCGACCTTCTGCCGCCGCCCGGCCTGGGCGGCCTTGAGCCTGTCGAGCGCCTTGCCGTCGCGCTGGCTTTTGGCGAAATCCTCGCGTGTCTTGCGATGCTGCGCGACCAGCGCTTTTGCCTCGTCAACGCTCGGCAGGGACTCGGGCGGAAACTCGCTTTCCAGAAAGGCGCGGATGTTTTTGGTGCGCACCGAACGGTCGTCGATCAGCTTCGGTAGCGCGTTCATATTGCCGTAGAGATCGACCAGCACATAGGGCCGACTGCCGGTGGCAAGCACATAGCCCAGCTCTTCCAGCGCCCGGACGAAAGCGCGCGGGCTGTCGCTGCGCTTCCAGGCGGCGGTGACGGCGGCCATGCGCTCCTCCTTGGTGATGCCGGAAGATTTCTGCTGCTGCATCTCGTAGAGCGTCTTCTTCTTCCGCTCATCACCGCCGCGCTCATAGCCGGCAGGCAGGGTCAGCCCGTGATCGCGGGCGAAGTCCCGCGTCAGCATCATCAGCCGCTCATGATCGAAGGCCTGATGGATCGCCTTGCCCGCCCGCGCATCGATCCGCGACCAGACGATATGGCAATGCTCGCGCCCGTCCTTGATATGAAAGACGAGCGCGCGCGGCTGGCCCGTCAAACCGAGCGCTTTCTCGACGCGGTCGGCATAGTCGCGATACTGATCGCGGCTGAGCGGCCCCTGCGCCAGGTCCGGATTGACCGACAGGCTGTAGAGGTAATTCCGGCAGCGCGTCAGGTTATGGGCGATCGCCTCCCATTCGGCGAACGCGCCATGCAGGTCGGAAGCGACCGCGCCGCGGACCTCCGCCACCTCGACATATTCATTGTCGAAGGCGTTGAGCAGATGGGTGGCGAGGTCCTGCCCGCCGGCACGCTGGCTGGCCTTGGGGATCATGGCGCGATCATGGTTTGCGCCCCAGGGCCAACAGCAACGCGGCGCGAATGTCATGCAGGTCCCGGACCGCCGCATCGAACAACGCGGGATCGACCCGATCCGCATCGCCGAGCTCTCTCAGGCGATCATGCAGGGCAGCGGTCTGCGCCAGAAGACGCGCAACCTGCTGCTGTTCGATGGGCGCGCGCCGGACTTGCCGGGGGGCATCATCGGCGAAGACGGATTGGGTGATGAAGGCACTGACGGAGAGGCCGGATTTCTCGACCCGCGCCCGGAATTCCTCGCGGAGGGCTTCCGGGGGGCGATACGAAATCGGGGCATCGCGTTTCTTCTCCGTCATGCGCACAGACATAAGTGCGCCGCCGCATCACAAGCCGCGCGCATTCCGCGCGCTGTCCCGCCCCCACCGCCGCCCGCGCGAAAAACGAGGGTCCAGGGGAGCGTCATCCCCTGCGTCGATGGGTTTCCAAAGGGAGAGCGACATCTCCCTTTCGCTGCCGTCACCGGCAAAGCGCGCCATAGCCCGAAAAGGGCGACGGCGGGTCGTGGTCCAGGGCGCGACAGCCCTGGCCGTGGTTGCAAGGGGCGCGGAAAGCCCCTGCCTGATGGGTCCAGGGAGAGCAGCAATCTCCCGGTCGTGACGCAACGGCGAAACGTTGCCTCAGCCGGGGCGGGGTCGATCCCCGCCAGCACACGCGGCCGGCTGAATGCATCCGTTGGACCGAATCCGCCCCATGCGGAGACGCAGCCTTACGGATGCCACCGGGGGGTCCGCGGGGGATGTGAAATCCCCCCGGCAAGGTGCGCGTGGTAGTACCACGCACACCTTGTACAAAAGCCTATCCGGACTTCCCCTATTATACTCTCATTATACCAGAGGCGCCGGACGCTTTGGAAATCTGCACGCCTTCACGACGCGTTCGTCATGCACATTACATGACCGCGATCACGACTGCACGAGGTTTGCGCGCGGAAACAGGGAAACAAGACAGCCGATATTGAAGCCATCTCTCATCTGCGGCCTCGATCCCCCGATTGTGATGTACATCCCAGACCGGGGACGGCCGCCGGAAAGGATGGCCCCTCATGAACATCCATGCTCAGGCCGATGCGCTGCCCGGAACCGGGCAGCAGCAGGCCACCGCCGATCTCTCCCTCAAGCCGACGCGGGAGACCTATGACCGGCTCCAGCAGGCTTACGAGCATTTCAACAAGGCGCTGTTGGACAGCACGCTGCCGAACGCGCTCATCACCTTGCAGCGCCGCAAGGGCACGTTCGGGTATTTCGCGGGACGGAAATTCAGCAACGATGCGGGCCAACCCGCCGATGAAATCGCCCTCAACCCGCAGGGCTTCGCGAGCCGGGACCTGCCCGAAATCCTCGCCACCCTCGTCCATGAGATGGTGCATCTATGGCAGCACCATCACGGCACGCCGGGACGCGGGCGTTATCATAACCGGGAGTGGGCGGAGAAGATGAAGGCCATCGGCCTTCACCCGACCGATAACGGCGCGGAAGACGGCAAGGAGACCGGCGAGCGCGTCGGTCATATGATCGTCCCCGGCGGTGCTTTTGAGGCAGCCGCGAAGAAGCTCGCGGCCAGGGACTTCGCGCTCACCTGGAAGGAAGTGAAGCTGCCCCCACAACAGCCGGGCGAAGGCGCAGCCCAGCCCGCCGACAAGAGCGGCAAGCGCGTGCGCTATTGCTGCCCGGACTGCGACCTCAAGGCCTGGGCAAAGCATGACGCGAAGCTCGTCTGCGGCGACCACATGGTCGCCATGACCCCCGGCGACTAAAGCAATCCACCAACAAAATACGGCGGCGCGCCCCGTGCGGGGCGCGCCGTTTTCGCATGTCCGCAGCGCGCGGCTAGAACAATGTCATCTGCCGTGCGGCCTCTTCCTGCGCCTTCCAGGCTTTCGCCCCGGCTTCGCGCTCCAGCCACGCGGTGGCGAACGCCACCGCGCCGCCGGCTGCGGCAATGACCGCAGCCGGGGTGAAGTGCGAGCGGTAGCCGGTTTCGGTGACCGGCAGCGGCGCCCTTGCCGGCGCGATGCTCTCCAGTTCCAGATGCGCGGTGCTGAACGGACCGTCCGCCCCGAGCCAGCATTCCTCGTAGCGGACTTCAATGGTGATCCCGCGCCAGACGATGGTGTGGATTTCGCAGGCGCGCGTCATGACGCGCCCCCGGCTTCGTTCAGGTAAATGCGCGCCGCCAGCTGCTCGCTTGCGGCGAAATCGATGCCGGCCTGCGCGCACCAGTGCCGGATATCGACCAGCAAATCGGTGATGGCATCGGCGTCGTAATAGGGCGCGACCCCGCGGGCCCAGGCGGCGCGGGCGAGTGCGGCCCGCGCGGCGGTGATCTGTACGGTACAGCTCATGATCTCCTCCTTTTCCGGGACAGTGAGGGGGCGCCTAGGCGCCCGCCTCCTGTTCGGTCTGTTCGCTCGGGGCCCGAAGGATGACGCGGCCGCCATTGACGGGGACCAGGTCGAGCTGGAGGGTGTAGCCTTCACCGTCCTTGTGATCCCAGGCGGCGCCGATGCGGGTCCAGAAGGACTTCTCGCCTTTTTCGTCGACGTGCCAGGCAATGAAGGCCGGGGCCTTCGGTTCGCGGGCGGGTTTGCCGTTGCGGTTGTTGGTGCGTGCCATGATGTAAGCTCCTTTCGCTTGGGTTTTCCTCGACACGCCTCACCTTGGAGCGGGCGAAGAAGCGGCGGGTTCACGGCTGGCGCGCGGGAGGGGGATCACCCGCCTTGCAGCAAGCGCAGCGCCGCGAAAGGCGGGGACATCCGTGCGCCACCCCGAAGGGGCCAAAGGGCCTTGAACCGGCCGCGCGCCCGATCAGGTCTGGCGTGTTCAGTCGAGGGAAATCCCCGGCGAAAGGACGAAGAGCGTCTCACGGCACGCCACCGCAGCGGCAGGACATGACCGCCCCGTGGCCCATGCCCCAAGCTCTGCGGGCACGATTATCGGCAAAGGCGCATTCCCGGACCCGCTTGCCGCCCGTAGCGATCATCACGGTGAAGGCGGCTCCCGCTCAGGCCCGTTCCGCAAGGCGCCCCGCCGTTCCGCAGCCCCCGCGAAACATCACAGGAGCAAGCCGATCCGCGCCCCCGGCTGACCAAAGGGGAGATCAGGTTGTATGCTTCCGTATGGACAAGCCGAAGGGTAAATCACCGCCCCGCCGCAAACGGCCGCCACGGCGGCCGAAGACCGACCCCGTCTATTACGTCGTCGCGATCGAGGACTGGGACTGGGGCTTCTGGTTTGGGGTCAGCAATATGCCGGAGCGCAACGGGCCATATGACGATTACCGTCACCTGAATCTGCGCGGCAGGCTGCTGCGCCCCGCGCAAATTCAGGTACGGCGATCACAAGCGATGAATTTGAGCGTCAAGCGCGCCGATGAATCATCAAGTGCCGCCCGCCTGATAGAGCTGCTGGACTTCCGCGCCGGAAAGTGCGCGATTATAAAGTTGGAGTTCATCGATCTTACCATTGAACTGTGCAAATCCTGAGGGGATTCCGCCAATATACATGGAAGACGGATTTTGGCTGGTATTGGCGGCTGTAAATGAGCCGAGATTCTGCCCATTCAACCACCAATTCGATCCGTTAGATACGCCCATCTGAATAGTGACCGCAACATGATACCATGTGCTGGTCGATAGCGTCTGCGGCGGTGATATGTAGTCCGTGACATTATCCCACCAAACCACTTCTACTTGGCTACCGGATGCCCCGTTCAACTGGAACCCGTAGCCGTTTCCGCCGCCCTGATTCGCCTGAATTATGCTCGGCCACTGACTGCCGGACGGGAGAGAAGTCAACTGAATCCATGCTGCGTATGAAAGAGTTTTTCCGCTTGATAAAGTCCATATCGCGTTATCTGCAAGGTTTATCGCATCATTGCTGCCGTCAAACAGCAGTGCATTGCCGATCTTGCCAGCGGTTGTTTCATCGGCCACATCGTTATTGACACCATCCTGCCATGTGCCCGTATGGCTCCCGGCGGAATCGGCAATTGAGCTGCCGCTGGTTTCATCCAGCTTCCACCAGCCGATCAGGCCGGGCAGCGCCTCCATCTCCGTCGTTACATCCCATTGATCACTCACTGTACCCACCGTCATGGTTGCGCTGTTCATCATGCTGTTCGATGCGCTACTGGTGAGGCGCATCTGGAGAAACAGATTGTTCATCACCATTCCATTCCCATCGCTCCAATCAGCAACCACCGTCGAACAAGAGGCGTCGCCACACACGCGATAGGTGGGGTTCCCGTCACCTGATATGCTCAGGGGCGTCGACACATTGATTCCGGAAATCTGGACAATATTGGACGTAGCGAGCGTTGATATCGCGACTCCCGTCTGATCCGTGAACGAGAATGCGTCGGGGGTTATGTCGCTATCGCTGCTGCAACCCCAGCCACTGCCGGTCATGATAATGTAGTCGCCGGTATTGCAGGATGGCAGTCCAGCGCTGGCTGCTGATTGCCAGATGTTGCCGTCACAGATGAGCACAACCTGCGCCCCATCAAGGTCGGCATCGGCAGTCATGCGCGTCGCGCCGGCCGCGAATCCGACGCAGGACGAGCCCGGGGCAGTGTCATCACCGATAAGCTGCGCCGCCGCTGGCGGTGCGATCACCAATATCGACAGCGCTACAAACAGCCACATCCTCATCGCGCACCCGCCGGGGCGGTCGATTGCTTCGCTTTTGCGTCATAATAGGCGGTCCCGGCATCGGTTAACGTGCCCCCGTACTCGATATTCTCCCGGACATGCAGGCCGTCCGGGTCGAGGCGCGCCACTTCGCGGCCATCGATCATGAAGCGGAAGGCGGCGGCTGCCTGGTCCTCCACAATCTGAACGCGGGGCGTGGGGTCAGTTTCTGCCGGGGACTGTTTCGATCCCCCGCCAGCAAAGGCTGGCGCAGAGACGAGCAATACAAGTACGTACACAATAATTGTAATAATATTGCTGCGCATGAAAACCTTCCTTTTTGGAATAATACTATAACAGTGATTTTTAAACTGTTAAAAAACATTAGAATACTGTTATATAAGTGTTTTATTTCTCGACCATTCCGGCTCACCCGCATGTCCAAAATCCAACCCTTTCGAGCGTTTTCAAGCACTTGCAGTCCAGCCTCACGCGAGGAGCCCTCATGTTGATCGGCTACGCGAGAGTCTCAACGGACGAACAAAATTTAGACCTTCAGCTTCGAGCGCTGCGTGCCTCGGGCTGTGCGCGCGTGTTCGAAGATCGCGGGCTATCCGGCATCGCGCGTCATCGACCGGGACTACGGAAGGCGCTCCGTGCAGCGAAGGCGGGCGACGTACTCGTCGTGTGGCGGCTGGATAGGTTGGGCCGGTCGCTGGCCCATCTGATCGAGATGGTCAGCGAAATGCGACACCGGAACATCGGATTCATATCGCTCCAGGAGCAGATCGACACGACCAGCGCTGCCGGACGCTTTTACCTCCATATGTTGGGTGCGCTCGCGGAATTCGAACGGGAACTGATCCGCGACCGGACAAAGGCCGGGATGGCCGCGGCGCGTCAGCGCGGCGTCACGTTGGGACGACCGCGAAAGCTCACAGCGGCGCAAGTCCGGGAAGCGCGGGCACGGTTGGCGAGGGGTGAGAAATCCGACGCCGTGGCGGCAACCTATGCCGTAAGTACCAGCACTCTGCGCCGCGCGATTGCTAACGGATAGCGCTCACGATCGACACCGGGACGGCCACGCCGTCCCGGCCGGTGGCGTTCACCACCAGGAGGAATAGAAGACGGTCAGCCCCGCGGCCAGGGCCTCACGGGCCTTGGCGACGAAGGCGAGATCGTCTGCGCTCTCGCTGCCGTCCGATGCGCCGAAGAAGAAGCCGGCGGTCGGCGGCAGGGTTCGGTCGCGGATCGCGGCTTCGAGCCGGTCGAGGTCTTCTGCGGTCAATTGCAGATTGACGCAGTTGAAGTCGGGGACCGTACCGCCCTTCTCGCGGTAGAGCCGCTCCATCCAACCGTGCAGGTTCGGATGCTTGCGCCAGTAGTGCAGTTCCGACACCTCTTCGGCCTTGAAGTCCACCGGCGTGGCGGGCGCTTCGCGCAGGGTGCAGGCATACATATCGAGTCCCATCATTTTCTCCTTTCGTTGTGGGCGTCCCGCAGGACGCGGCACGAAAGGCCGGGCGGCATCAGCCGCCGGCGTCATGGCCAACACGGGCCGCCGCCCACAGGCGGCCGGCCGGCGCGGGCCGGCCATTGACTCCAAGGCGCCGCCCGGCAGGGACGCGGCGATCACCAAGGGACGGCCAGCGAAAGGGTCATGGGCGCAGAGAGTTACAGGCCGAATGCGAATAGCCGCAGCCAATGCGGGTCTGGTTGGCCTTCAAATACGGTTGGACGATGTGTCCGACATAGAAGGCAACATTATGCCCGAAGCTTCTGGTTAAGGTCGCCATCATCGCCGCAGAAAAAAGCGACTGACGCCGGTTGCCACGCTGGAATAACGGGGACCACGTCGTGCGCGGTGTGTCTTATCTCGGTTCACGAATGTATTGTGTCATGGCTTTTCGCCGAGATAGGGCGGAGCGGCCAGTGCCGATCCAGCCAAGCAAGTTTTACCATCATCCGGACCGGCGGGCTGACCCGGTGACGGGTCCGGCTGATCTCAGTCCAATGATGTCCTGTGTCCCGGGTCATTCCTGGCAGGGGACATGCTGGAAAGCCGGGTGGCCCCTTAGTTGCACAGGGCGCTGTTGCCGTGATCGAAGAGGTCCTTGACTTCGGCGGCTGACAGCGCGCGGTCATAAATGCGTACATCGTCGATCAGGCCTCGCCAACGGCCGCTGTTGTCTGAACCATTGCGACCAATTGCTGCGGCGATGGCGTTGTTCGTGGAGAGCGCGCCGGTTTTGGCTGTCGAGCGCACCTCCGTACCGTCCACATATATCCGCATCGTTGAACCATCGTACGTCAGTCCGAAGAGCTGCCAGGTACTGGACTGCAAGAACTTGTAGCTTTGATTGTACTGGCTGAGCGTATTTGTCGTGCCACCGGTCTTCAGCCTTATGCGTGGAGCAATTGTATTCTCGGTGCCCAACATCCAGTAATGGTCGGCTTCTGAAGTGCTGCTTGCCTTGGAAATAATCCGGAAGTCGTCCGGCACCAAGTATCCCGACTTGACCCAGGCGGTTATAGACATCGCGGAGCCGCTAATATCCATCGTGCCGAGGGCGACATAACCAGTTCCATCGAGATCAACGGCCGTGCCATAAACGCCCGCTGCCCAGCTCGCGCCGCCTGTCAGCGTTCCGGCTTGAGCCCCGACAGAATTTGCCGCGGAAGTTCCCGACCCCTCGTTGAATTCCCAGCGGTGGATAAGGCCACTGGTCACGTTGGCGCCCGCGGCATCGGCCGGACAGTTGATCTCCGGCGGTGCAAAATTATTGCCTGACACCCGCAATGCGACCCATTGCGTACCCTCGCACCCCTGAAAAACCTCGTGGTCGCGGTTATAGATGATCGTCCCTTCGGGACGGCTGCCGCTTGGTTGGATGGCGCATTGCGCAAGGGCCTCTTGCACAGCGAATAGCATCACAAGTGCAGCCGCCAACAAAAAATTGCAAATACATTTTTCTAATATATATCGTCTCATAAATATAATTATCGCTCGTTACTGATTAAAATCAATATAATTGATTTTATTGCGCGTATTTGGTTATGCATAACAGTTGGATAGCCCACTCATCGTCCGCGGGACCTCCCAACGCATCGCTCATGCCGCGACGCGGTATGCGCGAGGAAATTGTGCCCCGCAGAGTCTCACATCATAGCTCTGATGGAGCCTCTCTCATGAACGGCTTTGCCACCGACTTCACCCGCGACATCCCGCGCGGCATCGCCACGCGTTTCCTCAACCAGCAGAGCGTGCCGCAGGCGCGGTGGCAGGACCCGGCGCAGTTGGCGCGGTCTCCTGCTGTTGCATACGACTGTAACCGTCCCGCCGCGAGGGTGCTGGTCGGGGCGCTTGGCGAGCGCCTGATCGGCATTGACGACAACCGCCATATGCTGACCGTCGCCGGGTCGCGTGCGGGCAAGTCAGTGATGCTGGTCGCGAACTTGATGTTCTATTGCGGCAGCGTGCTGGCGCTCGATCCCAAGGGCGAACTCGCGAACCTGACCGCGCGCCGCCGGGCGGCGCTGGGGCAGGATGTGTATGTGCTGGACCCGTTCCTGACCTGCCGCAATCATGTCGCGCCGTACCGCAAGCGCTACAACCCGTTGGCGATGCTGCGGATCGACAGCGACACGGTGATCGAGGATGCGGGGATGATCGCGGACGCGCTGGTCGTGCCGTCCGCGGGCAAGGACCCGCACTGGGATGAGAGCGCCCGCAATTTCATCGAAGGGCTGATCCTGCATATCGCGAGCGACGCGTCGTTTGAGGGGCGGCGGACGCTGGTGACGCTGCGCGACCTGCTGCGTGATGCGATGATCGCCGCCGAAGGCGATGACGAGGCCTTCGCCCTCGAAGACGCGATGTTCGCCAATGCCGAGCGCCTGTCACGCAGCAGCGATACCGACGACCTCGCCAACGCGATCGAGAGCGCGGCGCGCGAGTTCTACGAGAAGCCCGACCGGGAACGGGCGAGTGTCCTGTCGACCGCGCGGCGGCATACGAAGTTTCTGGACTACAAGGCGATGCGACGGGTGCTGTCCGGCCATGACTTCGACCTCGCCGACCTGAAGCGCGCGGCCGCTGGGCAGACGCTCTATCTCTGCCTGCCCGCCAGCCGCATGGGGCTGTGCAATCGCTGGCTGCGCCTGTTCGTCAACCAACTGCTCGACGCGATGGAGCGCGAGCGCGCGAAGCCCGCCGCCCCGGTGCTCGTCTGCCTCGACGAGTTCCCGGTGCTCGGCCATATGCGCCAGCTGGAGGATGCGGCGGGGCAGATCGCGTCGTTTGATGTGAAGCTGTGGGTGTTCTTGCAGGACTGGGGCCAGGGCAAGGCTCTGTATGGCCAGCGCTGGGAGACGTTCGCCGGCAATGCCGGGGTGCTCCAGTTCTTCGGCAATAATGACCTGATGACGATGGAGTATGTCTCGCGGCGGCTGGGCAAGACGATGGTCGCGGTCACGCGCGAGGGCGAAGTCGGCCCGGACCAGAGTGCCGCCGGCCTGTCGGGCCGCTCGGAGAGTATCGAGCTGCACGATTTGCTGACGCCGGAAGAAGTCAGCCGCCTGTTCGCGCGCGCCGACCGGCTGAAGCGGCAGTTGGTGATCTGGGCGGGCTACCACCCGATGATCCTGCAACGAGTGGAGTATTTCGACAGCACAAGCAAACTACATGCGCTGTTCGCCGGGAAGTATGACCCGACCTAGCGGGCGCGGCGATCCTTGCGCGTTATGGACGCCGCGTCCCCTGCGGGCTGGGCGTGAGGGTGCTGGCGGTATTGCCGGTCGTAGAGATAGCGGCCGAACACGGGATTGTCCGCCACCTCCACCGCCAGCGTGGCGGGCGTGCGGCCCTGCCGGTCCTTGCGGGTGAAGTCGCACGGCCCCGCCGCGATCATGAGTTTGAGGATCGCGACGGCGTTGCGGGCGGCGGCGTAGTGCACGGCGGTGAGGCCCGTACCCGGCTCCGGGTGGTCGAAGTCGCGGTAGCCGTCGGCAATCATCCCTTTGACCGCCGCCACATTGCCGGTGCGCACCGCTTCGATGAAGGCGGGCGGCAGCGGGGTGCGGCGGGCTTCGGTCTCATCGCTCATCGCACCGGCTCCTGTCGCTCGAAGCGCCAGCTGTTCCATTGCGTCCAGGCGGCGACAAGGTCAGGAATGGCGGGTTCGTCCCTGGCTTCGCCGCCGATGCGGATCGTGCGACGCCCCAGGGAGAAGGGCCCGTGCTCCAGTATGTGCAGGGCGCGGGCGGTGTCCTGCGCATCACCGTCATCGTCCGGGAACAGAGTCCGCAGCGCCCCCGCACCGCTCAGCCGGTCGCGCACGAGGATCAGCACCGGCCCGGCCGCCAGCGCCACGGCCCAGCCGTCGCAGCGCGTCATCGCGGTACTCGCCACTTTGAAGAAGCGATGCAGCTCCACCGGGTGGCGCGCATGGGTGCGGGCCGTCGTGACATGGGTGACTTCCTCCGCCTCCAGCGCGCCGCTGCCGTTGAGGGCGATGGTCAGGAGCCGGTATTCGTTACGCCCGCCACCGTGCCGCGCGGCAAGGTAATCGCCGCACAGCGCCTGCGGGTCGGGCAGGCTGCCATTGCCGAAGAAGGCGGCAAGGCCGTGCAGCACCTGCACCGGCGCGTCAGCCTGCTCAAGATCGGTTTCTGTCAGGTAGCCCTTCTCTTTGAGGAAGGCGCTTAAGGCATCGAGCCGCTCGCGGCTCAGGACCTGCGTCCCGGCGCCGAAGCGGCGCAGCGCTTCGCCCAGCACGGCGAAGTCGTCTTCCTTGTCATAGAACGCACGCGGCACGGACTCGGCGTCGGCGATCGCCATCGCGACCTGATGCCACGGCCGTTTGCGCCCGCCGATGCGGGTCTCGCTGCGGTAGCGCAGCAGGCGGTCGCGCAGCCGCCTGATGATGGCATCGCCATACTCCATATCCCACTCCGCCGGACGCGGATTGCGCGAGGAATGGCCCGCGCAATCGCGCTTATTTTTTGCGCAGACGCAACAAAAGACAAGTCTTTACGAAGAAAGGAGCACTGGCATGGCAAGCTATACATCGCCGTTCGACGGCGCGCCGTGGACGCGCCAGTATGAAGATGCCGACGGCAATCTCGCCTTCACCATCGAGGCGCGGGCACTCACCCCGCTGCGCGCCCGCATCGCCGATGGCTGCGCCGGCCTGTGCATCGCCTATCACCTCGTGATGGGCGTGGTGATCGGCATCCGCGAAGCCAATCCGTGGTGGACCATCGTGATGACCGGCGGCGCGCTCGCCGGCCAGGGCATCATCCGCAGCTGGATCGGCGAGATGTTCGAGCGCCGTGCGCTCATGACCATCACCACCGACAGTTTCGCGGTGCAGCGCCGCCGGTTCGGCCCGTGGGAGCGTTTCGACCGCCGCCATGCTCACCGCTTCGCGCTCGTGCCGCACGACAAGGCGCGGCGCGAGCAGGCCGAACATGAGTATGAGCAGCGCGTCGACCAGGCGCGGGGACGGCCGCAATTCCGGACGCCCTACTACCAGGAGTCCTACATCGTCACCTTCGAATATCTCGGCCAGCGCCATGACCTGATGGCCGTCTATGGCCGCAAGACGGCGCTCGCGATCCTCGCCCGCCTCAAGGCGTGTGACGAGGTGGTCGAAGCGCAGGCGCGCAAGGGCAAGGGCGTGGCCCTGACGCCGGCGCAGGAATGGGGCGAGCAGCCGGGCGATATCCCTGAGCATGCCTGAGCGAAAGGAGTATGAAGATGATTTACGACAACAAGGCCATGCAGCAGGTGTGGCTGTCCGACCTCGACCCGCATTACATCCCCAGCCACCCGGCGGCGCTCGCCGCCAAGGCGGCGCGGGAGGTCGAGCGCGGCAGCCGCGGCCGCAACCCGGCCCCGGCAGCGGGCGGTTCGTCCGCGCTCGGCTGGGTCGTGATCGCGATCGTGCTGATCGCGATTTTCGGGGGCGGCTGAGATGCGCACCGCAATATTGAAAGGCCGCCGCTCACGCGGCGGCCTCCTGCGGTCGGGCGAGCCCGTGCAGGTAATCGATCGCGCGCTGCGCGTGCGCGGCGGCGGTGAAGACGGCGCGCTTGTCGTCCTTCAGCACCGCCAGCCAGTGGCCGATATAGGCGGCGTGGTCGGCGCGATCCTCCAGCGCCAGCCCAAGATCGGCGCACAGGAACGCCGCGCCCAGCTCGGCGACCAACTCTTCGCGGGCGTAGCCGTCATCGCCGAAGCGCTTGCGCCCGAAGTCACGGTCAAGCCGCGTGGCATGGCGCGTCCAGTGCGTCGCCTCGTGGGCGAGCGTGGCGTAGTAAGCCTGCGCGTCGCGGAAGGCCTCGAAGGGCGGCATCTGGATGTAATCCAGCGCCGGGCTGTAATAGGCGCTGTCGCCGCCATGCCTGATATCGGCACGCGTAGCCGCGAAGTAGGTCTCGGCGTCGGCGATGCGCTCGTCCGGGTTACGGCCACTTTCGGCCAGCGCGTAGAAGTGACCCGGCAGGCCCTCGATCTGCTCGACGTTGAAGACCGTGTAGGCTTTGAGGAAGGGCACGGTGCGCTCGACATCGTCGCCGGTGGCCTCATCCGTCTCGGCGCGGGTGATCGTGTTGGCGTAGACCACCGGCGATCCCTTCTCGCCCTTGCGGACATGGCCGCCCAGCTCGATCGCCTGGCGGAAGGTCATCCAGATCGGCGCGCTGAACGAGCCGCTCATCGCGGACGCCCACAGCGTCAGGACGTTGATCCCGCCATAAGGCTGGCAGTTGTGGCGCAGGGGCCGCGACACATGCCCGGCGGCGTGGGCGGCGTTCCAGGGCTGGGTCCAGGGTTTCACGCCCTGCTCAAGGGCGGCGATGATCTGGTTGGTGATGCGGCTGTAGATGTCCTGCCGCGGGGCTTCCGTTTTGTCCGACATGACCTGTCTCCTTTGCGTCGGGGGTTCCTCAAGACGCGGCAAGGAAGGACGGGCGATCGAGACGGGCGGTCAGGCCCTAACACGGTCCCGGCGCGCAAGCGCCGGGAGTGGTGCGGGCGGGGTTTGACCGGCCGGCGCGCCCGGCCAGGACTCGCGTCGATCCTTGAGGACCCCGCGCCCGAAGGAGCGGCAAAGGCAGGATACAAATCGATCCGGGGCACAGGACCGCGCAGAAAGGAGCAAGCAGATGATGAGCTATGAGCAATGGAAGGCGCTGACCCCGCGCCAGCGGGCCAAGGCCCCCGCCGGCGCCGGCGGCTACCTGCGGCCCCAGCACTACGTCACGATCAGCCTTGATGCGGACCTGGCCGAATGGCTGCTGGCGAACGTCGTCGGGCGGAGTTCATTCACCGCCGATATGGAAGAGACTGTTATCACGGCCCTGCGGGTCATCCGGGGCGACCTGGACAGCCGCGAGCTGGACGTCATCAAGGCACAGGCCGGGACCCTGCGCCGACAGGGCAAAAGGCCACAACTGTCATAGGGTCTTGCCACAAACTCGCCACACGCAGAAAAAGATCGCTCCGGACAACCGAGGATTTCTGCGGGTTACAGCGGATACAAAAAGTGGCAAGATGTGGCGCGTTTTTGGCGGTTATGGGAATGAAATTTGCCGCTAACTGCTTGATTTTAAAGTGGTGCCCAGGGACGGAATCGAACCGCCGACACGGGGATTTTCAATCCCCGAAAAACATCGATTAAGCGATTGATATACAAAAATACTGCTAAGCGCTTGCCACAAATTCGCCACACGCAGAAAGCTGAGCGGCTATTATGTTGGCTCTTTCGGCCCGCAAATGCGTGTGATCCGAGAACAAATGGCCGTAGACGTCGAAGGTTATCTTGACGGAAGAATGCCCCATCAGCGCCTGTACTTCTTTTGGCGTCGCGCCGCTGTGAATTTCAAGGGACGCCCGCACGTGCCGCAATGACTTGAGCGGGTAGCGTGGCCGGCCAGCGGAATCAACGATTCCACAGGCGCGCTGCAACACGTACCAGCCGCGATTGGTGATATTGCCGTGGCTCTCGACCATGCCGGTTCCGGTCGGGAAGACCAGATCAAGCTCGCTATGCGGGCAGTGGGCTTTCCAGGCCCGCAGAGCATCGATGACGAGGTCCGGCATATGAATGGTTCGGTAGGAGGATGCTGACTTCGGCAGTCCGATCTCCCGCGTCTCCGTGGCATCCTGCGAAACAGTTATCGTGCGCTTCTCGAAGTTCACGTCCCTCCAGGGCAGGCCGATCACTTCGCAAGGGCGCATGCCGGAGTAGGCCAGAACCAGGAAAAACGGCTCGTATCGCGCCCAGGCTTTCGCCGTTTGACGATCGGTGCTGTGCCTTAACTCCTGCGCCTTGGCCAACAAGGCCCGCACCTCTGCGAGGCTGGGGATCGCCATATCTTCCTGTTTTTCGTGACGCTGCGAGATCAGGATGGCCGTGCTCTCTGCGGGGTCACTCCGGAGCCGGCCGTCAGTCCGGGCTTGCGCCAGTATCGACTTGAAGGAAGTCAGTATTTTCTTCGCGTACTTGCGCGAAAATTCCCGCAGGAGGCTGTCACGAAACTCATCGCACGTGACTGGCGTTAATTGGTTCAGCCGCACATTGCCGATCCTGGCCGCTATGATCTTGACGTGCTCACGGTACTTTCTCAGCGTCGAACCTTCTACCGGCTCACGTCCCTTGCGCCCTGTGTTCTCACACACATCCAGCCAACGGCTGGCCGCTTCGGAAATAGTGACCGTATCGCGATCATGGAGGAAATCATGATGACCGAGCGTCGCCACAAAGGCGTCGGCGTCCATGCGTCGCACGAAAGATTTATAGCGGATACGCCCTGACACCGGCTCTTTGTACCGGACCTGCCAGCCGACGCCGGATCGCCCTTTTCTCTTTCTGATGTCTGCCATAACCAAACGATTTTTATTGTTATTTCTGCAATATAGAACAAAAAGTGAACTTATAAGTCAATCCTTATTTCTGTACTGATTCTCTGCTTCTATTTGCAGTTGCCGGTAGATATTCACCAGTGTGCCGCGCTCGATCTTTAAGGTCCCTTCGATCGGGTCGACGAAGAAGGGCAGCTTGCGCCGGCCGGCGGCATCCTTGTCGGCGGCCCGTTTCATCTGGCGCGGGGTCAGTTCGACCCCCATTTCGGCCAGCACCTGCCGCGCCTGTTCAAGGCCGATATAGTGCGGCGGCATTTGCATCCGCGCTCCCCTTTCTTGTTTGTCTCCCCTGCGTCCAGTCGCTACCGCGGATCGTACTCGTCGGCGGCGGAGCGATAGGCGCCTTTCTTCGTGACCCTCTCCACCCGTCGGCCGAAACGGTTGCGAGGAACAACCTTCTCGCCAACCTCGTCGACCGGATTGATGAACAGCACCACGCCGAAGGTACGGCGCAGCCCGTATTCATCCTGGATTTCCTGGAAGGTCTCGTAGATCGCCTGACGCATTTCGGCGAAACTCATCTCGCCGAGTATCTTTATTTGCATCGAAGCACTCAAAGTAATCATCATCACACAACTCTCAATATACTTAAATTATATCGCGCTCCGCGCCTCCCTTCAAATTTCAAAACCGCGCAAAGCCGCAGAAACGCTGGGGTTCCGGGCTGCTGCGCCCGCCGTTACGGCGAGCGTCCGGCCGTGATCTGCGCTCGTCGCGGCCGCGACGCTGCGCGCCCTCTCATTCCCGCTTTTCCTCTCCGCCCGACCACAGGGACCTCATCCGTCGATGATGTGTGTGACCGGGGCCGTTGAGGCCCTGATGGTCGGGGCCTCCGAGAAAAAGGAGAATGCGATGTCCCGCATCATCACTGTCAGCGAACTCAGCCACAAATCCCTGGCCGAACTGCACGCCCTGTACCGTCAGGTGCAGCTTGCCCTGGCCCAGGCGCAACCGGGCACGGAGGCGCACCGCCACGCGGTCGCGAGCCTCGATACCGTCAGCCGGATGATCCGGCTGCGGCAGCAGTCCCCCGCGCTGCGGTTCTGACGCTGTCCTGCCGGCCCGGTTATCGCCGGGCCGGTTTCGCGCGGTTTTGACGAGGAAGGGCGGGTTGCTGCGCCGCTATGTTCCTTGCAGAAGCACGGAGGTGGCGAATGTCTTGCTGCAATCAAAAAGAAGCTGTGACGATCGAGTTCACGATCCCGCCCTGCCAGCTGGTGCATGCCCGCCAGTTTCTGGCATTCATCGGCGAGCCGGATACAGAAGAGAATATCCGCCGGTACTTCATCATGATGATGGAGCATATCTGGGATCAGGCCTGCCGGCAGCACCGCCTTCAGGAAGGGCGGTGCGATCCGGGCGGCGGGCCGCTCAGCCTTGATGGTGAAGAGCCGATATTTCGAGATTAGAAAAGGCCCGCGAGACATCTCGCGGGCCTTCCTTATTGTGCCGTTCCCTCATTTTCCACGCGCTTTCACCGTGAAAACCCGCGCGCCGGCGACGGCATATTCGACTCAAAGTCAGGAGACGAATATGGACCGTTATTCAGAAAAACCCGGCACGGTGCCGGAAGAGTTCAGGCGCTGGGGGCGGGATTACCTGCGCGCCCGCAACGAGCGCGCGACCAGTACCGACATCAACGCCATGCATGATGCGGTGCGTCTGGTCCTGGAACTGAGCCCGGAAGCCGCGATGCGCTCGCCGGAGGCGTATGAGCGCGCCTGGCAGGCTTACGTCGACGGGCTGGATGCCATCAGCCGCACGCGCGGCCTCGACCGGCATCCGCATCGCTGTCGCCCGGCAAACGACAACTGAACCGGCCGGCGGCTTGCCCGCCGGTCATCCCTTCATCGCGAGGACCATGAGATGCGCGGACAGATGTCCAGCGATCGCCGGACTTTGCCTCCCTGCGCGGCGCCTGCCGCTCGGGAAGCAAGCCCGCATGTGTCCGCAGACCGGGCCGTATTCGGCGACCTGACCGGCGACTGCCCGGTCAGCGACGAAGAACTGGCCGTCCTCGAAGCCTTCCTGATGCCGGAGATCGTGCGGCTACTGGCCGACCCTAAGGCAAAACCAGACTCGAAACAGCCGCAAAGGCCTGCCATACAGGATGAAGACTGTATGGGTGTGGAAGTACGGTCATGAACCGCCGTGAAACGACATCGCCGGCAGCAACAGCGCCCCTGCGCGCCGCGCTCTACATGCGCGTATCCACCGGGCGGCAGGCGGAGAGCGACCTGTCGATCCCCGACCAGCGGCGGCAAATGACGGATTTCTGCGCCGCGCGCGGCTGGGAGGTGGCCGCGGAATTCGTCGATGCCGGCCTGTCCGGCACGGACGACAACCGGCCGCAGCTCCAGCGCCTGCTCGATATCGCCACGGCGGGCGGCGCGCCGTTCGATGCCGTCATCGTCCATAGCTTCAGCCGCTTCGCGCGCGACCATTTCGCGCTCGAATACCATGTGCGCCGCCTGCGCAAGCACGGCATCCGGCTTGTCAGCATCACGCAGGACCTCGGCGACGATCCGATGAGCGTGATGGTCCGGCAGGTCTTTGCCCTGTTCGATGAGTACCAATCCAAGGAAAACGCCAAGCATGTCCTGCGCGCGATGCAGGAGAATGCACGGCAGGGCTTCTGGAACGGCGCGGCGGCCCCTTACGGCTATGCCATCGTGGCCGCCGGGCAGCGCGGGGCGAAGACCAAGAAGAAGCTCGCGATCGACCCGGTTGAGGCCGAGACCGTGCGGCTGATCTTCCGGCTGTTCATCGAGGGCGACGGCACGTCCGGCCCGATGGGCGTGAAGGCGGTCGCCACATGGCTGAACGATCACGGCCATCGCACCCGCCGCGGCGCGCGCTGGGGTATCGGGCCGCTGCACAAGCTCATCACCGGCACGGTCTACAAGGGCGAGTACCGCTTCAACCAGAAGGCCTGGAAGACGAAGGAGGACAAGCCGTCAGACGAACAAATCGTCGTGCCGGTCGACCCGATCATCGACCCGGCGACCTTCGACCGGCTGCAAAAGATGCTGAAGGCCCGCAACCCGAAGGTGACGCCGCCGCGCACAGTGACCGGGCCGATCCTGCTGACCGGCCTTGCCACCTGCGCCAGCTGCGGCGGCGGCATGACGCTACGGACCGGCAAGTCAGGCCGCTATCGCTACTATGCCTGCGCCACCTGCGCGCAAAAGGGCAAGAGCGCCTGCAAAGGTCGCGCCATCCCGATGGACCGGCTCGACAGCATTGTTACGGAAAGGCTCGCTGTCGACCTGCTGACACCCTCAAGGGTCCACACCCTTCTGGAAGCCCTGCTGGAGCGGCAGGCGGCCCGCAACAGCGACCATGCTGAACGGGTAGCAGCCCTGCGCACCAAACTGCTTGAAGCCGAGGGCCGGCTCAGCCGCCTTTATCAGGCTATCGAGACCGGCATCGCGGACCCTGCCGACCCGACCCTCAAAGATCGCATCGAGGCGCTGCGTACCGAGCGCGACATCGCCCAGGCCACACTCGACCGGGCGCTCACCGAAATGCGCCCGGAAGCACGGATCACGCAGGAGAAGATTCAGGCCTTCACCGAAACCATGCGCGCCAACATCTGTGACGGCCCGGTCCCGTTCCGCCGCGCCTATCTGCGCGCCATGATCGACAATGTCGAAGTCGACGACGCGGAAATCCGCATCCACGGCCGAAAAACCGTTCTGGAACGCTTGGTTATGGGAAGCGGAGCGACTGCGGCCGGAGTGCCCAGTTTTGTTCGTAAATGGCGCACCCGACAGGATTCGAACCTGTGACCTCTGCCTTCGGAGCAATATA
>CAZHKT010000040.1:0-27000 GCA_964533045.1 uncultured Acidobacteriota bacterium | reverse complement strand
GACCTTCAGGTCGCCATCGGGCTGATCGGGGGTGTGGCGGGCTGAAGCCCGCCGCTACGAAAAGCCAGGAAAAGTAGCGGCGACCTTCAGGTCGCCATCGGGCTGATCGGGGGTGTGGCGGGCTGAAGCCCGCCGCGACGAAAGGCGGCCATCACATGGGCTCCGGAGCCCGGCGCCACCCGCGCGCCTCATGCCGCATGATGTGAGGACCGCCCCCGGGGCTGCGGCTCGGAGAAGACCTGAGCGGTGAAAACCTGGATGCGCGCCCCGCGCCGCCACGCATCGGGGGCAAGTCCCGCCTTGAGGCACGTCTCTTCGAGGAATCGTTCGCGGCTCCAGCCATACTGGGTGGCCACTTGCGGAAGCAGCAGGCCGCGTTGAAAACCTCGCGAGATCATCAGCCCATGGCGACCGACTTCGACATCTTCCGCCCGTGCGTCCTCTAGCGGCGAGAGGACGGAAATTTCCAGGTGAAGTTCGGGAACCTCCTGGGGGGTGACCGGCTCGAAGCGCGGGTCGGAGAGCGCCGCGGACCGCGCACAGTCGCGCACCGTCTGGTAAAGCGGGCGATGCGATTCGATATTGCCGATGCATCCGCGCAGGCGGCCGGATCGGTGCAAGGTTACGAACGCCCCGGCCCGCTCGGTCAGGGGGCCTTCGGGGGCGTCGAAAGGAGGAGGTTCGACGCCGCGGACAGCGGCTTCGATCGCCTGACGGGCCAGACCAAGGAGGGTTCTTTGCTCTGCGTCATTGAGCGGGGACATCTTTCTCTTCCCCTTTTTCGTCCAGTCTCATGACGACCATGGGCTCACCCGTCGGCCGCGCTCGCAGGTCCACCCGCCGCCAGAAGACCCAGAAGTACTGGAGCGCCGAGACCAGTGCGAGCACCACGACCACCCACATCAGAAAATCTCCCGGGGTTTTCAGCGCCGGAAAGCGCCGGTCGAGCACCAAAGCCGTGATGGCGCACACCTGAAAAACCATCTTGGCCTTGCCCAGGTCGGAGGCGGCAATCGCCACGCCCTTCGAGCTGGCAATGGCCCGGAGGCCCGACACGGCGAACTCGCGTCCCACGACAATCGCCACCATCCAGGCCGGCAGGCGGCCGAGCTCCACCAGGGAAATGAATGCCGCCGAGGTCAGCAGTTTGTCGGCAATGGGATCGAGCAAGACGCCCAGCGCCGTGATTTGGCCGTGCTTGCGCGCCAGGTAACCGTCGAGCGCGTCGGTAATCGCGGCCCCCAGGAACAGACCTACCGCCCAGAGGTCCATGTTCTCTTCCTTGGTGAGCAGCAGGACCACCAACAGAGGAACGATGAAGATGCGTAGCACGGTCAAAACCGTGGGTAAATTCATGCGCTTCAACTCTGCTTGCCGGCGGGCGGGAAAGATGAAGAATCCGTTTCGGGCCGTGGCGCCGCCAGCATGAGGAGTGTTTCTGGTCTTCGTGGCCAATATAGCCAACGGCTTTGCCACTGTCAATGCGGAGACAAGCAGCCCTGCGACGGCAGTCGTTTCGGGCTGCCGGCCGCCTGCGGTTGGCTCGCAGGGCGGCCCCGGCGCCTGCACTGCGCGCTGCGGACAGCCTCGGACGGCGGCGGGAGGTGGCCTGGCAAGAAGGCTACACGATGAGGCTACTATCCGGTTTTGGGGCTTTTCAGGCCCCATTTCGGCCCCTGGAGGGCTACAAGGACCGATTCGCACATTGCCTCAGAATTGTGCAAAACTCACGCCCCGGCATCGAAGTTCTATACGCTCCAACGATGCCCGTTAACTATTTCAGAAAGTTCGGCTGGCCACGCATAAGCCTTGTAGTTTCAATCAGTTGGTCGCCAGGCATTGAAGCGGTGTGCATTTTGTGCGGATTTTGGCGCTTCCTAGCCTCGCCTGCCAGCCCTCGCTTTATTCACAGAGATTTCCACAGCCCCGGAAGCCGCAAAAAGACTGCCTTTCATGACCCTGGGGGCCGGGGTATGCGCCGCTGGACTCGGTCGCGAATGGAGGCCGTCACCCGGGCCTTCACTACCATCCGGCCGGCCTTGAGCCGCTGCGAGAGGACCGTTCCTTCACGGTGAAGCAAGGCAAGGCTGGCGCCGTCGCTGGCCGGCAGGCTGAACTGCGCTTCGACGACGGGGTCGGTCAGCAGGAGGGCATCGATCGTTTCCCGCAGCATATCGAGTCCCGCTCCCGTCCGCGCCGAGACCCAGATTTCCGGTATCGCAGCCGCAGCGGAAGAAGGTGACTGGGGCGCCCGCGCCGGCAGTAGGTCGCATTTGTTCCAGACGTGAATCCGAGGCTTGGTGGAAACCTCCAGGGACTCGAGCATCGCTTCGACGGCCTCATCCTGGGCGGCGCGGTCGGGATGCGAAGCATCCGTCACATGCAAAAGGAGATCTGCTTCGCGGACTTCCTCCAGCGTGGCGCGGAAGGCCGCCACCAGGTGGGAAGGGAGCTTCCGGATGAACCCCACGGTGTCGGAAATCAGGGCCGGACGGCGGGAGGCGAGGGGTAAGGCGCGCACCGTCGGATCCAGCGTGGCGAAAAGTCGCGGCGAGGTCATCACACTTGCCTGGGTGAGTGCGTTAAAAAGCGTTGACTTGCCGGCGTTGGTATAACCGACCAACGCCACGGTCAGAAAGCGTTGGTCGCGGCGCCGGGCGCGGTGAAGGGCGCGTTGGTTGCGGACGTGTTCAATGGCCTCTTCCAGCTTGCGGATCCGAGCGCGGATGCGGCGCCGGTCCATTTCCAGCTTTTGTTCGCCCGGCCCGCGCGTGCCGATGCCGCCGCCCAGACGCGAGAGCGCCGTTCCGTGGCCCGTCAGTCGGGGCAAGAGGTAGTTGAGCTGCGCCAATTCCACCTGGAGCTGGCCTTCCCGCGTGCGGGCGCGCCGCGCAAAAATATCCAGGATGAGTTGCGTCCGGTCGAGGACCTTCAACGCGAGCTGGCGTTCCAGGTTACGAAGCTGGGTGGGTGTCAGGTCGTGATCGAAAATGACCAGGTCGGCGTGGGCGGCGTGAGCTTCGGCGCGAACCGCTTCGACCTTGCCCCGGCCGATAAGCGTGGCGGCGTCGGGTTCCGGGGTCCGCTGGAGCGTGCTGCCAACGACTTCCGCCCCGGCGCTGGTGGCCAGATCGCGGAGTTCCAGGAGCATCTCCTCGGCATCGGGCAGGCGCCACTCCGGGCTGGTACGCCGGGTGGAGGCCCAGCCAACGAGAAACGCTCTCTCGAGGGCGGGAATAGCTTTAACCCTCCGGCGGAGCAGGCGCGGGGGCGCCGCTCGCGCGCTGAATGACCACGGTGGAGATGGCGTGCTTGAAGATGAGTTGTTCCTGGTTGTTACTGTCAAGAACCACGGAGTATTTGTCGAAACTGCGGATGCGGCCGGTCAGTTTGACGCCGCTGACCAGATAGATGGTTACCAGCGTCCGTTCCTTGCGGGCGGAATTCAAAAAACCGTCCTGGATATTCTGTGCCTGCTTTTCTTTGCCCTTTTCCACGGGACTATGAGTCAGCATCGGGATTCTCCCCTGTCAGTCTGAATTTGCACGGGCCGCTTGCATTTCGAATCTTGCAGCCGCCCGGCCAGCCATTCCGAAACCCGGCGGACGATGGCTGGATCGTCGCCGAAACCTTCGAACCACTCCACATCCTTTTCCCGCCGGAACCACGTCATTTGCCGCTTGGCGTAGTGACGGGTGGCGGTCTGGCAACGCTCGATCGCTTCCGGCAGGGTCATCTTTCCGGTCAGAAGCCCGCACGCTTCGCGGTAACCGATCGCTCCCAGCGCCTTGATGCGTTCCGCGTCCTTGCGATTCAGCATAACACGAACCTCGTCAAGCAAACCGGATTCGAACATCTGTTCGGTCCGGCGCGCAATGCGCTGGGCCAGCGCGGCGCGCGGAGGATGGAGCCCTGCCTTCAGCACGCAAAACCCTTCCAGACCCTTCCGCCCCTGCGCGTGCATTTGCGTGATCGACCGCCGCGCCAGAATCAAGACCTCGAGGGCGCGGATGATTTTGGGCGTATCCCGGGGATGTATCCGCGCCGCTGCAGGCGGATCCAGCCTCTTCAGCATACGATGCAGAAACTCGCGGCCGCGTCGCCGGACGGTCTGACTCAATCGCTCGCGCAGCGCCTCGGATCGCTCCGGGCCTTCAAAGAGGCCCATCAGCAGGGCGCGCAAATACAGTCCGGTGCCTCCCACCATGATGGGGACTCGCTGACGGGCTCGAATCTCGTGCAGAACGCGCATGGCCTCCCGGCGATAATCGCCCGCCGTGAACGTTTGGGCTGGTTCGGCGATATCCAGCAGATGATGCGGGATCCCCCGGCGGTCGGCCGGTGGAACCTTTCCCGTCCCCGCGTCGAACCCTCGGTAAATCTGGACGGAATCACAGTTGACGATTTCGCCGCCCCATGGTTCGGCCAGCGCAAGGGCCAGCGCGGATTTCCCGGCGGCCGTGGGGCCGACGATGACCAGCAACGGATAGTCTGAGGTTATGGCGCCCACCACAGGATGCGAAGATAGCGGATGATCAGAAGTGAGAGAATCCCCGCCAGCAGCAGAAAACTGCCGGTCAACTGCGTCTTGGAAAGGCGAGCCATGCGTCAGTCTGGGGGCGGCGTCCCCCCTGCCGCTGTTGAGTCCAGTCTTCGCGCCGGTGGGGAGGCCGCCGCTGCAACTTGTCATGGGTCCAGCAACATGTTGTACAGGAAGGTGAACTGCAACACCAGGTGCTCCCCCGTAAATTCCACCGGCAGCGGCGGGAACGGGTTCGAGACGCGAATCGAACCCAGCGCCGCCCGGTCCAGAGGGTCGGCGCCCGACCCCGCAATCAGTCGGATCTGGGGAACGGATCCATCCTTTAGGATTTCGAACACGATGACCACGCGCCCCTTCTGCCCCAGCTTGGCCGACACCGGAATCATGGAATACCAATTGCGCCGGACGTTGAATACGACACGCGCCAGATACGGGCCGAAATCCACGCCGCGGGTGTCGGAAAGAATCACCGGCGCTTCGGTTGAGAAATTAGGGTCGAAATTGCGAAACTGCGCGGGCGAATCCCCGGGCCCCGTCCCCGCGCCCGAGGCCGCGCGGCCGCGTGCTGCGGCCTCCAGGGACTGGCGAATCGAATCACCCGGACCGGTCGTGGAGAGTTCGAGCGGCGATCGCCCTCCTCCGGCCGGGCGCTGCGGGACATCATAGAGCTGCAATTTTGCCTCTTCGTTCGTCTCTGCCGGAGGCGGTTGATGGGACCCCAACCCCTCGCCGGGCGGCGGCGAGGGGGGAACCGGCGGCACTTCCAGTTTGGGCGGCACGCCGCCCGCGATCTCCGGCAGCGGCGTGTTTCCCGGTGAATAGGGCATCGGAATCCCCTGCGGGTTAATGACCGGAGATTTCCCCTGCGCACGGCGGTCCTTGTCAGAGAGAATGGGTGTATCGGGCGGAGGTTTCAACCGGGACTCCAGGTCTGGCGGCATGAAGAGAAACGTAGTTTCGCGCTCCGGGGCTGGCTCCAAACGAATGCCCAGCGCGTCGGCGCCCCGGCGATAGAGACTGGGTGAGAAGATCAGAATCAGAATCAGAACCCCGTGAAGAATCACTGATAGCAGAAACATCGTCCGCCGGCGCCAGCGGGCCACCTCGCTCTCCAGCTCCAGGAGAAGGTGAATTTGGGGCTCTCGCTCCATAAGATGAAAGAACGAAACTAGAAATTAAGAACGCGAAACTGGAAATTGGAAATTCGGAATGCAGACCTGCCGGTATCGGGGCACGCATCCGCCCCCGGTCACGATGGGTTGCCATCCTTGTAATCCAAGATCCAAAATCACAAATCCCAAACGGCTAAAGCTCTCCGATTTGACCCGCCGACCGCGCCAGTGGGTAGCCGACTTGGGCCGCATGTTGTTCGATGCAGATCATGACCCTCTCGGCTAGCGCTAGGGCGGCGCGGCCCTCGGCCCCGCCCACGAGCGGCGCCGTGCGGGCACGGACCGATTCGACGAAAGCTGCAAGTTCCGCCCGCAGCGGCTCGGCCGGCTGGGTTTCCAGCTTGCGGAAACCGATCTTCGGGCCACCCCCTTGCCGGTTGACGCTCAGCACCAGGACGTCGCGCCGGGTGAAGTCGATGGAAACGTATTCGCTGGGCTGGAAGAACCGGAATTTGCGCACCCGCTCCGTGCTGACGCGGCTGGCCGTGAAATTGGCCACCGTCCCATTTTCGAACTCCACGCGAGCGTTCGCAATATCCACCTTGTCGGAAAGCACCGGAAGGCCGACGGCTCGGACGTCGCGAACGTTGGCGCCCGACAGCCAGAGCACCAGGTCGAGATCGTGGATCATCAAATCGAAGACGACGTCCACGTCCAGGCTGCGCGGGCTGAACACGCCCAGCCGGTGGATTTCAAAAAAGAGCGGCTGGCGCGTAACTGCCTTGGCCGCCACGACGCCGGGATTGAAACGCTCCACGTGCCCCACCTGGAGAATACAGCCGCGCGCCGCGGCAAGCGCCGTAATCTCGTCCGCCTCCTCGACGGTTCGCGTAATGGGTTTTTCCAGGAGCACGTCCACGCCGCGCTCGATCGCCTGACGCGCAACGTTGGCATGATCGCTTGTGGGGATGACGATGCTGACCGCCCGCGCCGCCGCCAGCGCCTCCTCGAGGCTGGCAAAGGCACGAATGCCCAATTCGCTGGCCACGGACTGGACCTTTTCCGGCTGCACGTCATACACCCCCACCAGTTCAGCTCCGGGGACCTGCTGGAATTCCCTGGCGTGCTTCTTGCCGTGCTCGCCGACGCCGATGACGGCCACCGGAATGGGGAGAGGGGAGGGGCTCATGGCCTACGCTTTCATGCCGACGACGGCGATACCCGCCGCGTCCGCCGCTTCCAGCAGTCGCGCGCGCTCAAACAGGAGTGTCTTTCCCGCGTCCACCGCGAGCGCCGTCGCATGGGCGCGCTGCATCACCTCGATGGTCTTGGCGCCGACCACCGGCACATCGAAACGCATATCCTGCTTCGGCTTACTGACTTTGACGACCACCAGACGCCTTCCGTTACTGAGCGTCGCGGCGCGCTCGATCGCCCGGTCGGTGCCTTCCATCGCTTCGACGGCGACCACGGCGCGCTCCGCCACCACCACCGTCTGGCCAATGTCGAGCCCGGCGATCTTCTTGGCCATTTCGTGACCGAAGGCGATGTCGCAGCTCTCGCTTTCGTCCGGCACGCGCCGCGTCATGGGGCCGAGGTCGGCCAGCAGCGGCCTGAGAAAAAGCGTGGAATCCACCACGCGAATGCCGCGGCCTTCCAGCATGCGGACGAAAGCGCCGATGAGCGCGTCGGTGTTCCGCCGCTGGAGCCCGGCCAGAGCGCGGCTCAGCAGTCCGTCGGGCTGGATGGAACTGAAGATCTGGGCGTGTTTGACCTGCCCGGCGAGAACGACTTTCTCGATCTTCTCGGCCGCAAGCAGCTCCAGGAGCTTGGAAACCTCTCCCAGGCTCAGCCAGTGGAGTTGGGATGTCTTTTGGGCAATCTCGGGGAAGGTCTCTTCCCGAATGGCGACAACCAGCGGGTCAAGCCCTTGGTCGCGTGCCGCGTCCAGCACGAGAAAGGGGAAGCTGCCATTGCCGGCAATCACCGCGTAACGGCTCGCTTTGTGGGTGGGAGCACTCATTGGAAAACCGAAATTCGAAAATCGAAATCGGAAAAGCGCGCCTGCTGCGATTTTCGATCATTTGACGACGCCGCGCTCGGAGGTCTTGATGAACTCGACGAGGGCTTGCACGTGAGGCGACTGGAATTTCCGAGCCGCGATAGCTTCCAGGGCCTGGGTGGTGTTCAGTTTAGACCGCGAAAGGAGCCGCAAGGCTTGATCGAGTTCATCCATGTCCTCGCGCGCCAGCCCGCGCCGTTCGAGCCCGATGCGGTTGGCTCCGTAAATGCCGGCCTCGCGGGAGCAACTGGTCTTGGCGTAAGGCAGCACGTCCTTGTTGATCAGGCTGGCGCTTCCCAGGTAAGCATACGATCCGATGCGGCAGCCTTGGTGGATCAGGCAAAAGGCGCCGACCAGCGCGTAATCCTGCACTTCGACGTGTCCGGCGAGCGAGGCGCCGTTGGCCATGATGATGTGGCTGCCCAGTTTGCAGTCGTGGGCGATGTGCACGTAGGCCATCAGGAAATTGTGACTCCCCATCCTGGTGACGCCGCCGCCCACCGCCGTGCCGCGATGCAGCGTGACAAATTCGCGAATGATGTTGTGGTCGCCGATTTCGAGCTGCGTGGTTTCGCCCTTGAATTTCAGGTCCTGGCAGTCGAAACCCACCGCCGCGTAAGGGAAGATCCGGTTGCCCTTGCCGATGCGCGTCGGACCTTGGACGACGACATGGGACATAATCTCGGTGTCGTCGCCGATTTCCACTTCGGCCCCGATGATCGAGAAAGGCCCGACGGACGCCGTCGGGGAAATCCGGGCTTGGGGATGGATGATCGCGGTCGGATGGACTTTCATTTTGTGGCATGACCCGGATGATCGGCGATGGCGAACGTGATGACCGCTTCCGCGGCCAGCTTTCCGTCCACAAAGGCTTTTCCTTGCCCCTTGCCGAAGCTGGAGCGCCGTGAGATGAGTTCGACTTCAATGCGCAGCTGATCGCCGGGCAGCACCGGCCGCCGAAATTTGGCACTCTCGATGCCGGTGAAGTAGATAAGCCGCTTCTCCTTGTCGGGCATGTCCCGGTAGACCATGACCGCGGCCACCTGGGCCATGGCTTCCACGATCAGGACGCCCGGCATCACCGGCGCTCCCGGAAAATGCCCGGGAAAGAACGGCTCGTTGATGGTGACGTTCTTCAGGCCTACCACGCGCTTCTCAGGTTCCAGTTCCACGATCCTGTCCACCAGCAGGAAAGGGTAGCGGTGCGGCAGGAAGCGCATGATCTCGTGGATGCCCAGCAAAGTCTTGCTCTCGGCAACCGGCGTCGCGACAGATTCAGCCAAGGTTCACCATCCTTTGACACGGTTCATGCCCAGGGGATGCGCGGGACGGACCGCCCTGCGTCGTTCCGGTTCATTATAAATGATTTCCCCGCCACCTTCCAATCGGACGGTGGGTGGGCTGCTGAGGACGCCAAATCGCGCAATCCGAATGCCCGAATGTGCTAGAATCATTCGTTTTCATACTACTTTAAGGAGACTCCCAATGGCTGCACGCATTCTTGATGGCAATAAGATTCGCGACGAAATCCTGGCCGAGCTTCGCGCCGAAATCGATTCGTTGAAGCGCAGAGGAATTGTTCCCGGGCTGGCTGCTGTGCTGGTGGGCGACAACCCGGCTTCGCAGATTTACGTTCGCAGCAAAGTAAAAACCTGCGAATCCCTGGGACTGTTCAGCGAAAAGATCACGCCGCCGGCGACCAGCACCACCGAGGAAATGCTCGCTCTCATCGACCAGCTGAACAAGCGGGACGATATCGACGGGATCCTGGTCCAGCTGCCACTGCCCCCCCAGATTGACTCCAAGAAGGTTCTCGAAGCCGTCAGCCCCGCCAAAGACGTGGATGGATTCCACCCCGTCAACATCGGGTATCTGGTGAGCGGGCGTCCGGGCCTGGTGCCGTGCACTCCGGCGGGCGTGATGGAAATCATCAAGCGCAGCGGCACGCCGCTCAAGGGGGCGCGCGCCGTGGTGGTCGGTCGCAGCGACATCGTGGGCAAGCCCACCGCCATGCTGATGATGCACGAGCACGCCACCATCACCATCTGCCACTCGAGGACGCGCGACCTTCCGGCCGTCGCGCGCGAGGCCGATATCCTGGTTGCCGCCATCGGCAAGGCTGCCATGGTCACGGGCGATTTCATCAAGCCCGGCGCGGTGGTCATCGACGTGGGCCAGAACGTCCTCAAGACGCCGGAAGAAGTGAAGAAGATCTATCACGACCCGACCGAGGCCCTGAAGAAACTTGAAGCCAAGGGCCAGGTGCTGATTGGCGATTGCCAGCCCGAAGACGCCATGGAGAAGGCCGGCGCGTACACGCCGGTTCCTGGTGGCGTGGGACCGCTCACCATTACCATGCTGATGGTCAACACCGTCAAGGCGGCGCGCGACCGGCGGGGATAAGAACTGTGACGAGTGGCGAGTCCGGCTTCGCTCGCCACTTGTCACTCGTCACTTGCCTCAATGAATTTCTTGATGCGCACCTTCGGGTTGACCGGCGGCGCCGGATCGGGCAAAAGCACGGCGGCGGCGATGTTTGCGGAACTTGGGGCGCGGGTGATCGACGCCGACCGCGTGGCGCGCGAGCTGGTGCGGCCCCCGCACCCTGTCTATCACGAGATCGTTCGTGAATTCGGATTCGAAATTCTCGACGACCAGGGTGAGCTTGACCGCCGCCGGCTCGCCGCCATCGTTTTCGCAGACCCGGAAAAACTGAAGAAGCTGAATGCGATCGTCCACCCGCGCGTCATGGAGCGGATCGAGCAGCTGGCCGAGGGGTTCTTGCTGGCTGACTCGAAAGCCATCGTGATTGTGGACGCCGCACTGCTCTACGAGGCGGGTTTTGCCGACCGCTTCCGCAAGATCATCGTGGTGTGGTGCCGCCCGGACCAGCAGGTGGAACGCCTGATGGCCCGCATGGGGCTGACGCGCGAACAGGCGGAACGGCGGATCGCTGCTCAAATGCCCGCCGAAGAAAAACGCCGCCGCGCCGACTTCCTCATCAATTGTTCGGGGGACCTGGAATCAACTCGCAGGCAGGTGACCGAGATCTTCTCGAAGCTCCGGCGACTCGCCGCGGAGGAAAGCAACCGGACATTCGAAACGGGAAGCCGTTTCTAATTTCGCTTTTCGCTTTTCGATCTTTTCGCCAGAAGATCTTCCCGCCATTGCTCGCCGCGCCGGTGCAACTCGTCGAGGGTCTGCTGGACTTTCTGCTGATACACGGTTTGTTCTTCCTCGCTGGCTTCGGCGGGGACCAGGATGGGCGGAGCGATGAAGACGGCGGCGCGGCTGAAGGGCAAGGGTATCTGCGTCTGGTCCCAGCTCTTGCGCAGGACGATGCGCTTTTCGAGCGCGATCTGGAAGCAGAGGACGGCCGCGCCGGTGGATTTGGAAAGGAACACGGAGCCGGGCTTGGCGACGTAGCGCGGGCCGCGCGGCCCGTCGATGGAGAAGGCGGCGTTCTCCCCGGCGCGGACGCGCCGGATCATTTCGATCAGGGCCCGTTTCCCGCCCTTTGAACTCGATCCGCGTGCCACGTCGAACCCGAAACGTTTGATGGTGCGTGCGGTGTACTGGGAATCGAACGTCAGGCCGCTCATCACGACGATACGCCGATGGCGCCAGACCCAGGTGGAAGTAAAAATGTGCTCGTGCCAAAAGGTGAAGATGAGCGGCCCGCCCAGTTTCTGCGCAGCCTCAAAGTGCTCCCAGCCGTAATATTCGAAGCGCAGTGACCGGCCGATCAGACCCACGGCGGCCGTACCCACCCAGCTGATCAGGTGGATTTGGAGGCGCTGCCAGAGCGAGAAAGCGCGCAGGTTCCCGTCGAGCCCGGCCAGCGGCTTGGGTTTCCCGGTTGCCGGCTTCGGTTCTTCCAGCGCGGTTGTAGGATCGTCGCGCATGCGGTTCCTCAGGGGGTCGTGCGGCGCTTCAGACCGGCTTCGCCAACCTCTCCCCGGACGGCGGGAAAGCCGCCGGTACACCCAAATTAGCAATCATGACACCGCCTCGCAAGCGCTACATGCCATCGTAGTGCGGTCCGCCGCCCCCTTCGGGCGGAACCCAGGTGATGATCTGATAAGGGTCGGCAATGTCGCAGGTCTTACAGTGCACACAATTCGACGGATTCAGCTTGAGTCTTTTCCCTGCGCCCCCCGGCGCCTCTTCCATCTCATAGACGGCGGCGGGGCAGAAATACTGACAGGGATTGCCGTATTCGCGCGCGCAGCGGTCGTTGCAGATACTGAAATCCGCGATGCGCAGGTGCGAGGGCTGATCTTCTTCGTGATGCGTGGCGGAATGATAGACGTCCGAAAGCTTGTCGAAGGTGAGTTTTCCGTCTGCTTTGAATGGTTCCCCCGCCGGCCTCGGAAGGTCTGACAGGCGCTTCATGCGCGCGTGGCCGGCGTGAGTCGGGTAGCGTGCGTGCACGCCGCGGCCGCCCGTCATTTGCTGCAAGGCGGCGTGGCACAGGCCTCTCCAAAATCCGCCATCGAAAGCCTGGTGGAAATTGCGCACCTTCCAGAGTTCGTCGTGGATCCAACTCGACTGCCACCTGGCATCGAAGGCGCCGAGTGCCGCGGCGGAGGTATCATTTTTCGAGAGCGCTTCCAAGATCACGTCTGCCGCCAGCATGCCGCTCTTCATCGCCAGGTGAATGCCTTTGAGGCGCTGCGCATTAAGGAATCCTGCGGAGTCGCCGATGATCAGCCCGCCGTCCGTCGAGGTGCGGGGGATGGAAAAGTAACCACCCTCGGGGATGGTCTTCGCGCCGTAGCGAGTCAGCTTGCCCCCGTCGAGCAATCTCCTGACCCAAGGATGCGTCTTGAATCGCTGGAAGACTTCGTGGGGATCGAAACGGGAGTCCTCGTTGTCAAGTCCCATGACCAGGCCCACGGAAATCGCCGTTTCGGAAAGCGCGTAGATGAACCCGCCGCCAAATTGCCGCGAAGGGAGCGGCCATCCCGCGGTGTGAAGGACTTCGCCCCGCGCCAGGCGGCCCGCAGGGACTTCCCAGAGTTCCTTGACGCCCACCGTGTACACCTGCGGATTGGCGCCTTCGTCCAGCTTCAGCCGCGCCACCAGGTCCTTGGTGAGAGATCCCCGCGGGCCTTCGGCAAACACCGTGACCTTGGCGCGCAAATTGTAGCCGGGCTGGAAATTCGACTTGGGCTTTCCCTGGCGATCCACTCCCTTGTCGTCGGTGCGGACGCCGGTCACGCGACCACCCTCGTAAAGTACTTCCGCCCCCGCGGTGCCGGGCAGCAGGTTTACACCCGACCTCTCCGCCAGCCCGCCCAGCCACCGCACCAGCTTATTGATCGAGACCACGTAGTTGCCATGATTCCGCAATGCTGGGGGGGTGACGGGCAGCCTCCAGGCGCCTCTCCGGGTGAGGTAGAGAACGGAATCGGCGCTGACCGGCGCATCCAGCGGCGCACCCTGCTTTTCGAAATCGGGGATCAATTCGCTCAGCGCGCGCGGATCAAGCACGGCGCCGGACAAACTGTGCGCGCCGACCTCTTCCGCCTTCTCGATGACGAAGATATTCTCCGCGCTGAGCGGGGAGGAGGTTTGTGACTGGAGCAATTGCGCCAGGCGGAGGGCGCAACTGAGGCCGGCGGGGCCTGCGCCCACAATCAGCACATCGGTTTCGAGCGTTTCGCGCTCCATGATCGCTTGACGCAAAAAGGCCGCGGGCGAAGTCCGCCGCCGATCCGTGCCCGCGACCCCGCTATTGAGGCAGGGTGGCGATCTTGTCTTTGATGGCCTGGGCGATGGTCGTGCTCTCAGCGTACTGCTTTTCCAGCTGCTGGTAGATCTCGCGCGCCTTCTTGGGGTCGCTCGCGCGATAGAGATCGGCGAGCGCCAGACGGGCGGCGGATTCGGGAACGACGGCCGTGGGCTTGGCGGCCAACTGCTGGTAGATTCGTGCCGCGTCGGCGGTCTTGCCGATCTTGGCGTATTCGCCGGCCAGCGCAAATTGCGCGAGCGACGCGATGTTCGGGTCCGAAGCGCGCGCCGATTCCTCCAGCGTCGTGATGGCCGCGGCGGAATCGCCCAGCGAGGACTGGCAGAGCCCCACATGCAGGCGTGCCACGGCCACCGCCGCCGGCTCCGGAGTGGAAGCGAACCGGCTGATCACGTCCTGGAATTGCTCCTGCGCTTTCTTGTACTTCTCCTGCTGGGTGGGGAATGTCTGGAGCCCCGGCATCAGGGCGCTCTGCGGCATCTCGCCGACGTAGGCCCGGAACGACTTGAGCGCCACACCCAAGGCCTCATTGGCCTCCGCCTCGCGGCGGGCCTGGTAGGCCTTGAGCCCGACGGCCAGCCCCGCCACCACCACGATCATCCCCGCCACGGTGGCAATTTGACGCCAGTTCTGCTTGGCAAAATCCTCAAACTCCTCATAGGTGGTGCGCAATTCGTCCTGTTTCAATTCGTGGCGGCTGATGTGGGCCAATGCGGTTTCTCCTGTCGAGAACTTGGTTTCCTATCTTAGCAACGCGGAGAGGGGCCGTCAATTTCCACTCCCCCCCCAATTCGATGCGGCAACACTCATTCACGGACCGCCTGACTGCCGCGCCCTCGGCGCTTCGTGTCGGCGGGCGGTTCTCGTCCGTCAAATTTATTGACAGCGTCGGCGTTCTCGAGTAAGCTGAATTTTCTTATGAAGCTGCGCCACCAGGCACATCATCGTCACCATTCGCACCACGCGATGGTGTGTCGGTAGGCGTTTCGATTATCCAGACTGAACGGAAATCCATCGAAGGCCCGCTGACACATCACCGCAGCGGGCCTTTTGTTTTCGCGCCCGCGGCAGGGGCCTGCGGGCGGGTCTCGAAAGGGGCAGACAATGGAACTCCAATACGCCGATGGCCTGATTCCGGCTATTGTTCAGGATCATCACAGCGGCAAGGTGCTCATGCTCGGCTACATGAATGAAGACGCGCTGGTCAGGACACTGGAAAGCGGCTACGTCACCTTCTACAGCCGCAGCCGCAAAAAGCTTTGGACGAAGGGCGAGACCTCGGGCCATCGCCTGAAGGTGCATGAAGTGCGCATCGATTGCGACCAGGACGCGCTGCTGATTCAGGCGCACCTTTCCGGGCCCGGCTGCTGCCACATGGGTTACAAGTCGTGCTTCTTCCGCAAACTCACCTCGAAGGGTGAGGAAATCATCCTGAAGCGCGAGTTCGATCCCAATGAAGTTTACGGTGAAGGGAAAAAGGAGAGCCAGACATGAAGTTGAAATTGGGGCTGCCCAAGGGAAGTTTGCAGGATGCGACGCTGGAGTTGTTCCGGCGCGCGGGGTTTGAAATCAAGCTCAGTTCGCGCTCCTATTTCCCCTCCATTGACGACGAGCAGGTGGAGTGCATGCTGATCCGCGCCCAGGAAATGGCGCGCTACGTCGAAGACGGGGTTCTGGACGCGGGTCTGACCGGCACCGACTGGATTCTCGAGAACGAGGCGGACGTCGTTGATATCGCCGACCTCATCTACGCCAAGCAGACGTTCGGCAAAGTCCGCTGGGTGCTGGCCGTGCCGGAGAAATCCGCCGTCCAAAGCGTGCTAGACCTGCAAGGCAAGACCATCGCCACCGAACTGGTGAAGGTTACGGCGAGCTACCTGGCGCGCAACGGCGTGAAGGCGAAAGTGGAATTCTCCTGGGGCGCCACGGAAGTCAAACCGCCCGTGCTGGCCGACGCCATCGTGGAAGTGACCGAGACCGGATCGTCCCTGCGCGCCAACGGGCTGCGCATCGTCGAGACGGTGCTGGAATCAAACACCAAGTTTATCGCCAACAAGACAGCCTGGGCCGACGCCTGGAAGCGAGCCAAGATGGAAAATATCGTCATGCTGCTCAAGGGCGCGATCGAGGCCTCGGGGAAAGTCGGATTGATGCTCAACGTGCATAAGAACGATCTGCCAGCGGTCCTGGCGGTTCTGCCGGCTCTCAAGCGGCCGACCATTTCCCATCTGAGTGATGAGGACTGGCTGGCCGTCAACACCATCATCGAGGAAAAGACGGTGCGCGAAATCATCCCGCGCCTGAAGGCGGCCAACGCCCAGGGAATCGTGGAGTATCCGCTCAACAAGATCGTACTGTAGGGACCCACGACGCCGGAGGAACGCGGAACGAGGCACAGAGGAAACTCCCAGCCCGGTGGCTCATTGTTCACCGCTTGGAAGAAGAAGATGTTGCGGATCATCCAGAGCTCGGACAAGCAACGCTTGGCGCGGCTGGAAAGCGCACGGGCAGCGAGCCTCGCCGAGGCGGAGCGCGTCGCGCGGCGCATTCTCGCCGGCGTGCGCCGCCAGGGCGATCGCGCGCTCATTCGCTACGCCAAGAAGTTTGATGGGCTGGATTTGGACCAGTGCGGCTTTGAAGTCAGCCGGAAGGAGATCGAAGCAGCCTACGAGCAAGTTCCCGGGGGATTCCTTGCGGCGTTGCGCACAGCGGCGCGCAACATCCGCAGCGTGGCGAAACGACAACTTCCGCGCGCGTGGGGTGGCGCGACAACGCCCGGCGTGGCGGTGGGACAGATCGTGCGGCCGCTCGAACGCGTCGCATGCTACGTTCCCGGCGGGCGCTTCCCGTTGCCCTCGACGGTGTTGATGAGCGTGATTCCCGCCCAGGTTGCAGGCGTGAAGGAAGTGGTGGTCACCTCGCCGCGACCCGCGCCCGCCGTGCTGGTCACCGCGGACTTCCTCGGCATCAAGCGGATCTTCCGGCTGGGTGGCGCGCAAGCCATCGCCGCCTTCGCGTTGGGCACACGGAGCGTGCCGCGCGCCGACAAGATTGTCGGTCCCGGCAATCGCTACGTGGCCGCCGCCAAGAAATTGATAGCCGGCGAGTGCGGCATTGACTTTATAGCGGGGCCTTCGGAGCTGATCATCGCGGGCGGACGCGGCCGCGCTGAATGGATTGCGGCTGATCTCGTCGCCCAGGCCGAGCACGATCCCGACGCCGTCGCCATCTTCGTGACGCCGTCGCGGTCACTGGCCAGAAAGGTGGCCCAGGCGATGGCAAGGACTCTGATGAGCCTGAATCTTCCCTTGGCAGAAAAGGCCCTGGCGCGTCAAGGTGCGATCATCGTCACGCGCCATCTCGTGGAGGCCATTCAACTGGTCAACCGCTTGGCGCCGGAGCACCTGACGTTGCTGGAAGACGCGGCGAAGCATCTGGATCAGATCGAATCGGCGGGGTCCGTCTTTCTCGGTGACTACAGCGCCGTGGCCGCGGGCGATTACGCTTCGGGAACGAATCACATCTTACCCACGGGCGGCGCAGCGCGACTGAGCGGCGGTTTGAGCGCGGCCAGCTTTGTGAAAGTCATCACGACGCAGCGGCTGTCGCGCGCCGGACTCGCGGGCTTGCGCCAAACCATCACCACGCTCGCGAACACGGAGGGTTTGAAAGCTCACGCGCATTCGGTGGAAACGCGATTCACGCTGTAGCGGCGGTCTTTGACCGCCGCAGCCACTGAAGGCTGAAAGCTGACGGGTGATAGCTTCTCTATGCTTCGACCACGCCCATCCTACGACCGTCTGAACAAGTACCGGCCGCCGCTCGAGGGCCGGGGCGGCAAGATGCGCCTTGACTTTAATGAGAACACGGTGGGTTGCGCGCCGGCCGTGCTGCGAGCGCTGCGGCGCGCGCTGGATCGGGACCGCCTCGCGACTTACCCGGAGTACGAAGCCGCCCGCCAGAAACTGGCGGCGTACTACGGCGTGAAGCCCGGGCAACTCGTGCTTACCAACGGCACCGACGATGCCATCAAGGTGATTTGTGAAACCTTCGTCGAACCCGGCGATGTCCTGCTGGTGCCGGCCCCGACATTTCCGATCTATCAGTTCTTTCACGAAGCGGCGGGAGGGCGCACCGAGCGCGTCTATTTCGATGAAGACTTCAGGCTGCCGCTGCCGTCCCTGCTGCAAGCCTTACGACATGGCGTCCGCTGGGTGGCGTTGGCCAATCCCAACAACCCGACGGGTACGATGGTGCCACGCCGCGACTTGCGCGTGATGCTGGAAGCCGCACCCGAAACCGCTTTCGTGGTGGACGAGGCGTATTACGAGTACTCGGGCCAAACCGTCATTCCCTGGCTGCGGCGATATCCCAACCTGATGGTTACGCGGACCTTTTCCAAGGCGTTCGGGCTCGCCGCGCTGCGCATGGGTTGCATCATCGCCAACGCGGAGACGGCGGACGTGATGCGACGCGGGCAGAATCCCTTCTCGGCAAACACGCTGGCCCTGACGGGCGCGTGCGCGGCGGTCGCGCATGCCGATGACGCGCTGCGCCTCGCAGCACAAGTGCGCGCGGAGCGCGAGAAGCTTCAGGACTGGCTCCATCAGCAAGGGATTCCGGTGGTGCCCAGCAAGGCGAATTTCATCCTGGCCCAGTTCGGCCCGAACTCACCCGAAATCGGGCGCCGCCTGCGGGCGCGGGGCATCTTGGTGCGCGACTGGAATTACGATCCGCGCTTGCGCGGCTTCCTGCGCATCACGGCGGGGACGGCGGGGCAGATGAGGATCCTGAAGAGAGAACTCAGTGTACTGCGCCCCCTGATGGAGATTTCCAGGAGACGCCGCGCCCGGCTTATCGCTCCCGGAGAGGCATCATGAAACCACGCACGGCAAAGATCCACCGCCAGACGGCGGAAACGGACATCCAGCTCAAGCTGGCCATCGATGGCCGCGGCCGCTTCCAGATTTCGACCGGCATTCGGTTTCTCGATCACATGCTGGAACTTTTCACGCGGCACGGCGGATTCGATCTGGAACTCACCGCCCGCGGCGATCTCGACGTGGACCAGCATCACACCGTTGAAGACGTCGGAATCGGGCTCGGTCAGGCGGTGCGCGAGGCGCTGGGTTCGAAAAAAGGCATCAACCGCGCCGGTTATTTCGTGATGCCTATGGATGAGACGCTGGCGCTCGCCGCCATCGATCTCAGCGGCCGGCCGTACCTGGTGATGAACGCGCCCATCCGGTCGCGCCGGGTCGGCGACCTGCAAACCGAATTGCTGGAAGATTTCTTTCACGGCTTTGCCACGAGCGCTGCAGCCAACGTTCACCTGAAGGTTGCGTACGGCCGCTCCAGCCATCACGCCGTCGAGGCGTTGTTCAAGGCCTTTGCGCGAGCGCTGCGCTTTGCCTGTTCACGCGATGCGCGGCTGAAGCGACAATTGCCATCCACGAAAGGACTGCTGTGATCGCGCTGGTTGACTACGGTGCCGGCAACGTGGGGTCGGTGCAGAAGGCCGTGGAGTATCTCGGCTTTCCCTCGGAAATCGCCGCCGACGCCGCCCGCCTCGAGCGTGCGGACAAGATCATCCTGCCGGGACAGGGCCATTTCGGTTCGATGCTCACGGCCTTGGCCGAGCGCGGCCTCCTGGTGCCGCTCCGAAAGAAGCTGGAAGAAGGCACGCCCTATCTTGGCATCTGCCTCGGCTTGCAGGCGCTCTACGAAAAGAGCGATGAAGCGCCGGGCATCGCCGGCCTCGGATTCCTCCAGGGAACCGTGCTCAAGTTCATGAAGCTTGAAAAAGTTCCGCAAATCGGCTGGAACCAGCTGCAATTGCGGCGCGGCAGCCGGCTGTTTCACTTCATTCCGGACGGCAGCTTCGTTTATTACTGCCATTCCTACTACGCGCCGGTTGTTCCCGAGGCGGTCGCCCTCACCGAATATGGCGAGACTTACGCTAGCGGGATCGAAAAGGGCACTCTCTATGCCGTGCAGTTCCATCCGGAAAAGTCGGGGGATGTGGGATTGCAGGTGCTGAAGAACTTCCTGAGACTTTAGTATGTTTGCCAAACGCATCATCCCGTGTCTTGACTGCAAGGATGGCCGCGTCGTCAAGGGGATTCGCTTTCTGAACCTGCGCGACGCGGGCGATCCGGGCGAACTGGCCGAGGCGTACAACCGCGCCGGCGCGGATGAATTGGTGATGCTCGATATTTCCGCCTCGCGCGAGGGGCGCGCCACGCTGATGGAAACGGTGACGCGCGTGGCTCGCAAACTCTTTATCCCGCTCACCGTGGGCGGCGGCGTGCGCACGGTCGAGGACGCGCGGCGATTGCTCTCCGCGGGGTCGGACAAGATTGCCATTAACACGGCCGCGGTCGAGAATCCCCAGGTCATTTCCGAACTCGCGGCGCGCTTTGGCAGCCAGGCCGTGGTGGTGGCGATTGATGCGCGGCGCGTGCGCGAGGCGGCTTCGCCGCGCTGGGAAGTTGTGACCTACGGCGGCAGCCGGCCCACCGGCATCGACGCGCTGGAATGGGCACAACGAGCGGCGGCGCTGGGCGCGGGAGAGTTCATGCTGACTTCGATGGACGCGGATGGCACCCAGGCCGGATTCGACTGCGAACTCACCGCCACCATCTCGCGCGCCGTGCCCATTCCCGTGATTGCTTCCGGCGGCGCGGGAAGTCCCGAACATTTTGCGGAAGTCTTTCTGCACGGCGCGGCCGATGCGGCGCTGGCGGCCTCCATCTTTCACTTTGAGACGCACACGGTGCGCAGCCTCAAGCAATTCCTGCGCGGGCGCGGCGTGCCGGTCAGGATTTAAGGCATGATCATTCCCTGCATCGACCTGATGGGCGGCAAAGTCGTTCAGCTCGTTCAGGGCCGCGAGAAGAAGCTGGAGCTTCCCGACCCGCTGGCGGTGCTGGAGAAGTTCGCAGGTTTTCCGCAGATTCAGGTGATTGACCTTGATGCGACGATCAGCGGCCCTGCAGCCAGCGCGAACGCTCCCATCGTGCGCGAGTTGTGCGCCCGCAAACCGTGCCGCGTGGGCGGCGGGATTCGATCCGTTGAACGCGCGCTGGAAGTTCTGGCGCAGGGTGCGCTGAAAGTGATCGTGGGGAGTTCGGCGTTCACGGGCGATGGAATTGATTTGAAATTTCTCCGGGCCCTCGCGGTTTCCGTTCCGCGGGAGCGAATCATGATGGCGGTGGACAGCATGGGAGGAAATGTCGCCATCCACGGCTGGCGCACCGTGCTGCCACTTAAAGCGGCAGACGCCGTCGCGCAACTCGAGCCCTACTGTTCGGAGTTTCTCTCGACCTACGTCGATGGCGAGGGAAAGCTCCAAGGAACGAACATGGAGTATTTCCGCAGCCTGCGCGCCGTGACGAACCTGCCTATCACCGCGGCGGGCGGAATCACGACCGACGAAGAAGTCGCCGCGCTGGATGCCATCGGGATGGACGCCGCCATGGGCATGGCGATCTACCGCAAGACGTTTCCGGAATTGTTTGCGTAGCGCCATGGCGTACCTTACTCTATGAGCTGAGTTGGCGGTCCGCCAGCATTGAGCGGCCCGGACTCAACCCTTATGCTGGACCTGGCATTTGTTCGCGACAACCTGGAACTGGTGAAGCAGAAGATGCGGGAGCGCGGTCTCGCCAGCATGCTCGACGATTTCGAGCAGATCGACCGGGAGCGGCGCAAGTCCCTGGTCGAGGCGGAGCGCGGCAAGGCGTGGCGCAACAAGGTTTCGGAAGAGATCGCGACCCTAAAGAAACGGAAGCAGGATGCCTCGGCGTTGATCGCCGAGATGCGCCTCCTGGGCGATGAGATCAAGCAGCTCGACGAAAAGGCCAGGGCGCTTGACGAGCAGCTTCGCAACTTGCTGCGCGAAATCCCGAATGTCCCGCACGAGAGTGTGCCGGTCGGCGGGAGCGCCGCCGACAACAAGGAAATCCGCCGCTGGGGCGAGCCGCGCCAGTTCGATTTCGAACCCAAGGCGCACTGGGACCTGGGGCCGCAACTTGGCATTCTGGATTTCGAGCGAGCCGCGAAACTCACCGGAGCACGTTTTGCCGTCTACCTCGGCTTGGGCGCGAAGTTGGAACGCGCGCTCGCCAACTTGATGCTCGACGTTCACACGCGCGAGCATGGCTACACGGAAGTCTTGCCGCCGGTCATCGTCAACGCCGACACCCTGTACGGCACCGGCCAGTTGCCCAAATTCGAGCAGGACCTTTTCAAACTCGAATTGTCCGACCGGAAGTACTACCTGATCCCCACCGCGGAAGTTCCGGTCACCAATCTTCATCGCGACGAGACGCTCGATGCGGCGCAACTTCCCCTCAAGTATTGCGCGTGGACGCCGTGCTTCCGCAGCGAAGCGGGCTCCTACGGCAAGGACGTGCGCGGTATCATTCGCCAGCACCAGTTTCAAAAAGTGGAACTGGTCAAGTTTGCGCTGCCGGAGAATTCCTACGACGAACTGGAATCGCTGACGCGTGACGCGGAGGTCATCCTGCAGCGGCTAGAACTGCCCTACCGAGTCGTGGTGCTGTGCACCGCTGACCTGGGGTTTGCCGCGTCCAAAACCTACGATATCGAGGTCTGGCTGCCTTCGAGCGGCGAGTATAAGGAGATTTCATCGTGCTCGAATTTTGAGGCGTTCCAGGCGCGGCGCGCCAACATCCGTTTCCGGCGAGGCACGGGCAAGTCGGAACTGGTCCACACGCTGAACGGCAGCGGCCTCGCCGTGGGCCGCACCTGGCTGGCGCTGATTGAAAACTATCAGCAGGCCGACGGCTCGGTCGTCATCCCCGATGCCTTGCGTCCCTACCTGGGGGTTGAGCGTATCGGGCCGTTGACGTAGGAAGCTCCTCAGCTTGCCAGGACCAGCGTGTTCAGAAATTCGTTCCGGAATTTACCCTTCGGATCCAATTCCTCCGCCAGCTTGCGAAAATCGGCCAGCCGCTCGTAGCGTGAGCGAAGTTCGCCGGGCGGCATAGTGAAGAGTTTTCCCCAGTGGGGCTTCGCGCCGAACGGCTTGAGCTTCGCTTCGATCAGCGGAAGCACCTTCTGCACGTTCGGCCCGTCGGGCTTCCAGGTGAAGTGGATGGCGAGCGACGGCTGATGATAGGCGGTGCTCATCCAGAGTTTATCGGCATCAATGGTGCGGAGTTCCGAAATCATCAGAACGGGGGCCAGTTGGTCGCGCAGAGTTTCGACCGCGCGGATGGCCTCGTAGGCCTTGCTGAGCGGGACGAAATACTCGGCCTGCAGTTCGTTTCCGGCGCTGGGCGTGAACCCGATGCGAAAGTGCGGCAGGCGGTCATACCACGGGCCGGCGATGCCTTGCTGCTCGGTGCAATTTTCGGGCGGCATTTCCGCAAGCGGGTGCATCTTGCGCGTGGCCAGCCGGGCCCCGAAGAACTCCGGCGCAACCTCGCTCGACTCTTCTTGGTCCACGCGCCGCTTGATCCAAACTTGGTTGACGCGCTCCTGCTGCCAATCAGTGAACAGGCTGACGCTGTACCCGGCGGAAAAGATCTCCGGCAAATGGTTCTCGAGTTGCCGCGTGGGCAAGTCGAGATAGACGAGCTGCCGCACCTTAAAGGTTGGCTGCACGTCGAGCGTCACGCGCGTCACCACGCCCAGCGCGCCTAGGCCGACCACCGCGCCCTGAAAACGCTCCCCGTCCTTTTCGCGCGAGAGGCGCACAACGTCGCCCGTGCCAGTGACGAGTTCCAGGCTGGAGACGGCGGTCGCCAGGTTGCCATTTTTCATGCCTGAGCCGTGTGTGGCCGTGGCGCACGCGCCCGCCACCGAAATGTGCGGCAGCGATGCGAGGTTATGCAACGCATAACCCTTCGATTCCAGAAAGAGCGCCAGTTGGCCGTAGGTGACGCCGGCCGCCGTCGTCACGGTGCGGGACTTCGGGTCCAACTCAATCTGATCGAAGTGTCGGAGCGAGATCTGGCTTTCCGGGCTGTCGGCGATGCGGTTGAAGGAGTGGCGCGAGCCGAGCGCCTTCACCTTGAGCGCCCCTCTTACCAGGGCCTGAACTTCTTCTACAGTGCGGGGCTCGTGCAACCGTCCGGCCTGATAAGTCAGGTTCCCGGCCCAGTTCTTGCGCGCCTCGGCTTGCTCTGCGCCGGCTCCCAGCCGCGCCAGCATGCTTCCCCCCAGGAGGACACCTGAAGATTTGAGAAACTGCCGCTTGTTCATTCGGTCTGCCTCCGGCTCTGCGCAATCCCAATTTAGAATTTGCCCTTGATTCTGAATAGAAGTTATAGAATGCTCCTAAGTAAAGAGCAAGAGGCCGGGAGACCGGCCGCAGGGCAAAAATGACAAATCGGGCTGAAGTTTCTCCCAATTCACGGAGGAGCCAATGAGCAGTGTGCGTGTGCTGGTGGGAACTCGCAAGGGAGCCTTCATTCTAACCTCGGACGGCAAGCGCAAGAACTGGGAAGTCAGCGGGCCTCATTTCGCGGGCTGGGAAATCTATCACATGAAGGGTTCGCCGGCTGACCCCAGCCGGATTTATGCCTCGCAGACCAGCGGTTGGTTCGGGCAGATTATTCAGCGGTCGAGCGACGGCGGCAAAACCTGGGAGACGCCAGGCGGCGAAAAGATGCCGCAGCCCGGCGAGTTGCCGGCGGGCCAGAGCAACAAGTTTGCCTACGACACGTCCGCTGAGACCGGAAAGCCTCTGACCACGCACCAGTTTTACGACGGCACGCAGCATCCCTGGGAATTCAAGCGCGTCTGGCACCTGGAACCATCGCTCAGTGATCCCGATACGGTTTATGCCGGGGTCGAGGACGCCGCCATCTTCCGCTCGACCGACGGCGCGACCACCTGGCACGAACTCTCCGGATTGCGCGGCCACGGCACCGGCCCCCGGTGGCAGCCGGGCGCGGGCGGCTTGTGCCTCCATACCATTCTCCTTGATCCGAAAAACACTCAACGAATGTACGTCGCCATTTCATCGGCGGGGGCCTTCCGCACGGATGACGGAGGGAAATCCTGGAAACCGATTAACCGCGGCCTGAAATCGCAGTACATCCCCGACCCCGATGCCGAGGTCGGCCACTGCGTGCACCGCATCGCGCTGCACGGCTCGGAGCCCGGCACGCTGTTCATGCAGAAGCACTGGGATGTGATGCGTTCGGACGACGCGGGCGACAGCTGGCATGAGATCAGCGGCAACCTACCCACCGACTTCGGCTTCGTCATCGACGTGCACGCCCACGAGCCCGAAACCATCTACGTCATTCCCATCACGAGCGACGGCGAGCACTTTGTGCACGAGGGGAAGCTGCGCGTCTATCGCAGCCGCACGGGCGGCAACGAGTGGGAGGCGCTCACCCAGGGCCTGCCCCAGCGCGATTGCTACGTCAACGTACTGCGCGACGCCATGGCGGTGGATTCGCTCGACCAGTGCGGCGTCTACTTTGGCACCACCGGCGGCCAGGTCTATTGCTCCGCTGACGCGGGCGACACCTGGGCTCCCATCGTGCGTGACCTGCCCGCCGTCCTTTCGGTTGAAGTCCAAACTTTGGCATAAGGAGAACTCCTATGGCGTACGTGGATGGATTCCTGCTACCTGTTCCGAAGAAGAATCTGACCGCCTACCGGCGCATGGCGCGGGTGGCGGGGAAAGTCTGGAGGGACCACGGTGCTCTTGACTACAAGGAGTGCCTGGGTGATGACCTGAAGGTGAAATTCGGAGTTCCGTTTACACGCATTCTCAAGGTCAAGGCGGGAGAGACGGTGGTGTTCTCGTACATCGTGTACAAGTCGCGCGCCCATCGCGACCGTGTCAACGCCAAAGTCATGAAGGACCCGCGCCTTCATCCTGGCATGGTGGACCCGATGCCCTTCGATGTAAAACGCATGGGCTACGGCGGGTTCAAGGTTCTAGTCAGCGCGTAAATGAAGATGATCCGAGTCGTCATTCCAACCCATCTGCGCACCCTGGCGAAAGTCGCGGGCGAGATCGAGCTGGAAGTGTCGGGCCCGGTGACGCAGCGCTCGGTGCTGGACGCGCTCGAGGCGCGATATCCGGTGCTGTGCGGAACGATTCGCCACCACGTTACGAAAGAACGCCGGGCGTTCATTCGGTTCTTTGCCTGCGAGGAAGATCTGAGTCATGAACTTCCCGACGCGCCCCTTCCCGAAGCCGTCGCCAGCGGCACCGAACCGTTCCTCGTCATCGGCGCCATCGCCGGCGGCTGTGGCGCGGCTCTGTGAATCACGGTGCTCTGTAGCGGCGGCGTCCCCGCCGTTGCCCTGCCGACGTAGCGCCGGCCTTTAGGCCGGCACGCGCAAATGCTGGGCTCAAGCCCGGCGTTACTCCAGCCAGACCACCCCGAAAGCCCCGAGCGTGAACTGGTTCGAAAACTTCTCGCCCGAAATGCGATCGGTGGCGGGGCGGGTCAATCGCACCGTGAGGGACTTCTCGCCGGTGTTCGCCACGAACAGGCTGCCATCGGCGCGTGGCACGGCGAGCACGCCCTTCGGCAACCAAGACTCCAACGGCGCGCCCGCTCCACCGAGCAGATTCGAGTAGAGGCGCAGCAGCGCGTCATCGTCCGGCCAGAAGGCCAGGCGGAACACCATGCCGTCGCCGAGCTTTCGAACGGTGGCGGCGGGCTGCCCGTTCAAATACTTCTCGCCGCTCGCAAAGCGAGCCAGGACCTGGGCCTCCGGCTTCACTTCCATCAATTCGCAATATCCGCCCAGGCCGACGGCCGATGCAGGTCCAAGGGTCTTGGCCCAGCTTGAATCGGACGCGCCGGCCCAATGCACGCGCGGCAATTCAGCGCCGTCCGCGCCGAGCGAACGCACACGCCGAACCGTCCGCACCAGCGTTCCAGTCAGGCTGCTCAAATTCGCGCCAAAGCCGTCGGCGCGAAACACACCGTCCGCGTCCTGATAAGAAGTGAAGGGCAGGATGACCAGTTTGCCCCCTTTGCGGACGTAGACCTCGAGCGCGGCGGTGATTTCCGGCCCGTCGAGCGCCGTGGCCGCAGGAATAACCACGAGCGGATATTTTTGAAGGCTGGCGGGGTTTGTCGCTTGCCTGACCGTGACGCTGTCCGCACCGACTCCCAGCCGGTGCAGCATGTCGAAGGTTTCGGCGACGGTTTTCAGACTGCCGGGATGGTGCGGGAAGATTTGCAGCGCCAGTCGCTGCTCGAAGTCAGTGAGCACGGCGGCGCGCGCCGCCACTGGGCTTTCGATGAGCCGCTTGCCCCATTTCGAGTAGAATTCTCCCAGCTCGACGGCCCAGTCGAAATCCACCTCGGGCTCGCCCGACCAATCGAACAATCCGCCCCAGTGCGGCCACGGCCCGCCGCGCCAGCGGTTGCCGCTCCAGACCATCAGCATGGCTCCGCCCAGCGCCGAGGATTGCAGGCACCACATGCGTTGCTGTTCGCGCGTGGGTGCCGGTTCGGAAATGGCCGTTCCATCGGCCGTGGCGTTGCCGAAGCGCGTTTCCGTTACCCAGAAATGA
>CAZHKT010000039.1:19622-27541 GCA_964533045.1 uncultured Acidobacteriota bacterium | reverse complement strand
GCAGATGTTTTCGCTCTTGGTGAGGTCGGTCGCATCCTTGGCGTTCCGGACGCGCAGAGGCAGACGGAGTGAGACGCGAGGGCTGCGGCGCTTCTCGGTGTACGTTACGAAGGGGAGAGGAATACTTTGAGCCCGGGGATCGAGACCCTCCCCCGCCGCTGTGGCGGGCGGGCCGCTCTCAGGCGGGAACCCCACGGGAGCGCCCGCGGAGTCCGCCGATGGAATGCGAGTAGGGTTCAGCGACATAACCCACTTCGTCTGTTCCCGGCAGGTATGGCAATCGCGCACGAGAGAAGCATTGTTCTCGAGCAGGTCATACTCCACCATGGAGAATGCCGTCAGAGCGACGTCGTGGCATTGGCTGCATTCCAGCAGCGCGCTGGAGGAATCCGCGCTTTCATCCATCGGCGGGAAAGTAATGCCCCAGAAATTTACGGTGTCGTCGCGGCATTCCATTCCCCACTCACCGCCGGCGGGTGTCGGCGCGCCCGCCAATCCCACCACGCGGAAATCCGCGGCGCGCCCGCTGACCGCATGGATCACCTTCACCGTCTGACCGGGCGTCAGAACGGCCTTGAGCAAAACGCGTCCGCCGTGACGATTGACCACAATCGTGTGGGTTGATTCCTCGAACTTCTTTCCCTGGGAATCAAACCCCTCAACTCGCAGAGGGTAGCGGAGGAAGAGACGCTCGGTGCGCCGGCGGCGTTCGTTGGCCATGTCTGTGGATCCCCAAAGTGCCCCAATTCAAAGTGCCCCGAAAGAATAGATTCCCTTCCTCGGGAAATCAAGCGAATCTCCCATCGCGCGCTGGATACTTCACAAGGTCCGCGAGGGCGGCTACCGGGTTGACGCAGGGTCGCGGCTCGGAGTATCTTCGCTGGCGACCCCAAGTGACCTCGTCGGCACTCATTTTCAAACTGGTTCCTGCCATGGGAACCTCAAAGGAGTCCCGTGAAACTGCACCACATCATTGAAGCCCAGCAGTTCGATGTTCCGATGATGCTGCACGTCCTTTCCACCGCAGCGAAGATGGAGCAGGTGGTGGCCCAGGGCGGTATCACCGATTATCGCAATCGCATCATGTCCACGCTCTTTTACGAACCTTCCACCCGGACCCGATTCTCCTTTGAAACTGCCATGCTGCGGCTGGGCGGTCACGTCATCTCCACGGAAAACGCGGCGGAATTCTCCTCCGTCGCCAAGGGAGAAACTCTGGAAGACACCATCCGCATCTTGAACGGCTACGCCGATGTCATCGTGTTGCGCCACAAGGAAGTGGGGGCGGCGCGGCGCGCGGCCAGCGTCAGCCGCATCCCGATCATCAACGCCGGCGACGGGGCGGGCCAGCACCCCACGCAAGCTTTGCTGGACCTCTATACCATCCGCAAGGAAATCGGGAAGATCGATGGCCTGCGCATCGCCATGGTAGGCGACCTGGCCAATGGCCGGACTGTCCGCTCGCTGGCTTATCTGCTGAGCAAGTTCCAGGATGTCACCATGTACTTCGTGGCCCCGCCCCTGCTCAAGATGAAGAACGATATTCTCGAGCATCTGAATGAGCGGAAGGTGCACTACATTGAAGAAACATCCCTGGACAAGGTTCTCCCGGAAGTGGACGTCGTCTATCAAACCCGAATTCAAAAAGAGCGATTCGGCGACCGCATCGAGGATTACGAAAAATGCCGGGGCATCTACATCATTACAGCCGATAGCCTGGCCAGGATGGGGCCCAAGTCGATCATCATGCATCCGCTTCCCCGATTGGAGGAGATCACCATGGAAGTTGACGCCGACCCGCGCGCCGGCTACTTCCGCCAGGCGCAAAACGGCCTCTATGTCCGCATGGCGCTGCTGACCATGGTGCTTTAAGGACGAGACACCGCACTTCGCCCGTCGCCTGCCGGGGCTTCGCCCCAGCCGCGGGCGGCATTTCCACCCCGCCTATCCCTTTGCCGCATTGGCACTACCAGCCTACTCGTCTGGCACTGGAGTGCCATTGTTCCGTTGGATATGCCCATGGAAAATGACGTCATGAAGCAACCAACTGGTAAACCCGGAAGGAAGCCCAAGCAGGGAGGAAAGGCAATGAGCATTGGAGCCAGGATTCGAGAAATTCGCCACCGGAAGGGTCTTTCTCAGGGCGACATCGAGCGCGCCACAGGATTGCTGCGCTGCTACACCTCGCGCGTCGAGAATGGCCATACGGTTCCCTCCCTCGAAACCATCGAGAAGTTTGCGCTGGCGCTGGATATTCCGGTTTACGAGCTTTTTTATCCTGGCAGCGAAGCAGCACCCTTGCGGGAGCCCGGGGTCGCTAAGTCTTTGGAAGAATTGGCCGAAGGCGACAGTCAGGAAAGTCTGGACGCCCGGTTCCTCTTGAAATTCCGAACGCTGCTCGGCCACATTACCGAGTCGGATCGCCAGATGCTCCTGACCATGGCAAGGAAGCTGGCAACCCACTAGGCGCAACGAACTGCGCCCCGGCCGCCACATGCATGTCGCCGGGGCCCGCCCGGCAGCCTACTGTGGGATCAGGATGATTCCTTCTTCCGGTTCCTTCCCTGTTGATTTCTCCGGAACCTTCCCCGACAAAGACCTCAAATAGTTGACAAGCTGCCACTTACGAAAGTCCTTTAACCTTTCGCCTTGGCCGGGCATGGGGAAAGACCCGTTTCCGATCATGGCAAATATCTCGCCGTCGGTGTACTTTTCAAGGACCGCCGGATCCGTGAAATCAGGGATCTTGGTCTTCATTTCACTGGCCAGATCGCCCTTCCCGTCGCCCTTTTCACCATGGCAGACGGCGCATTGCGTCGCATAGATCTTTTTGCCCCGCTCCACCGAGACGGTGGTGAATTTCTGGGGGTTCTTACGCGCCTTGTCTTCCTCAGTCAGCTTGAAATCATGGGCCGGCTGGGGCTCATCGGCCTGTCCTGCCGCTGGGGTTTTTTCCCCTCCCTTTTGTTTTTTTTCGCTCTCCTGCGCCCAGCAAATGCCCGCAAGAAACATCAAAATCAGGGGCCAAACAAGTAATCGCCTTCGCATACGGCCTCCTGCGGCGGCTGTTCGTGACCACCCTCCTTCGGCACACTAACCTTTCGGGTGTCAACAGACCGCCTCCGCTTGACACTGAGCAATTTCTTTGCCAGTGCGGTTCGTTCTTCAGTTCGCCTTGCTCGCCAACCCGAAGTTGGACCGCCGCAAATCCGTTCCACTTGGATTATACTCCTTTGCTGCGCTACAATCCCCTGCTCGCACCGCCCGACAGGAGACACCGCATGGGCCTCATTCAATTCACGAAGAACCACTCCGATCACTCCACCGACAAAGGCTACCAATTTGAGTTTTTTTGTGATCGGTGCGGCAACGGTTTCATGTCGGAGTTCAAGGCTTCCATGACCGGAATCGCCGCCAGCGCGCTGCAGGCTGCGGGCAGTTTTTTCGGTGGGGTTCTTGGGCGCGCCAGTTCCAGCTCCTACGAGATTCAACGCGCCGTTGCCGGTCCGGCGCACGACCGCGCCTTTCAAGAGGCGGTCGAAGAGGCCAAGCCTCATTTCCGCCAGTGTCCGAAGTGTTCCAGGTGGGCCTGCCTGACGATGTGCTGGAACGCTAAGCGCGGCCTCTGTTACAGCTGCGCGCCGGACGTCGAGACAGAAGTGGCGGCCGCGCAGGCTCAGGCCACCGTCGAGCAGATTCAGCAAAAGGTCCGGGAAAAGGACCTGACCAAGGATATGGATCTGACCAGTGAAGCCGCGGCCCTCTGTCCCAGTTGCGGCGCGCGCACCCAGGGCGCCAAGTTCTGTCCGGAGTGCGGCAAGCCGCTTCGCCCCAAGAACGAGTGCACCCGCTGCGGCACCAAGTTTGAGGCAGGCTCCAAGTTCTGTCCCGAGTGTGGCAACAAGGTCGGTTGATCTTCCATGCCCACATTTTCCGGCCACTTCGAGCTGCAGAATCTCCCCGGGGCGATCGAAAATCACGGCCCCTGCCAGATCGCGTTTGACGGGGAAACATTCACCCTCACGCCCTCCTCCGCTGCCCCCCTGGCCTTCGATCTCGGTGACATTGACCTATTCACGCCGGGCGAGTCCGACCTGACGCTAAAGCTCTACACGGGCCAGCGGCTTCTGCTGAAGCAATTTGGAAAGGCGTTCCAGAACCTGGCGGCCGACCTCCTCGAGGCTTATCGGAAGCGGCTCATTCAGTGCTTGCTCTTGGAAGACCTGGAAGAAGCAGCGCGATTCGAGGGAACCGCGGCGCTCGACTCAAAAACCTCGCCTGACCGTTCCTTTTCGAGCGCGGCGCAACTCCGAATCTACCGCTCCCATCTGGCCGTTCTGCCCACGCAGGCGGCCGGCTTTCAATGGCGGCTGGCGGAAATCGATTCCCTCGCGTTTGATGATCAGAATTATCGCGTGATCTTGACGGCTGGCGGCGACACCCTTTCGCTCGCCAGGCTCGCCAAGCGGACGAGCGACTTTCGTGACCAATTGCAGGCAGGAATAACGGCCATCCGTGAGAAGTCCGCCGAGTTGCTCCATCGCCTGCTTCCCTTTCTTGCCCCGGGGGATTTCCAGAAAGTCGCCGAACAGCTGCGTGAGGGCCAGCCTGCCAGTCTGGCGATGTTAAACGGTATTGACGCCCGGATCGAACGCGCGTTGATGGAAAACGTTTTGGACGCACAACTCCAACCTTATGTCGAAGCGCTTCGCGGGCTCTCCGCCGCCGGTGGGTGTTACACAGGATTCAAATTCATCCGGGAAGAAGAGGATTCAACACAGGCGGAATCCGCCCAAGCCGCCGGCGGAGAATCCGAAGCCATCGAGGAAGCGCCGGCGGCAACGGCCGGTGCAGAGCCTGCCGCCGGAGACCAGGAGCCTGTCCTGCACTGGTTTTTCTTCCCGCTGGCGACGCGCAAGGATGCACCGCCAACTTCCCTCGCTTGGGAGGCCGTTTCGCGCAGAGGGCGCGCGACCTATTTCTTCCGGCTCCCCCCTGGCGAGCCCATCGAGAGCGCCGTCGCGCAGATCAACCGGGCGCTGGTACGTCTCAATTTCCGGCGGGAGCCGGTCTATCTCCCCGGCCACAGACTGGAGACGGACGTACGCTACCGGCGCTACGCTATCGCCTGCCGGAAGCTTCCCGAACTTCGCCGCCTGCGCGCGAGCTTTGCCGGCCGGGCCTTTCACACCTCGCTCGAGGCGTGGCACAAACAGGTAGAAGAATTCCTCGGACGCTCCTGACCACCAAAAGCAGCGCCGCACACCTCCGCTCCAGCCGACGGCCGAACATCCCGGTTGCCCCAGTCTCTCGTCCCGAAGTCGTCACGCTTCCGGCGGGGCCGGCGCGGGATCTTGCTCTGAATGCAAAGCGAGATGCTTCGCCGGTCCGATTGGCCGCATCGGACCTCCTCGGAATGACATTCATGGGTCGAACAGCGGCGTGCGATTACAGTCGCTTGAACAGGGTCTGGAATCGCGGATTGTCGCGGATCGGATCGAGGTCGGAATCGTTTTCAATCCATTGTTTGAAGCCAAAACCATTCGCGATGGCTTTTTCCAGGCACTCGATGGCTTCCTCGGGGCGTCCGAGCAGGGAATAATTGCAGGCCACGTTATAAAGCACGCCGGGATCGTCCGGCTCGATGGCGAGCGCGCGGCGGGTCCATCCGAGCGCCCTTTGCCGTTCGCCGATTTGCGTCAGGCCGCCAGCGCCAAGGTAGAGCGCGCGAGCGTCATCGGGATGAAGCTGCAAATGTTTCTCAATGATCTGCAAGGAGCGGTGACGTGAGGCGATGGAATCCGCCTTCCGTCCCAGGCTGGCGTACGTCGTCGCCAGCAACGCGGGGGCCTGGTAATCGTCCGGGTTGACTTTGCACGCCTGCTCGTAAAGCCGGGCGGCGTCTTCCATTTTCCCCTGGGCGTAGCGGGCGCGAGCGTAAAAGTAGTAGCCCTCAAACAGCTTGGGATCGAGCCGGATGGCGCTCTCAAACTCCCGCGCCGCCTCCTCATACAACTTGCGCAGTGAGAGAGCCAGTCCGCGCGAAGCATGCGCTTCGGCCGACTCCGGATCCAGCTCCAGCGCCTTGCGACTGGCGGCGTCGGCCTGTTCCAGCGTATTGGTGCTGGCGTGCCAGTAGGTATAAAGGAACGAACAACAGTCGGCGATACCGGCATAGGCCCGCGCGTAGGTGGGGTCAATTTCGATGGCGCGCTCGAACATCTGCTGCGCGAACTCGAATCCCTTGCGCCGGAACTGGTGGAAGAACTGCCGTCCGCGCAGGTAGTAGTCGTAAGCCTCCACGTTGGTCGTGGGAGCCTTGGCGATGGCTTTCTTTTCCTGCTCGGTAAGCGCCAGCTTGAGCGCGGCGGCGATGTTCTGCGCGATCTCATCCTGAATGGCAAAGACGTCTTCCATCTGCCGGTCGTAGCGCTCCGCCCAGACGGAGTGCCGCGTCTTGGTCTCCACCAATTGCGCCGTGATGCGCAAACGATTCCCCGCCCGCCGCAACGTGCCGCCCAGGACGTGCGAAGCGCCCAGTTCCTGCCCCACCTGTGCGGCGGTCACCTGCTTATCGCGATAGGCCAGCATTTCAGCGCGCGGGAAGACGCGCAGCTGTCCAATCTTGGACAGTTCGGTGATGATGTCTTCCGAGATGCCGTCGCGGAAGTACTCGTCCTCCTTGGAAGAACTCATGTTCTCGAAATAGAGGACGGCGACGGAACGTCCGGCGGGCGCCTCAGGAGCCTGCGGAATGGCGACCGGCGAGGAGGCCGCGGCCTCGCGACCCGAATCGGTATCGCGTTTCAGCCGCTTCAAATCCGACAGCAGTTCATTGGCGCTTTGATAGCGCAGGTCGCGGTCTTTTTCCAGCGCCTTGGCAATGATCCGTTCCATTTCGCGCGGCATGCCCGGATTCAGTTTCGAGGGAGGAGCCGGCGCGCGATTGAGAATCGATTCGAAAATGATGGCCGAGGTGCCGCCCGAAAAGGCCTGCTTCCCCGTGGCCATCTCGTAAAGGACCACGCCGAAGCTGAACAGGTCGCTGCGCGCGTCCAGATCCTCGCCGCGGGCCTGCTCGGGCGACATGTAGGCGACGGTGCCCATCGCCATGCCGGGACTGGTCAGGTGATTGGCCAGCGTGGCGGCTTGCGTGGCTCCGTCTGCCGCCGCCGCGTCGCCGGGCAGGGCCAGCTTTGCCAGTCCAAAATCCAGGATTTTCGCCTGCCCGCGCTGCGTGATGAAAATGTTCGCCGGCTTGATGTCGCGGTGCACAATGCCCTTGGCGTGCGCCGCGGAGAGCCCATCGACAATCTGGATGGCGAGGTCCAGAAGTTCCTCCGTGCGGAAGGCGCGCCCTTCGATGCGATGCTTCAGCGTCTGCCCTTCCATCAGTTCCATGATGATGAAAGGCCGTCCTTCGTGCTGGTCGAAATCGTGGATGGTACAGATGTTCGGATGATTCAGCGCCGAGGAAGCCCGCGCCTCGCGTTTGAAACGTTCCAGCGCCTGCGGCTCCCGCACCGCACTTTCGGGCAGGAACTTGAGGGCAATCTGGCGCCCCAGTTTGGTGTCTTCGGCGCGAAACACCTCGCCCATGCCACCGCCGCCGAGCTTATCGAGAATGCGGTATTGCTGAACCGTTTGACCAATCATGAAATGGGAATTGGGTGCCCCGGACGACACTGCCATCTTAAGGGAGGTCTCGCGGCAAGTCAATCCGTTGCGGCCGTTTTGCCCACCAAGAAACGATGGCATCGTCCCGGCCGAAAAATCCCTGCTGATCCGCAGGTTTTTCCCTCGCAATCGCAACCGGAATGGACTATGATCAACATCAAGGCGCGATCGTTCACGCTTTCGACCCTCGGCGGCGCGCCTGCAATTTGCTATTGATAGAACCTGCCGAGTCGCTGATTGCC
>CAZHKT010000039.1:0-19612 GCA_964533045.1 uncultured Acidobacteriota bacterium | reverse complement strand
GCGGTCACGGAGGAGTTCGCGCCCGGCTTCAGGGCGGACGTGTGCCGGAACGACTCCTGAAGCTCGAATCGTTTCTCGCCATCTGAAGGGCCGGGCTTCCACGGGAAAAGGTGCGCATGGAATCGAATCCTCAGCTCATATCCCCCACTCCCATCGGGGCTACGCCTGTCGCTCCGCGCTCGCGCCCCAGGGGCAGGATGCGCGTCCTGCTCACCAGCGTCTGTCGGCCTATCGGGCCCGAGTACGGCGACGCACCCACGGTCGGGTACGAACTACTTTACCGCCAGGTGACACGCGCCCAAGGAATCTTCAGCCCGCGCGCCGTTCACTTCACCTTCGCGCTCGACTACATCGCGGAGAACCTTGACGCGCCCGCCGTGGTGCTGCATTACCCGTCGCAGAAAGAGCTGATTCGCGAACTGAAGAAGGCACCGGAATTCGTCGGCGTTTCTTTCCTGCTCGCCACGTTCCACCGCATGAAGGAAGTGGTCGCCACGATCCGCGAATACGCGCCCAAAGCCAAGATCGTTCTGGGCGGTTACGGCACGGTGCTGGACGACGCCACGCTCCAACCCTACGGCGATTTCATCTGCCGCGAAGAAGGCGTGGGTTTCTTCCGCAAGCTGCTGGGTGAGTCGCCGCGGCCCATGCCCTACGACCATCCGCTGGTCGCGACCACCTTGCGCGTGCTTTCTGTTCCCGTCGGCAAGACCGGCATCGTTTTCGCCGGACTCGGCTGCCCGCACGGCTGCGATTTCTGCTGCACGTCGCACTTCTTCAAGCGCCATCACGTTCGCCTGCTGCCCACCGGCGACGACGTGTTTCGCGTCATCGAACGCTACCTGGAAGTCGACCCCAGGATGAGCCTCACCATTTTGGACGAGGACTTCCTGGTCTCGAAGGAACGCGCCATGCGCGTGCGCGAACTGGTGCAGGCGCGCGGCACGCCGCTCTCCATCTTCGCGTTCGCCTCGATCAAGTCCCTCAGCCGCTTTACACCGCAAGAGCTGCTGGAGATCGGCATCGACGGCGTCTGGATGGGCTTCGAGGGCAAGCGCTCCGGCTACGCCAAGCAGCAGGGCCGTCCCGTCGAGGAATTGATTCCCGACCTGACCTCGCACGGCATCAGCGTGCTGACCTCGATGATCATCGGCTTCGATTACCAGACTCCGGAAGTCGTCCGGGCGGAACTCGCCGAACTGATGGCGCTCAAGCCCACCCTCGGCCAGTTCCTCATCTACGGCCCCACGCCCGGCACGCCTTTCTACGAGCGCATCATGCTGGAGGGCCGCTTGCAGCCCAAGCTGGCGGAAGACAAGGAACTCTATTACCACTCCTGCGACGGCTTCACGGCCATGGTCAAGCATCCCACGCTCAAGGCCAGCGAGATTGAAGCGCTGCAGCAGGAGTGCTTCGAGACCGATTTCCGCACTTTGGGACCGTCCATCCTGCGGTCTGTCGAGGTGTGGTTGAAGGGGTGGAAGCGATATCACCATTCGGATTCGCCCTACCTTCGCGCCAAGGCCGCACGCTGGGCGGAAGAGATTCGCGTGGCCTATCCCCTGTTTCGCGTGGCCAAAGCGCGCGGGCCGAATCCCGCCGAAGCGGCTCGACTGGAAAAGGAAATCCGCGAACTGCTGGGCGCACCCTCGCTCAAGCAGCGAGTCCTTTCGGCGCTGGCGCCGCTGGCCGCCTCATGGACGGCCTTCACGCTGAAACGCGACCGCTTTCAGCACCCCGCCCTGCATCGCAACGCGTATCGACTCTCACGCTGGGCGCTGCAGTCAGGTGTGTTTGGGAATCTTCAGGTCGAAATTGAACGGGCCCTCCGCCCGACCCGTGTGAAGTTGCAGGGCGCCATGGACCGCGCCAGCGCACGCCGGCTGGCGGCGGGAATTCTCCGCCATATCAAGGGGAATGACGCGCGCGTGCAGGTGGTGGTGGCCGAAGGAACCAAAGTCGAACCGGGACACCTGGAAATTCTCGGCAAGATGCTCGCCGCGCACCGGCATCGCATCTCCGCCGCTATTCCGTCGGCTCCCGAAACCTGGAAGCGCCTGAGCGACTGGCTCGATGTGGTTCCCAGCAGCGGCACCGATTTGGCCTACGCGCAACAATCCGTCGACGTCACGAAATAGCGCTCGTGGGGCCACCGGCATCTTGCCGGCCATCCTTGCACCGTCGGCATCCTGCCGGCGTTCTTCCATTCCTTAAGGCAGCCGAGACGCCTGCGCTCCCAGTTAGACACCTTCGCCGAAGCTCTACAAGCCATTTCAAAACCCTCTCTACCGCGTTGAATCTATGCCCGTTAACCGGATCATCTCCAATTTGAACGTATCGGCCTGCATGGGCTCATTGAAAATAAAGGGCTTAGCTCTGCGACGTAAGCCGCCCTCCCGAATCGTCCGGGTTTGGTCAACCTTTTCAACATGGTCCATGAGGTTTTGAAATGGATTCTAGTGTGGTGCGTCGCAGACAACGATTCCATCGCGGGGCACCCCGTAGCGGCGGCCTTCAGGCCGCCACCCGTACGTGTCGCCCTGAAGGGCGACGCTACGTCCCGCTCGGCCGAAACCACGGAGGAGACCACGAAGGACATCCGCCATGGTAAAGAACCGTTAGACGCACCACCCTAGAGGCACGGCGCGCCGTACCCTTACTTGCAACATGGACGAAATCACAATCGATTCAGCAGGTTCTGGAAGCGCGGGTGGGTGCGCAGGGGGTCGAGGTCGGAGTCGTGCTCGATCCATTCCTTCTGGCCCATGCCGGAGGTGACGGATTTCTCCAGCGTGTCGATAGCCTTGTCGGCCTCGCCAATCAGGGCGTACACGCACGCAACGTTGTAGAGCACGGAGGAGTCATCGGGGTCGGTGGCAAGAGCGCGGTCGGCCCATTCCATGGCGCGCGCGCGGTCGCCGAGTTGCGCAAGCGAATTGGCGCCAAAGTAGATGGCGCGCCCGTCGTCGGGATGCATTTCGAGCTGTTTCTGGATAATTTGAAAAGCTGCGCGGTGAACACGGTCGGCGTCAGCTCTGCGACCCATGCCGTGGTAGACCATGGCGAGCAATGAGGGAGACTGATAATCGTCCGGATTGACGCGCGAGGCTTGCTCAAACAGTTGCACGGCTTCGAGCATTTTGCCCTGCGACAGCATGGCACGGGCGTAGAAATAATAGGCCTCAAAGAGCCGCGGATTGAGCCGGATGGCCGTATCGAATTCCCGCTGCGCCTCGTCATAGCGCTTGTTGAGCGACACGGCGAGACCGCGCGAGGCGTGCGCCTCGGCGAGTTCCGGGTCGAGCTCGAGCGCCTTGCGGCTGGCTGAATCGGCTTCCTTCAAATTCTCGTCGCTCGACTCATAATACATGTAGAGGAACGAGCAGCAGTCGGCGACGCCGGCATAAGCGCGCGCGTACTGCGCGTCGAGCACGATGGCGCGCGCGAACATCTGGCGCGCGAAGTCGAAGCCTTTCTTCCGAAACTGATGGAAGAACTGGCGGCCTTTGAGGTAGTAGTCGTAAGCCTGCACGTCGGCGGTCTGCGGCTTGCCGATAGCCTGCTTCTCTTTTTCCGTCAGGACGATCTGCAGCGCTCCCGCGATACTCTGCGCGATTTCGTCCTGAATGGCGAAGACGTCTTCGAGTTGGCGATCGTAGCGTTTGGCCCAGGCGGAGCGGCCAGAGCGGGTCTCGACCAGTTGCGCGGTGATGCGCAGGCGATTGCCAGCGCGGCGCAGGCTGCCCTCCAGCACGTACGCGGCACCCAGTTGCTGGCCCACCTGCTGCCCGGTCACCTGCTTGTCGCGATAGCCGAGCACGGCGGAGCGCGGGAAGGCACTCAACCCTTCAATGTTCGAGAGTTCGATGATGATGTCTTCCGTAATGCCGTCGCGGAAGTACTCGTCGTCCTTCGAGCCGCTGAGGTTCTCGAAGTAGAGCACGGCGACGGATTTCCGCGCGTCCGGCGGGGCGGCGGGCGACGGTCCCTCGCCCCGCGCGGCCGACGACCGGCCGGAATCGAGGTCGCGTTTCACGCGCTTCAGGTCCGCCAGCAGTCCGGAACTGGTCTGGTAGCGCAGCGCGACATCCTTCTCCAGCGCCTTGACGATGATGCGATCGAGTTCGGCGGGCATCTCGGGGTTCTGCCGGATGGGCGAATCGGGGGCGCGATTCAGAATCGCGTCGAAAATCGCCGCCGAAGTTTCGCCGGGAAACGCCGTGCGCCCCGTCGCCATTTCGTAGAGCACCACGCCGAAGCTGAAGATGTCGGAGCGTGCGTCCACTTCACGGCCCAGCGCCTGCTCGGGTGACATGTACGCCACCGTCCCCATCGCCGTGCCGGGACTGGTCAGGTGATCGACCGCCGTCAGGGTGCGCGACGTGCCCACTGCCTCCGCCACCCGCTGCGGGCGCGCGCTCAGCTTGGCCAGGCCGAAATCGAGAATTTTCGCCTGCCCGCGCGGCGTTACGAAAATATTGGCGGGCTTGATATCGCGGTGCACGATGCCCTTGGCGTGCGCCACATCGAGCGCGTCAGCGATCTGAATGGAAATATCCAGAATCTGCTCGACGCTCAGGCGGCGCTGTTCCAAGCAATGCTTGAGGGTACTCCCCTCCAGCAGTTCCATTGTGATGAAGTGACGGCCTTCGTGGACGTCCACGTCGTGGATGGTACAGATGCCAGGATGATTCAACGCGGATGCGGCGCGCGCCTCGCGCTGGAAGCGTTCCACGGCCATACGGTCCTGGGAATATTCTTCGGGCAGAAACTTGAGGGCCACGGCACGGCCCAGCTTGGTGTCTTCGGCCTTGTACACCACACCCATGCCGCCGCCACCCAGCTTTTCCAGGACGCGATAGTGCAGAATTGTCTGGCCAATCATGAGTCCGCTACGTCGCCGTTAGTTCTTGGGACCGCCCAGGCCGCAGATGCGCAGGAATTCCGGATCGTTGTGCAGGCAGGCCAGGTCCGGGTCGCGCGCCATCCAATCCAGGTTGGTGTAACCGACTTCGACTGTCTTGCGGGCCAGCGCCAGCGCCTCGGCCTTCATGTCCATCACGCCGTAGGTGCAGGCGGCATTGTAAAGGATGTTGGCATCGTTGGGGCGCATGGCCACAGAACGCTCCAGTTCCTTCATCGCCTCTTCCCTTTGATTCATGGCCGCCAGGTCCGCCGCCAGCAGGATGCGGGCGCGCACGTTATCGGGAGCCAGATCAATCGCCTGGCGGAGGACGACCAATTCCCTCTCGCGAATCTTGATCGCCTCCTCGTGCCGTCCCAGGCTGCCCATGACATTGATAAAGACGATGTAAAGGTTGTAGTCGTCACCGTTGGCAGCGATGGCCTTGTCCATCAGGTCGGCGGCTTCCTGCCATCGGTCGGAAGCGTAGAGCGCGCGGCCGAGAACGTTGTAGGCGCCGGGGCAATTGGGCTTGCGCTCGATGGCCATGCGCGCCAGTTGTACCGCTTCCGAGTAATTCTTCTGCGCGTAGGCGATGCGCCCGCGTGCCACGAGCGCCTCGGGCAGTTGTGGTTCAAGGGTCAGCGCCTTCTCGCAAGCCGCCAGCCCGCGTTCGATCCAGCGGAATTGCTTTTCGTGAAATTCAAAAATGGTGGCGCAGGCGTCGCCTTGCGCCGCATGCGCCAGCGCAAAGCCCGCGTCAAGCGTGATGGCCTGGTTGTACATCTGCAGCGCCAGTTCCAGGTCCGACCGCGTCTCGCGCCGCGCGTAACCGCGGCCCCGCAGGTAGTAATCGTAGGCTTCGGCGTTCTGCGTCGGAGTCTTCTGAATGGCCGCCTTGTCCTTCTCCGTCAGCATCACTTCGAGAGAGCGCGCGATACTTTGCGCAATTTCATCCTGCACCTCGAAGACATCGGCCATCTCGCGGTCGTAGCGCTTGGCCCAGAGCGTGTGGCCGCTGCGGGATTCCACCAGTTGGGCGGTGATGCGAAGGCGGTTCCCGGCGCGCCGCAGGCTGCCCACCAGCACATGCGTGGCGTTCAATTCCTGGCCGATCTGCGGTCCTGTCACAGCCTTGTTGCGGTAAGCCAGGACGGCGGCACGGGGGAATACTCTCAAGCCCTCGATGCTGGCCAGCTCCGTGATCACGTCCTCCGTGATGCCGTCCCGGAAAAATTCGTCTTCCTGCGCGCCGCTCAGGTTTTCGAAGTAGAGCACGGCGACGGATTTCTCCACCGGGGCTGCGATGGGATGCGAGCGGCCGGAATCGGTGTCGCGCTTCAGGCGTGCCAGGTCGGCCTTGAGATCCGAGGCGCTCTGGTAGCGCCGGCTGCGGTCTTTTTCCAGCGCCTTGCCGATGATCCGCTCGAGATCCGGCGGCACCGACGCATTCAGGCGCGTGGGTGGCAACGGAGCTCGATTCAGAATGGAATCGAACACCACCGCCGAGGTACTGCCCGGAAAAGCTTCCTTGCCGGTGGCCATCTCGTAAAGGACGACGCCGAAACTGAAAATGTCCGAGCGGGCGTCGCACTCCTCGGCGCGCGCCTGCTCGGGCGACATGTAGGCCACCGTACCCATGGCGGCGCCGGGCTGGGTCAGGTGGTCCGCCAGTGTCTGCGTGACTTCCATGCCCTGCGCGCTCGCCCCGCGCTGCTTCTGGCTGGCCAGCTTGGCCAGGCCGAAATCCAGCACCTTGGCCTGCCCGCGCGGCGTGACAAAAATGTTGGCGGGCTTAATGTCACGATGCACGATGCCCTTGGAGTGGGCGGCGTCAAGGGCGTCGGCGATTTGAATCGCCAGTTCAAGCAACTCGTCCGTCGGGAAGGGCTTGCCGCTGATGCGGTTCTTCAACGTCTCGCCTTCCAGCACCTCCATGGCAATGAAGGGACGACCGTCGTGCTCATCGATCTCGTAGATGGTGCAAATGGAGGGATGGTTGAGGGCGGAGGCGGCGCGCGCCTCGCGCTGAAAGCGCTCCAGCATCATGCGGTCTTGCGAGACTTCTTCGGGCAGAAACTTGAGCGCCACCTGCCGGCCCAGCCGGAGGTCTTCGGCGCGGAACACCACGCCCATGCCCCCTCCGCCGAGGCGGTCCAAGACACGATAGTGGGAAACTGTTTCGCCCGTCATTCGATGATGACTCTGAGGTGAGGCACCATCTTAAGTTCTCACCCGCCGATTGTCAATCGCAGGTGCGCCAAAAATCCGCAGCATCCTGCCACCCTCCGCAAGAAACGCCGTCGCGAAAGGGATTTTCCGCGACGGATGTCATGGCTTGTGCTGCCGCGCCGAAGTCCGTGGCGATCAAGAGTGGCAATGAGGCCGGAGAATCTCTATTTCCCCAGCAGCTGTCGCAGGGCGGGAACAAGTTCGGGGTATTTGAACGAAAAACCGGAGGCCTGGAGCTTGGCGGGGACGACGCGCTGGCTGGCGAGCAGGAGTTCATCAGCCATTTCGCCCAGGGCGAGCCGGGCGGCACACGCCGGCAATGGAAAGATCGTGGGGCGGCCCAGAACGCGGCCCAGGGTGGCGGTGAACTCCGCGTTGGTCACGGGATTAGGCGAAGTCGCATTGACCGGCCCGCGCAGTTCCTCGTGCAGCAGGGTGTGATGAAAGGCCTCGACCAGATCGTCAATATGAATCCAACTCATAAATTGCTGCCCGCTGCCGATGCGCCCGCCGAGGCCAAGCCTGAAGGGCGTCAGCATCTTCGCCAGCGCTCCGCCTGCCGTGCTTAACACCACGCCGATGCGAAGATGAGCGACGCGAATACCGTGATCGCGGGCCACTTGCGCCGCCTCCTCCCAGGCTCGGCAAACGGTGGGAAGAAACCCGTGCCCCGCCGACGCCTGCTCGTCAAACGTCTGCTCGCCGCGATCGCCGTAGAAACCCACCGCCGAGGCGCACACCATCACCTGGGGTGGAAACCGTAGCGCCGCCAGCGTCGAAGCCAGCAGGGTCGTGGTCTGAACACGACTGTCGAGTATTTCCTGCTTGTACGCCATGGACCAGCGTTTCCCCGCAATGTTCACGCCGCCCAAGTGAATCACGGCGTCGAAGGCTTCCAGCGCTGCGGGATCCAGCTTGCGCTCCGCCGGATTCCAGGCAATCTCTCGGGCGAATTCGTGCGCCGGGCGACGAACCAGCCGCGTCACCGAATGCCCCGCCACGCGCAAGAACGAAAGCAGCTCGGTGCCAATCAGTCCTGATGATCCGCTGAGGAGAATTCGCATGTGGGCTGCTCCTGGCTGCGGCCTTGTACGGAGCATCTTGCCCCCATTATGCCGCGCTGGGCAAGTATTTCCTTTCGATTTTCCGCCTCGGAATTCAACGGAAGGCGGACCTCGTACTCCGAAACGGTTATGAGGGAAGAACTCTCAGGACGGGCACTCTGCTTCCGCAACCCTAAGAAGATGCTGGGGTTGCCATCGGAAGCCCGTTGCCCGAGCCGGACGGGCCGGACCGATTCCACAGCCGCGGGCCTGGACCCGGCTGCTTGAAGTCGGCTTCCCCCGGCAAAACCCGGGGAATTCCCGGACGAATTAGCCGCCCAACCGCTGACGAGCTTCGTCGAGGATCGCGGCGCTGCGACTGGCGCCGACGCGCGTGACGCCCAGGGCGAGGACTGCCAGCAAGCGATCGAGGTCGCGGATGCCGCCCGCCGCCTTGACCTGGACGTGGGGCGGCGAATGCCGGCGCATGAGGCGCAGATCGTCGTCGGTGGCGCCGCCCGAGCCGAAACCCGTCGAAGTCTTCACCCAATCCACGCCCAGTTCGCCGCAGATCTCGCAGAGACGAATCTTGTGCGCGTCCTGAAGATAGCAATTCTCAAAGATAACCTTGAGTTTCATGCCGGCGGCGTGCGTCGCGTCGAGCACGGCCTCAATGTCGGTCCGCACAAAGCTCCAGTCACTGCTCAGGACGCGGCTGATGTTCACCACCATGTCCAGTTCCTGGCCGCCATCGGCAAGCGCCTGGCGCGCCTCTGCCACCTTCACGGCAGTCGAGTGGCCGCCATGCGGAAACCCGATGGTCGTCCCCGCCTTCACTCCACTGCCCGCGAGCACCTCGGCACAGCGCTTCAGGTAGTGTGGCGGCACAAAGACGCTCGCCACCCCTTGCCCCCGTGCCCACGCGCACCCGTCCTCCAACGCTGCGACTGGGAGGGTGGGATTCAGCAGCGAATGATCAATGACGCCGGCGACCTCACGGTAGGTGATGTTCATCGGATCCTCGGTTCTGACCATCTCTGGAGCGCGGAATCGCATCCGGCGGTTCCGCGCAGCATTCTACTCCATGGGTCGTGGGCGAGTCAGGCGGATATCGTCCGGTGGCAACCGGGCCAGGCAGCGCAGCGTCCAATGGTATCCATGAGCACCGCGCACCTGCGCCGTGGCTTCGTGTAAAATGTCGGCGATGCGAAAACTAACTTCTCTGGCGCTGTCTCTGGTCGGCCTCTTTGATTCGCTTTATCTCTGGTGGACCTATACGTCGCCCACGCGCCCCATGGTCTGCCTTGGGGACGGCTGCGACGCGGTACGCATGAGCCCGTTCGCGTATCCCCGCGGCATTCCCCTGCCCATCTTTGGTGTGGCGATGTATGCTTCACTGGCACTGCTCATCTTTGCCGAACCGCTCTTTCGGGGCCGCCAGGGCCGCATGGTGCGCCTCTGCATCACCTGGATTTCAGGGTTGGGCTTCGTGACATCGCTTTATCTGAGCGGGCTGGAAGCTTTCGTGATCCGCGCCTGGTGCTTTTGGTGCGTCATTTCGGCGATCGTGGTGACGCTGATTTTCGCTTTGGCGGTGTGGGAATTGCTGCGTCCGTCGCCGGAGCCGGACCCGGCGCTAGCCGCTTTGCTGACGCGGAAATACCTGGCTGTCATTGTCGTTGCAGTGGCGGCAGGGGTCCCGGGCTTCATTCTGCTCTCGAGAGCAGGAACGCCTCCGCCTTTCCCGTCGAAGTTCACGCAGGAGCAACTGGAACTGCTGGTACGGCCCGACAGTCATTGGACCGGCAATCCGTCGGCGGCGCTGACGGTGGTGGAGTTTGGCGACATCCAGTGCCCGGCGTGCAGCCGCGCCGAGGAGTCGGCACGCGCCATGCGTGAGAAGTACGGTGACCGGGTGCGCTTCGTTTTCCGGCATCTGCCGCTGCCGGGAATTCACCCTTACGCCCTCAAGGCCGCCGAGGCCGCCGAGTGTGCCGCCGCGCAAGGCAAGTTCTGGGAAGGTCTGGAGCGATTCTACGCCGGACAGTCCGACCTGAAGGAGGAGTCGCTGGTTCGCTACGCGGGCGAGATCGGCCTGGACACGGGCAAATTCCGCGACTGCCTGAGTTCCGGGGCCATGGCGGAGCGCGTGCAAAAGGACGCCGATGACGCCCGGCAGTTGGGCCTGCGAGCGACACCGACGTTTATCATCGGCTCACAGATCATCGAGGGCCCCATCGAGGCCGACCTGTTCGGCCAGCTGATCCGCCAGGAACTGGCTCGCGCGGGTGCGCCGAGCCCTCCTCCAGTGGGCTTAGGCGGCACGGCAGGATCGTTCGGAGCCGGGCTGGGCCGCCTGAACTTTAACGACACCAGTGCGGGATGCAGCGAGGAGGATGCCAAGAAGCAGCAGGCGTCAGAAATAAGGACCGACGAGGCCCGTCAGCTCTTTGCAGCTAACCCGAAGCCCATGTTCGTGGACGTTCGCGACCCGAAGGAGTTTCAGAGCGGCCACATCGCAGGCGCCATCAACATTCCAGCAGATCAGATTGCGGCATCGGTGGGCCAACTGCCGAAAGATCGGACCATCGTCGTCTATGAGAGCGGCACGGGTTCGGGCGACAACATCTGCGCGGCAGGGCGCTCCGCGGGTCGGGCCCTGCTAGAAAACGGCTTCAGCCAGGATCGCGTCAAGGTTTACTTTGACGGATTCGTCGGCTGGACCTCTCAAAATCTCCCTTCAGAACCGTAAATCGTGTTCCCGCTCCCGACCCCCCTCGACGGTTTGCCCTGCCGGGGACGAAAGAGCCAGACAGTTGTGGCTTTTCTTGAGATTACAGCTTATAATCTGCCGCGATTGAGCACGGAGCGGAGGCGGCCCCGAATCCCGACCTGATGGGCTGCGCCGCAAGGGTTCCAGACAGATAGCTGGCCGATCCGCGGCGATGGGCTCCCAGACTTCAAACGGAGTGTGCGAAGCCAGTCTCGGGGAAGGGTCGGAACTCGTTTAGGATCCGGATGCACCACAGGGAGGGGGTGGGCGATCGTGCTTGTTGCCCTCTCAACCGGTAGTTAACGCATGCCCTTTCTCATCGAAAATATCTATGAAGTTGTCCTCGCGATTATTATCTTCGTGCTGCTCGGCACGGCAGCGCTGGTCATCCTCACCATTGCCCGGCGGCAGCGACGCGACAAGTACTTCCAGCGCATCGACGATCTGCGGCAGCGCTACAGTCCGGTGATCGCCTCGATACTGGCTCAGAAGACAGAATACGAACGCGGCCTGGAGATCCTGCGCGGCATCAGCGGTCTGGATCGCGATTACGCGCTGGAGATCCTTTGCCTGGAAAATAAGCCTTCTCCCGACCAAATCCCTATCCTTCGCAAGCTGTGCGAGGACCTGGGGCTCGTTAAGCTCTGGCAGTCGCGTCTGAGCGGGAGCATGGATGTGGCCTCCCTCAAGGACGCCATGGGGCGGCCCGAGGGCATCATTCAGCGAGTCGGTGCGCTCAGTTTCCTTTCACGAGCCAAGGCTGCCGACAACCTCGGGATCATCAAGCACCATGGCAGTTGGAAACTGCTGGTCAAGGCCCTGGAAGATCCGAACGCCGACGTTCAGGCCGTGGCCGTCCGGTCGCTGGCTTCCATTCAAGAGCCCCAGAGCTTTGAGGCGCTGCTTCGACGCCTTCACGACATCATCCAGAAGCCTTCCGAAACCTTGTCGCTGCGCACCGTGAAGACGGCGCTGGTCAGTTTTCCGCTCAGTCAGATGCCGGCTTTGCTGCCTTCGCTGAAGCACCCGCATCGCCGTGTGCGCTTCTTTGCGACCGACATCGTCCGTGAAGTGGTCGAGCGACAGGCCGCCTGGGAAGAAGATTTTGTGCTCGACGCCAAGAACTTTTCCCCGGAGCTAGCCGGCGTGTTTCTGGAAGTTCTGGCCTTTGACGAGAATCCCGACGTGCGCGCCCGCTGCGCGGCCGTCATCGCGCACCTCGCCGATGCCCGTTCGACGCCCGTCCTGCTGACCTTGCTCGAGGATTCGCAGTGGTTTGTGCGCATGCACACCGTGCGCGCCATGGCCAAACGCAAGTTTCTTTCCCAGGCGCCCCAAGTGGCCCGCCGCCTGACCGACTCGCACTGGATGGTGCGGGAGAGCGCCGCCCGGACCCTGCTCGTCTTCGGGCGCGTCGGGAGCGAGCAACTCGCCCAGCATTTCCTTTCGACCGAAGACCGCTACAGTCGCGAGCAGATCGCCGACGAAATGCAGCGCGCCGGCCTGGTCCCGACCTTGGTTGCACAATATGGGGCGGAACGCGAAGGCGCCTCGACCCGCGTGATTGACCTGATGGTTCAGATGGGCAAGACCAGCTACCTCATCTGGGCGATTGAGAATAATCCCAACCCCGACGTCCGCAAGAAGTTCCTGGTCCACTTCGGCGAGGAACCCGACCCCCAGATCCGGCATTGGGTGTCCCAGGTGGCCTCGACCGACGCCGATCCCGCCCTGCGCACGCTGGCGGGCGAATTGATCCGTATCCCTGAACCCCGAGGAGACAGCTGACGCGATGGAAGAGTGGAGACAAATATTTTACCACGCGATGAACATGTTCAACGTGTTGATCGTCTCCTATTTTTTCCTGGCCAACGGGACGTATACCCTGCTCATGATCCTTTCGCTGGTCTCCGTGTGGGTTCACAACCGGCGGCTCGGTTACCTGACGGCGGACGAACTGCGCGAGTCGCCCGTCACTCCGCCCGCCACCATCATCATGCCCGCCTGGAACGAGCAGGACGTCATTGTGGAATCGGTCCGGTCCATCATGCGGACCGATTATCCCAATCTGGAAATCATTGTGGTGGACGACGGCTCGACGGACGAAACCCTGGCACGCCTGATCAACGCCTTCCGCCTGATCAAAATGGACCTGATCTATCGGCCGCGCCTGGCCACCAAGGCGGTACGCGGTATCTACGTCAATCCCCGCCTGCCCAACCTGATGGTGATCAGCAAGGATAACGGCGGCAAACCCGACGCCTTGAACGTGGGCATTAACATGTGCCGGACGCCGTATTTTTGCACCCTGGACGCGGATTGCATCCTGGAACGCGATGCTCTGCTTCGTCTCATGCGCCCCATTGTGAAGTCGCCGAACAATACGGTGGCCAGCGGCGGCATTGTCCGCATTCTGAACGGCTGCGAGGTGCAGGACGGGAAAGTGGTGCGCGTGGGAATGCCGAAAGGAGCCGTAGAACGCTTCCAGGTCGTGGAATACCTGCGCAGCTTCCTTTTCGGACGGACGGGGTGGAATTTGCTGGGCGGCACGCTGATCGTCTCCGGCGCTTTCGCCGTCTTCCATCGCGAAACGGTCATTGAAGCAGGCGGCTTCCTTCACGACACCGTGACAGAAGACATGGACTTGATCGTCCAGATTCATCGCTGGGCGGCGCACCACAATCGCAAGATCAAGATGTCCTTCACCTCTGACCCGGTGTGCTGGACCGAGTGCCCCGCCAAGTTCAGTCAGCTTGGCCGGCAGCGCCGCCGCTGGCAAATGGGCCTGTGTCAGACGCTCTGGAAGAGCTCCGAAATGCTCTTCAACAGTAAATTCAAGGCGGTCGGGATGCTGAGTTTCCCCTTCCACCTGTACGTGGAAGCGCTGGGCGCGGTCGTGGAGTTCTTCGGCTACTTCATGGTGCCGCTGGCCCTGATGTTCGGGATGGTCCCGGTGCCCCTCTTCATCATGTTCGTGGTCTTGAGCTTGGTTTATGGCTCGTTCTTGTCAGTGGGCTCCGTCCTGCTGGAGGAACTGACCTATCGCCGCTACCCCAGCTTCCGCGACCTGATGACCCTGCTGGTGTACGCCGTCCTGGAAAACCTCGGGTACCGGCAGATCGTTCTGTACTACCGCGTGCAAGGAGTGTTCAAGTTCATCTTTGGTTTCCGGCAGTGGGAAAAGGTCACGCACGTGGGAGCAACGCCCTAAGGCTAAACGCATGCACTTACTGAAGAACCGCATCGTCATCTCGATCCTCATCATCATCTGCGGGATCTACGTGTGGGAGTTCTTCATCAAGCCGGTCACCGGGCCGATCTACACGGAAGCTGTCGCCGAGTACAAGCGCGGCAACTACATCCGGTCCTTGGAACTGCTCGACCGGGCCGAGCGGATCGATCCGAACGACGCCGCCATCCTGGCGCTGAAGGGCTGGAATCACCTGAAGCGCGGCGACCCCAAGACCGCCGAGGAGCCGTATTTCCGCCGGGCTTACGAACTGGCCCCCAACGTGGAAGACATTACGCTGGGTTATGCTTACGCGGAGATTGCATTGGGCAAGTTTGAACAGGCGCGAAGGCTGCTCGACCGCCTGCGCAAGGCGGGCGTGGATACGCCCGACATGCTGGTCGCGCAAGGCGCGCTCTTCCGCGAGCAAGGGCAATATCGCGAGGCAGCCCAGCAGTTCCAACTGGCCCTTTCCCGCGATCCCCATAACGAGCTGGCGGCGAAGAACCTTCGCGAGCTGCTCAACGTGTCCGGGGATGTTCGCAATGTCAGCGTGGAGTTTCCGCCCTACCAGCGGCCCGCCCAGTTGCAGGTTCCTTTCCGGGCACAGGGCGACTTCTTCCAACGCAGAGCGGGCTCCAACTGGGAACCCGTGTATCTGGCGGGGGTGACTCTGTCCGGCGCGATGCCCGGCTACTACCCCTCCGACTCCTCCGTGGATCCGGCGGAGTTCGGCAGGTGGCTGAACCAGATCGGTGATCTGGGGGCCAACTCCATTCGCGTCTATTCGATTATGCCGCCGGCGTTCTACCGCATGCTGGCCGAATACAACAAGGCGCACGCCAGCCGGCCTCTGTACCTGATTCAGGGTGTCGGATGCGGCGATCCGCCCCGCGATGACATGTTTGACAGCAAGTATTACGAACAGTGCCGCAAGAACATCCGCAATATGATTGACGTGATTCACGGCCGGGGTGATGTGGCGGCGGGCAACGGACACGCGGGCGGGGTCTTTACGACGGACGTGGCTACGTGGGTCGCCGGTCTGCTCGTAGGCGATCCCTGGCTCTCGCACGTCGTCACGGCCAACAACCTGCTCCATCCGGACATTCAAAAATACGAGGGCGCCTACATTGAAGTGCCCCAGGGGACGGCAACCGAAATCTTCCTCGCCCAGATGATTAACTACGCGATGGAGTATGAGGAAGGCAGCTACAACTGGCAGCATCCCGTCGCCTTTGTAAACTGGCCGACCCTGGATCCCCTGCGGCATCCCACCGAGAGCACGATCCTGGAGGAAGTTGCTATCCGGCGGGCCCAGGGCGAGCGACTACCCACGCCTTCCGGCCCCTTTGACGACGATGACGGGGTTTCCGTGGACCCAATGAAACTCCGTCCCCGCGAAAAATTCGTGGCCGGATATTTCGCGTCATATAGCGTCTTGCCCTATTACCCGGACTTCCTCAATCAGGATCCGCGCTACCAGGCGATTCGTGACGCAGAAGGCAGCAATCCCTTTCTCGGATACCTGACCGACCTCAAGGGCCATCATGAAGGGATTCCACTGCTGGTGGCCGAATACGGCATTCCCACCGGCATGGGCATCGCGCACTTCAGTCCGGCGGGATTCGACGAAGGCGGCAAGACGGAAACGCAGCAGGGGCAGATCCTGGTACGCCTCTCGCGAAGCGTTCGCGAGTCGGGCGCCGCAGGAGGCATGATCTTCGAATGGGTGGACCAGTGGTTCCGCCAATCCTGGGTCCAACGCGACTACGAGATGCCGGCCGACCGGCGCGTCCTGTGGACCAACGCCATGAACCCCGCGGAACACTTCGGCCTGCTGGCCGCCGATCCTTCCGGACGGGAGAAGCACAACCTGACCGGAAACCCTGAGGCCTGGAGCGACTCAAAACCCTGGTACGCCGAAGCAAAGCCAGGGCCAACCGTTCCGGTGGGGGACAAGTATGATCCGGGGCGCGACCTGAAGGCGCTCTATCTGGATGCGGATGAGGCATTCCTTTACATCCGCTTGGCGGTCGGCAAGCTGGATAACGACAACGACGGCCAGCCCGATTGGGGGCAGACCAACTACTTGATCGGGCTTGGAACGGCCCCGCAGGTCGGCGGACTGGCTTACCTGCCTTTCATCATCCCCATTCGCTTCCCGCTTGGCATGACGTACGCCGTCCAACTGGCCGGCCCTTCCTCGGCTCGAATCTGGATTGCATCGAGCTACAACCCGTTCCGCATTGCGCAGGTGGAAGGAATTCCGAGTCAAACCACCTTGAGTTCGAAGCTGGGCTGGCGTGCGAGCGTCAGCCCCTCGGGGACTTTTGAGTCGCAGATCATGGAGCCCAATCGCCGGCGGTATTCGCGTGACGGCAGATACTTCCCCCCGCAGCGCTACGAGCGGGGCATTCTCCGCTCGGGAAGCTTGAACCCCGCCGCCTCCGACTACGACACTTTGGCCCAATGGCACGCCAATCTCCCCAGCAACACGGTCGATCTGCGAATTCCCTGGAGCCTGCTGGGCGTGACTGATCCGTCGAGCTACAAGATCGTGGCGGGACTGGAACGGGATGGGACGGTGGTGACGACCGACACGCCGGGCTTCAGCATTGTCGCGTTCTCTTACCGGCCGCTGGACAGCGCACGCACGCGGCCCATCATGGAACAGAGTCATCCGGTGAGCGATGCCCTTCCCGACCTTACGGGACCCGGAAGTCTGCCCGCCAGCGCCATCAAACCTTACCGGTGGAATGGCTGGAGCGTGCCGCATTACAAATTGCGGCTCAAGGACTCTTATGCCATCCTGCGAAAGGTGATGCCTTCGTTGACCGCGCCGCCCTCCCCGTCCGCGCCGGGCGCGGTGGGCCCCTCCGGTCGTCGAAGCGCAGCCCCCGCAGGCAGGTAATGAATCCATGGCTGACCCGAAACCTTCAGTACTGACTCAGATTCGCAGGCCGGTTGTATTTGTCCCGGGAATTTTGCTGCTTCTAGTTCTCACGGGAGGAATCGGCTACCTGATTCTCCTGAGCCCAAACAGCATCTTCATCAAGTGGGCTCAGGCGGCTCTGCCCGACCAGATCACGATGATCAGCATCGGGCCCTATCCCAAGGAGGCGGAGTTCAAGAAGCTTCAGGAGTCCAAAGTGAAATACATTGTCTCCCTCCTGGATCCCCGCCTGCCCTACGAGAAGGCACTGATCGAAGAGGAAGAAAGAGAAGCGGTTAAATATGGCATGGTGGTGAAGAACTTCCCGATGGCGAGCCTTTTCGACCAGCAGATCTTCCCCGATTTCGAGGAACAGCAAAAGAAGGCGGTGGATTTTCTCAAGAACATTGACGCGCCGGCCTACCTGCATTGCTACCTGGGCAAACATCGCGTGATGAACGTCCGCGACCAGCTCATCAAGGCGGGAGTCCCCAAACGCTACTGGACCCCCGCCGGCTCCAGTCAGGAATATTGGAACACGTTGAATGCTATCACCGACGCGCGGATGGCTTTTCGAAGGCGCGAGTACCCGCGGGTGCTGGACCTGCTGGCTACCGTCACCGTCAAGGACGTGGACGTGACCTACCTGCGGGGATGGTCCCACTACCACCTGGGGATGCTGGATGAAGCGGAGGAGGATTTCCGCCAGGGGCTGGAGGTTGATCCCGAGAATCCGCGAAACTTGGTGGGATCCGGCTATTGTTATTTGCGCCGGGGGGATACGAACGCGGCGCAGAAGCAGTTCAGTCGCGTGCTGGAACAGATCCCCGACGATCTCGCCGCGCTTTCGGGGATGGGCCTGACTTACCTCCGTCTGGGCAACAAGAGTGCGGCGGCGCAATTGTTCCGCCAGGTTCTCGAAAGGGATCCGGATAATGAAGAGGCGAAGGACTTGCTGAAGCAAAGTGAAACCTTCTGAGCGGCTGCCGGAAGGCGACTGAGGGGACTGCAAACCGCGCCAGAGATTCGAGGTACGTGAGGATGAATCCAAGCTACGCTCCACCGTGGGGGAGCAACAAAAAGCCAATGCCGCAGAACCGCCTGCGAGTCACGGGCGGGGTGGTGCTCCTCGCATGCCTGCTGTCGGCCACGGCGGCCGTCGCTCAGGCTCCTGCCGCCAAGCCCCAGGGAAAGCGCACGCCACTCGAGATCCTGCAGACAGCCCACGCCCTGTTCCTGCAGAAGGATTTCGAGGCGGCCCGTGAACATTATCTGGAAGTGCTCCCCTCCTTCCCCAAGAATTTCGACGTGCTCAAGAACCTAGCGACGTGTTACTACCGGCGCGGGCCCAGGGGTTACGCGCAGGCGGCCCAGTACTATGCCCGCGCGCTGGAGATCCAGCCCGACTCGGTCGAGTGCGCGGAAACGCTGGCGCGCTGCTACGAAGGTTTGGGCCGGCAGGGCGAAGCGGGAGCGGTCTATGAGCGCATGGCGCGCCAGCCCGGCGCTGCATCCACCTACTGGCGAAAAGCAGCGGATTCCTATGCCGCGGCGGATCACTTCCGCCAGGCCGAGAGCGCCTACGACGCCTACCTGCAACGGAATCCGGGCGACTTGAGCGCGCGCGTTCGCCTGGGCGACCTTCTGGCCCGCCAAAAAGATTACGCCCGCGCGCAGGAGCAATACCGGATTGTCCTGTCCTCGAATCCCAGCCATCCCCAGGCGCTGATCGGAATGGGCCGTCTGACGTCCTACCAGGGCCGCCACGAAGAGGCGCTGAAGTTTTACGATCGCGCCCTGCGCGCCAGCCCGCGCAACGGCGAAGCGGAAACCGCCAAGGCGTTCACCCTGCTGTGGATCGACCGCTACGATGAATCGCGGGCCCTGTTCCAAGACTTGCTGAAGAGGCACCCCAGGAACAGCGAACTGGCGCGCGGCCTGGAGCAGGCCGAGGACGCCCTCCGCCGCCGCGAACTGGCCGAAGCTCGCTCGCGCGGCGACGTCGCCAAGATTGAGAGTTACTACCGCGACCGCCTGGCAAAGAATCCGAAGGACACCTCGGCGCTGCGCGCGCTGGCCGAGGCTTCCCTCACCCCGGAGCGCTGCCAGGAGAGCATCGAGCTCAGCCGCAAAGGACTCGAGATCATGCCCGGCGACGCGGGCTTTGAATCACGGCTGGCACGGGCCCTCGTCACCTGCCAGCAGTACGACGAAGGTATCGCCCATTACCAGCGGGCGGCGAAGGCCGACCCCCATTCAGCGGGTTTGCTGACGGAACTGGGGTCCACTCTGTTGCGCACGCGCCGTCATGCCGAAGCGGTCCAGGCCTTCCGCGCTGCTTTGCAGGTCCGCCCCGAAAGCACCGACGCCAAGCTGGGCCTGGCGCTGGCGCTGGCCGCCAACAAGAATTACGATGAGGCGCTGGCCGCCTACAACGAGGTGCTGAAGGTTTCGCCCAACAACTATGACGCGCTTCAGGGCAAAGCGTTCGTTCTTT
>CAZHKT010000038.1:0-27600 GCA_964533045.1 uncultured Acidobacteriota bacterium | reverse complement strand
GGCGACGCTACGTCCCGCTCGGCCCAAACCACGGAGGAGACCACGAAGGACATCCACCATTGTAAAGAATCGTTAGACGCACCACACTGGGCATATTTAATGAATACGAATACCTCTCCACTGGATACTGTCCGCCTTATCTTCTGGCCCGCCCTGATCACGCTGGGCGTGACGCTGGTCCGCCTGGCAGGTGAACTGTTGCAAGGCCCGCGCTGGTTGTTCAGTCCGGCGGCGGGCGGAGGCTTTGCCCTGGTCGGCATTGCCTGGCTGGCGCCGGTGTTCGGAATCTATTTCGCCCTGCGGCTGGCCCGGGCGGGCCGCGCGCCGAAGTCCGCCACCATCGCCTGGCAGTGCGCCGCGCTGGGAATCCTCTTCGTCCTGGTGGTGGCGCTGGGGGCCGGGCGCATTCCCATCGCGAACCCCTATCTAAAAGCGGCGCTGCTGCTGTGGGTGCCGATCGCGGCCGGAGCGGCGCTTCAGCTCTGGGCATGGCCGGCGCTCGCCAAAACTCTGTTTGTCTACGCCCTCGCCGCGCGCGTGCCCGTCGCCATCCTCATGTTTTTCGCCCTGCTCGGCCAGTGGGGAACCCACTACGACGCCGTGCCTGACGGCTTCCCGGAATCAGGATTCCTGTTCAAGTACCTCTGGCTCGGTTTGCTCCCGCAGATGGTGTTCTGGGTGGGATTTACAGTGCTCGTCGGCGCGCTCTTCGGGAGTGCAATGGTGGCTTTCCAGAAATCCCAGAAACCACCGGATTCCGAATAGGTGCACGGCGCGCCGTGCACCTACCAATGTCTAAGTGAGTGCGCTTGCCGGGTCAACTCCCGCGTGTTGGAGAGGGAGACGGCCTACGGGATGCTGAAAACGAGCATGACAGGCGACACGGCATTAAGCCGCTGGACGGAGACGGTTCATGATGAAAGCCACGGCGTGAGGAACCCAGTGGCCGGTCACGTACGCCCCAAAATCTTCCGACGAGTTCATCACCGAAAACACGGCTTTTCTGCTTATGCCAATCCTCCTTTCGAAGGTCAACGTCATGACTCTGGGGTCGTCGTTGTTCCAATCCACGCGTTTGACATCATCCCAGGAAGCCGCGTGTCTTCTGAAGTACCGACGGAATGAAAGGGTGCCTTCGTCCGCCTTTCCAAACGCCCGGTTGAAGAACATCACAAAGGTGAGAATCAAGAAGCAAAGAAAGGCAGCCCCGGAGCGTACTTGTATGTGAGGAGAATCAAACCTGAAGGTGTAGTGCAAGAAAAGACCAAACGACGCAAGCTGAATTGTCCGAATGACCGCCCACTCGCCAAACGATCCGACCTTTACGACGCAGCGCATCGTCTTAAAGCCTATCTTAACGCCAAGCTGGCCTGTGAGCAATTGTAGTGGAACCTCAGGCGCAGGGAGGCGCAGGGGGGGACGAAGGGAATGTTTCGAGATATTGACTCCCTAGCCATCGCTTAAGTACTCGTAGCCGGATTGCTGTTGCGAAATGGTTTCAAACGTCCGGCCTCCTTGCTGTCGAACTTGTCAGTCGTTGATGGCCTGGTACGCCAACCGGATGACTTTCTGATCGAGGTTGAGCCCTCCGGTCGGATGAAGCTGGCCCATGAAGATAGCGATCATGTCTTCCTTGGGGTCGATGACGAAGGTGGTGTAGTAAAAGCCTCCCCAGGAATAAGTCCCGACCGAGCCGAGTTTGGTCAGAAACTTCGGTTCGCTGACGACGCCAAAACCCAAGCCGTAACCGGCGTTTTCGAGCTTCCCCTGGACGTGATTCTGGCTCATCAGCTCGACCGATTTGCGGCTGAGGATGCGCACGCCGTTGAGTTGGCCGCCGTTCAGCATCATCTGGCAAAAACGGTAGTAGTCTTCCGCGGTCGAACTCAGGCCGCCGCCGCCGCCAAAGTAGGTGCGCGGGCCGCGGTAAGGGTAATCCGCCGAGTATACGGCTTCGCCTTCGCGGACGACTTGACCGTCAACGATGGGTCGGAGGCCCTGGCCGGAGTGGTATGTGTACGCGGTGGCGAACCGCGAGACCTTTTCGGCCGGTACGAAGAAGTAGGTGTCCTCCATTCCCAACGGCCCGAAAATTCGCTCCTCGAAGAAGCGGTCGAGCGGCATGCCGGACACGACCTCCACCAGGTAGCCCAACAGGTCGGCCGAGCGCCCGTACTCCCACAGGTCGCCGGGCTGATAGAGCAAAGGCTAAAGCGCCAGCCGCTTCATGGCGTCGCCGATGGTGCCCTCGTTCTGGATCACGCTGCCCTGGATTCCCGCCGCGTCATAAGCTTTGCCTAGACGTGGCCCGCCGTAGGTGAGTCCGGAAGTGTGGGTGAGCAGGTGATAAATGGTGATGGGCCGCTTGGCGTCCACCAGCGCGCCGGGCGGCGAAGTCTGGTCCTGTGGGAAGGGCGGGTCGAGCACCTTCATGTTCTTGAATTCAGGGATGAAATCCGCGACCGGCTGGTTCAGCATGAACTTCCCATCTTCGTAAAGCATCATTACCGCCGTGCTGGTGATGGGCTTGGTCATCGAAGCAATGCGGAAGATCTGATCGGTGCGCATCGCCCGCTTGGCTTCGCGGTCGGCGTTCCCGATGGCCTTGAAGTAGGCAATTTTCCCGTGACGCGCCACCAGCGCTACGGCGCCCGCCAGCCGGCCGTCGTCCACGCTCTGCTGGATGGCGCTCGTGATGCGCTCCAGCCGCTTCGACGATAGCCCGACCGCTTCCGGCGCGGCCGTGGGCAGGCCGGAATGGGTTCCCGGCACCTGCGCCGCGATGGAAGCGCTTGCCGCCGACCACCCAAGAATCGCCACCGTCACCCAGCGGTTAGTGATGGTCATGCGGTCCCGCACGAATCCTCCCCTCAACGCCCACGGGACTGGAACCCGCGGAACGCAGATTGTAGCCCAGAAGGCAGCCCGCCCCCTGCGAATAGTGTGGCGCCCTTGCCCATGAGGTCTCCGAGTTGTGTCAGGAAATCGCTACAGTCCGGCGCCGGAAGCGGGTTTGGGTTCCAGACCGAAATTCCGGATGGCGCCGGCGGTGCCCACCGAGATGTGGACCGCCGAAACCCAGCGTTCGATCGTGTGGTGGCCGGTGCGGTGGAAGAGATACGAAACGGCGATTGAAATTCCCACGCCCGCCGCTTGAATAACCCCGAACAAGGGCTTGTTGTCCACGATGGAGTTGGTCAGGAAGACTTCATCCACTCCCTTGTTGCGAAAGTGGCGCGTGGAGGCGTAATCCAGCGCGCGAGCCGCGGCCACACCGGCAAAGAGCGCCTGGTTGGGATGGTCCCAGAAGCGGTGCGGGACGGGCGTTTCGGCTGGTGCAGGCGGCGACGCCTCCGGCTTCGTTTCTTGCGCACCAAGCTGAGTGGCAAGAAGCAGCACGATGGCAATTGGGGCCGGCGATTTCACAAGCGCGGTCTTCACGTGGTCTTCACCGTTCCGGAACGGGCGGGCATCCGGGGAATTCTTCCAGAAATTCGTTGCCGACATAGCCGACGTACTTGATGCCGATGTCGCTGGTGAAGAAACCATCCACCGTCAACCGGCGGAGGAAGGAGAAGAATTGGATGCCAGTCCGCAACGTCGGATCAGCCGCTTCGCTGGCCCGGTGCGAAATCCGATTGAGCATTTCTTTCTGCTGGTCGGGAGAGGATTCCAGATAAGGCTTGCCGTAACGCTGCTGGCACGTGGCATCGAGCCAGATCAATCCGCCGCCCAGCCGTGCCTGGTAGTCACGGTTCTCGCTGGCGAGCAGATCGATGAACTCCGGCGCGCCCGCCTCGATAGCGCCGCCGCACTCGGCGTCGGCGGGGATGATGGCCTGGCAGAGCGCCCGGAGCGTCTCATATTGCGGAGCGGTAAAGAATTTCGGCGTGTATTTCCCGGCCGCGGCCGCCGCCTTCTCCTGTTTGACGGCCTTGTGCGCGTGCTGCGCCGCCTGAAGCGGAATGATGTCCAGCACCGACCCGGCCGGCACGGCCACCGCCAGGCTTTTCAGAATATCGCGGCGGGTGATGGATTTGTTCATCGTCGCAAGTCTCCGTGAACTGAGAGCTGTCAGCCTTCAGCGTTCAAAGGTTGCCTTTCCGGCCCTCTTCGGCCAGGTACTCGGACATGCGCCACGCGATCGCGGTGATGGTGAGCGTCGGGTTCTTGTCCGGGTTCGTGACGAAGCACGCGCCATCGGCCACGAACAGGTTCTTGACGTCGTGCGCCTGGCAGAATCCGTTGAGCGCCGAGGTCTTCGGATTCTTTCCCATGCGCACGGTGCCGACTTCATGAATGATCTTTCCGCCGTCCTCGATGCCGTAGGGATTGTCGCCCGATGGCTTCGTCTGGGTGAGATAAGTGCCCCCGGCCGCTTCGACGATCTGCTGGAAAGTTTCCTGCATATCCTTCGCCATCTTGATTTCGTTCTCGCCCCACTGGAAATGAAACCGGAGCACGGGAATGCCCCATTGGTCGACGACGCTGGGGTCAATTTCACAAAATGTTTTGTCGTTGGGGATCATCTCGCCGCGCCCCGCAAAACCGATGAAGGCGCCGTACTGCTCCCGGCACTTCTGCTTGAGGCTGGCGCCGTAGCCTTCGTGTTGTTCCGCGGTGCGATGAAAATAGCCCGCCGTGGGCAGCCGGCGGCCGCCGCCGAATTCGATATGGTAGCCGCGCAGGAAATCGTTATGGCGGTCGAACTTCCACCAGGGGATGTAGAGGTGCATGCCGCCGATGCCGTCGTGGTTGTGCGGCGGCATCTTCTCGAGCTGCGGGAAGTACCCCACGCCGCCCGAACCCACGGAGTCCATCAGGTAGCGCCCCACCACGCCCGAGGAGTTCGCCAGGCCGTTTGGGAACAGGCGCGACCTCGAGTTGAGCAGCAGGCGCGCCGATTCGCAGGCGCTGGCCGCCACCACGAACGATTTCGCCCGCACCTGCTGCTCGCGGCGCGTGGGCTTGTCCACGTAAGAGACGGCGGACGCCTTGCCGTTCGCATCCACCAGAATTTCGCGCGCCATGGCGTTCGTAATCAGCGTAAAGCGCCCGGTGGCGCGTGCGGGAGGAATCAGCACCTGGCTGGAACTGAAGTTCGACGCGCTGCGGCAGCCGCGGCCGCATTGATCGCAGTAATGGCACGCCGGTCGTCCGTTGAGCGGCTTGGTGATGATCGCAAAACGCGACGGGATGCAGATGATGCCCAGCTTGTCGCAGGCCTTCTTGACCAGAAGGTCCGTGCAGCGCGGCTTGGGCGGAGGCATAAAGATGCCGTCCGGCGCGCTGGGCACGCCTTCGTTGGTTCCAAAAACGCCAATGTACTCGTCCGTCTTGTCGTAGTACGGCTTCAGGTCCTGGTACGTGATCGGCCAGTCGTCGCCCGCACCATCCGTCGACCGGCTGCGAAAATCCACTTCCGCGAAGCGGAGCGAAATGCGACCGTAGTGATTCGTCCGCCCGCCGACGATCCGCGACCGGAACCAGCTGAATTTGCTGCCCGGTGCGGTCGTGTAAGGCTCGCCCTCGATCGTCCAGGCGCCGTTGGGCGCCAGAAATTCCCCGAAGTTCTCCGACGCCCGCCCCCCGACCCCGACACCGCGATGGGGCACCTCGTAAGGCATCACGTGCTCCTGAAAGTCCCTGGCCGGATCCACGTCCGGGCCAGCCTCGAGCATCACCACTTCCAGTCCGGCCCGGGCCAGTACCATGGCGGCCATGCCGCCCGCCGCGCCGGAACCAATGATGCAGACGTCGTACACCTTGGGAGATCGTTTGATTTGTGGCATCGGTTTCGCCCTGATTGTCTTGCCGCCCGCGCCGGGGCCGCAGGCATCTTGCCTGCAAACAGCCGAGAACACTGCGCTCCTAGGGTCGCCCGGGGTTACTTCAGTCCACTTTCACGCCGCGCAGGAAGGCAGCGTTTTCTTCCGGCAGTCCCACGTTAATGAACATGCCGGAACCCAGCTCGAAGCCCGCCAGCTTGGTCAGGCGGGGAATGACACTCAAGTACCAGTGATAATACTTAACCCCGTAGTACTCGAGCGGCGCGGTCCGAATCACGTAATTGTAGTCGGGGTCGCCCAGCCCATGAAACAGTTTGGCCAGCGCGAGGCGCAGCGCCTTCGCCAGATCGGCCGCCTCGGCATCGGTCATTTCCGCGATGCAGGGCATGTGCCGGCGCGGCATGATGAGAAATGCGAACGGCGTATAAGCCGCGAATTGGACAAAGGCCACAAAATGCTGGGTCTCCAGAACGATGCGCGCCCCGTCCTCGAGTTCCTGGTCCAGCACCCGGCAGAAGATGCATTCCCCGAACTCATCGAAATGCGAAAGCGCGTTGGAGAGCCGCTCGCGAAGCTGCGAGGTGATGATGGGGGTGGCGATCAGCTGCGAATGGGGGTGCTCGAGCGAGGTGCCCGCCGCGTCCCCGTGATTCTTGAAGATCGTCACTTGCTCGACGCGGGGATCGGCCGACGCATATTTGAAGCGCTCGAGGTAGGCATCCACAATCAACTCAACGTCGCGATCGTTCAACTGCGCCATGGTCAGGTTGTGCGGGGGCGTTTCCACGATCACCTCATGAATGCCCACGCCGTTCACCGTGCGCCGGATGCCTTTGACGGTGCGCGTCCGCTCCCCCGTTGGCGAGAGGGCCGCGAATTTATTGGGTGTCACTCGCACCTTCCAGTTGGTGTGATCCGGGATGGCAAAGGTCGCGGGCGGGGTCATGGCCTCGTTCCCCGGGCAGAAGGGACACTTGGGATCATGCGCCGGAAGCACCTTCTTCGGCTCCTTGCGAGTGAACTGGTCCGGCCGCTTGGCCCGCTCGGTGGCGATGACGACCCACTCCCGAGTAATCACGTTGTATCGAATCTCCGGCATGGAATCCTTCCCCTAAATCTGATCTTTGGTTCCGAGGTCTCGCACCACGCGGAATCCGTAGTCGGCGTATTGCAGGTGCGGCGGGATGCTCGAGCGTGCCGCGCACCGGCTCACCTTGACATGATGCCGCCATGAACCGCCGCGCGAGGCCCGACGTTCACCCTCCTCCGGCCCCGCAGGGTTCCGCGCCGGCGACACAGCATAATACCCTGCCTTGAACCAATCGGCGCACCATTCGTGGACATTTTCGCAGAGGCCGAAGATGCCGTATCCGTTCGGCTCGCCCCACCCCGCCGGCTGCGGTCCGCGCACTTCCCCGCCCCAGCGCCGCAGATAATCGGCCCGTTGCTGGGGCGACTCGTCGCCCCATGGGTAATCGAAACCGTCGCGCCCGCCCCGCGCCGCGCGTTCCCACTCCGCTTCGGTCGGAAGGCGGAATTGCAGGCTCGTCGCTTCGCTCAGCCACCGGCAATACTCGACGGCATCAAACCAGTTGACCGCCACCACCGGCTGGTCGGGATGGTTGAAGCCAGCTTCCTGCCAGTGAGGGGGCGCGGCGCGGCCCGTGGCCTCGAGAAAGGGCGCGTGGTCGCGGTTGCGTACCGGGTAGATGGCCATCTCGAAGGCGTCCACCCAGACGCGATGCACCGGCCGCTCGCACTCCTGCCCTGACTCGGAGCCCATCAGGAATTCGCCCGCAGGAATCATGCGGCGCTCCGGTTCGCCAAAGCTTCGTGTCGCTGCAGCGGCCAAAGGCAAGGTTCCTCGGGGATTCTCAATTCATGGGAAAAGAGGCATTCTATACCAGATCCTGCGGCTCGCCGCTTTCCCATGGCGGCGGGAGCAACGCGGAGAGGCGGAATGAGCAAGAAACACCGAGAAGTGGTCCAGAAACAATTTACGCGCACGGCGGAGGCGTTTTCGATCACCGCGGTGCGCGACGCGCCGGAGGTATTGGAGGAGAAGGTGGCCTTCGCCCGGCCGCAACCCGCGGATCTCGCCCTCGACGTCGCCTGCGGACCGGGCATCTTTTCGCTCGCCCTTGCTCCGCGCGTCCGCTTTGCGCGGGGCATTGATCTGACGGAAGCCATGATCCGCCAGGCGCGCACTTTCCAGGCCGAGAAACAAGTCCTCAACGCCGCGTTCGATTGCGGCGAGGCGGAGGCGCTTCCCTACCCCAATGAGACCTTTGACCTGGTCACCTGCCAGATGTCGTTTCACCACATGCCGGAGCCTCGGGCGGCGCTCGCCGAAATGGTGCGCGTGGCGAAGCCCGCGGCCCGCATCGTTGTCATCGACACGCTGGCGCCCGAAAGTGACGCGAAATTTGAACTCTACAACGCCATCGAGGAAAAGCGCGATCCGTCCCATACTCGCACGTTGCGCCTGACGACCTTCCTGAAAATGTTCGACGATCTCGAGCTGGAAATCCTGCGGCAGTCCCTCAAGCGCCGCCAGCGTTCATTCCATCACTGGATGCTCCGCGCCGGGCTCGAGCCCAAACATCAACGCTACCAGGAAGCCCGCAAGATGCTCGAAGACTCTATCCTCGGCGACAAGGCAGGTCATGCACCCGTCGTGCAAGGCGACGACATTGTAATAACGCACAACGAAGGACTCTTCCTTCTCGGCAAGAACAAGACCCCTGCTTAACATGGGCTCTGCAGGATCAGGGAAGATTCTCCCTACTGCCGATTCTCCGCGAACGGCCATTCCTTAAGGACCCGCGCTCGCACAAAAAACACGGCGCTTCCAATCACAAAGACCGCCAGAGCGATGAGCAGGGAGCGCGGCTGGGAGGTGGCAAGGATATAAATCCATCCGGCGATGATGGCGATGCCGGGCAGGGGGTACAACCACATGCGGAACGGCCGCGGCATGTCGGGCCGGCGGAAGCGGAGAACAAAGAAGCCGATGGCCTGCGGAAGGTACTGCGTGGAAACGCGAATGGCCACGAGCGAGCCGATGACTTCGGTAAGTTTGAGCAGGCTGAAGGCGGAGGCGATCAAACCGAGGGTGATGAGAGAAATATACGGGAATTCGCCCTTGGGGTGGAGGCGGCCAAAAGCGCTGAAGAAATTGCCGTCGGTGGCGGCCGCGTACGGAATGCGCGTATAGCCGAGCAGCACCGAAAGCACGGAAGAAAACGCCACCCAGAGCATGAGGATCGTCATGAGGTTGCCCGCACTCGGTCCGTGCAGGATTTCGATGTAGGTGGACGCAATATATTTGTTGCCTTGCACCTCTCGCCACGGGATAACGCTGATAATTGCGAGATTCATCAGGATATAGATCGTGGCGACAACAAGGATGGAGAAAAGCATGGCGCGAGGGATGACGCGCGCCGGCCCGCGAATCTCCTCGGCAAGATAACAGACGTTGTAGTAGCCGAAGTAGTCGTACATCGCAAAGAGTGTCGCCGCGCCCAGGCCCATCCAGAACGTCATATTGAGATCGAAGGCATGGGGTGGAAAGTCAAAGATGCGGTCGGCCTTGAGCCGGGTCATGCCCGTAATCACAATCCACAGGCAGCCGCCCAGCACGCCCACCAGCAACACCACTGAGAGATTGCCCACATCACGAATACGCCGATAGAGAACAAGAATGAGAACCAACGGAACCAGCGAGGCGAAAATGCGGATGCCCCAGTCGGAAAGCGAGGGCACGAGGTAGTGAAAGTAGTTCGCAAAGCCGATGGAGCCGCTCGCCACCGAAAGCGGCGCGGAAAAGATCACCTGCCAGACGACCAGAAAGGAAAACCACCGCCCGTAGGTCCGGGGACCGAAGGCCTCGCGCAGGTAGTTATAGCTGCCTCCGGCCTTGGGCATGGCCGCGCCGAGTTCCGCCCAGACCAGGCCGTCGCAGAACGCCAGTGCCGCGCCCAGAAACCATCCGATCATCGCCTGCGGCCCGCCCATGGTGCCGAGAAAGAGCGGGATCGTAATGAAGGGGCCGACGCCGATCATGTCCGTGATGGCCAGCGCCGTCGCTTGCAACAGCCCGAGTTCTCGCCGCAGCGTGGGGTGTTCTTTTGTGTCGTTCAAGCGAATTCCTCTGGAGCAATGAATCCGGCAGCCGGGAACCCAAACCGTCAAGGTAAGCTGGCGGTGCGGTTGTGACAAGCAGAAAATCAGCGCTCAGGACGAGACGGGATCGGACGTTTTCGAAGCATCGTACCGCTGGATGCTGCGAATAATCTTGCCCGGCGGGACTTCTCGCAGATGATACACGTAAGGGTAAGTCGGCGTGCCGCCCACTTGCTGAAAGACCTCGTAGCGCCTCCCCTGGTACTCGATGGTGATCAAGTGGTCCCAGCCCTCCTTGGACCGCTGGGAAGCAATCCGAAGCGAGTACTCTTTTCCATAAATCGGGTCCACGATATCCGGGAGGACGGGCTGGCGCTTGGCGCGCATCTCAGCCAGCCTGTCCTGCGCGACGCCGCCCAGCCAGGCAAAGAATCCCGGCCGGGGCCGGACCTTTACCAGCTCTTCGGGATCAAAATAATGGATGGCGCGGAGGGTGTGGCCTTTGGGCGCCTTGCGCAGCCGGTAGATGAAATGATGCGGCACTTTTCCGGGCTGCTCGCCCACCACCTGGTAGAACTGGCCGTTCGCACAAATCGTGATCATCCGGTCCCAGTTCTTCCGCCGGCGGCAAGTGAAGATGCGCGCATCGTATTCGTTGCTATAAATCTCCTCGAACACGTCGGGCACGCGGGGGCCCAGGGCTCGTTCCGCCCTGGCCTGCGTCAGCCGGTCTTCGAACCACGCCAGGAAATAGAAGGGCAGAGTTCCCGTGATCTCTTCCGTGATGAATGCCGCAAACCCACGCAACGTCCCCTCCAGCCCGAAGTAGACAAGCCCCAGCGTCAGAGGTTGCAATAAGTATTCAATGGTCGTCGCCGCGCCCATGCCGTACTGCGCGTAAGGATAGGCAAGCACGGCTTCGTAGCCCTTATCGATCGCCCGCTGGCCAATGTCGCCCACCCGATGCTGGAAAAATGAGAGATACCGAATCAGGAATGCAAGGAAGCAGACAACGGCGAGACCGAAGCCGGAAACTACCGCTCCCCGTCGCAGGTCCGCCTGCGCGGAAGCGGGCAAGCGATCCCGGTAGCCCTTGGGCAGAAAGGAGAGCAGGATGCTCCACAGAAGATGGATCACAGGTTCTCCCGCGACCGGGCGAAGTGGGCCCATCGTACCACATCCGCCAACTCACCGGAGGGCCGTTAGCCTAGTGCATCTGAGATGGCTTTCCGGGTGTAGGGGCGTCCCTTGAGGCCGTCCCAAGGCAGTCACAAGGCCCGCCCCTGCCACCGCGCCCGCCTTTGCGGTTGTACAGATTTCTGAGACGCATCACCCCAGTGTGGTGCGTCTAATGGTTCTTTACATATGGTGGATGTCCTTCGCGGCCTCCTCCGTGGTTTCGGCCGAGCGGGACGTAGCGTCGCCCTTCAGGGCGACACTTACTGGTGGCGGCCTGAAGGCCGCCGCTACAAGGTGCCCCGCGATTGAATAGTTATCTGTGACGCACCACCCTAGCGCCCGCTTGCGCGACGCTTGAGCTGGGCGGTAGCTCTCGCCTGGGGTCGCGCGGTTTGGCTGGGTTGAAGAAGGAGGTAAACTGCCAGCGATGCGTCCCGCAGCTGCTCCCCGCACTGCGCGCAGCCGGAAGCGAGATGTTCCGACGCATTCTGGGTTTCGTCTGCGTTGAGCACGCCAAGCAGGTACAGCTCCCAAATATCTTCTAGATAGGGACAGACCATTTTCCCAGCACCACATTCATGCGATGGCGAATGAAGCGCATCCCCGCCCGCAATGAAGATTGAACCCGTGCCAGCGGCTCGCCCAAGCGAGCCGCTATCTCAGGCTCGGTCAGACCTTCCCAGACGGCCAGCGCCAGGGCCTGCTGTTGATGTCGGGGCAGTTGCCGAAGCAACTTCTTCAGCAAAGCGCGTCTGGACTCAAGTTGCGCCAGATCCTTTTGGGTCGGCATCCAGGAGACCAGCAAGGGAAACTTCCCGCCGGGCGCCTCGGCAGGATTCGCCTTCGATCTCGACGCATGGCGCTGTCGCAAGGCCAACCTCCGCACCTCGAGCCAGAGCCAGATTTCCGGAATCGGCGTTCCCGCCGGGAGCCGTTCTGCTTCCCTGCGAAGGCGGGCCAACGCTTCTTCCACGACCACCAGAGCCCCACGAGTGTCGGCAAGGACTTCGGCCGCCATGCTCAGCAAGGCAGGGCCCCGGCTCGACCAGATTTCCTCGAGCGCCCCTTCGATCTCCGCGCAGCGGAGGACCGACGGACTAGCCTTCCCCGGCAGAGACTGTCCGCTCACGGCAGGGAGACCCTCTCCGGTCGCTCCGTCGCGTTTACGCATAGACCGCATAAATTCAATTGATTGGACGCAGGCAGGGTGCCTTGGCGATGATTCTAGACAACCCCGTTGTCTGGTGCACCAGGCACCTCATCGGCCAGCGCCCCCGGCAGTTGAGATGCACACCATGAGCCAACGGGATGTTCTCCCTGGCCCCTCGATGGCGCATCATCGAGGGGCTTTTTTTTCAAAGGCGCGAAGACCGCGGGCTGCTGTCCTACCCGCGGATGGAGGTGGCGGAGGCATCCCACAGCGCGATGGTCTTCTTGAAGTAGGCGTAGTTCGCCATATGGCAGGCAATCGCCGTATGGTTGCCGAAGGTGGCGTCTTCAACCACGGGCTTCCGCGAGCGTACGGCCTCAAAGAACGCTCGCAGATGCTCACGGGTCTCACTGTAGCCCGGGGGTGCGACGAACTTGGTGGTTTCGGTCACCTCTTGCGCCAGGATGGGATCGTTCTTGGCATGCCAGTCCTTCTCATATTGCTCGCGCATCGCCTTGGGAAAACTCCGGTAGTACCAGCCGGGATGCGTGTCAATGCCACGCTGCGTGGTGAGGCTGAGCTGGCCGTCCACGATCTCCAGGATGCCTTTCGTTCCCAGGAACCGGGTCGCTTCCTGCGTCTCGGTGTTGTGCGTCATGCGGATGTAAACCGGAAACTGGGGATAATCGAACAAGGCGGCGTGAACATCGGGCACATCCCGGCCATCCTTCCACCGGAAGAGGCCGCCGATGGCCATGACGCGACGGGGCGGCTGGTTGATGCCAGCGATGAAGTGAATGCCGGTCAGGAGGTGTACAAAGAGATCGCCCGCGACGCCGGAGCCATAAACCTGATAGCCGCGCCACGAAGCGAAGTGGGTGGGATTGAAGGGAATCTTCGGCGCCGTTCCCAGCCATGTGTCCCAGTCGAGATTCTGCGGTGAAAGATCGAGCGGGGGAGGATACACCCAGGCGCCATTCGGGTCGTTCCGTCCCATGACGGCCTCCACCATATGAACATTCCCGATCGCGCCTTCGGCCATCAGCAACCTGGCCTTCTGATACACCACGCTGCTGACTCGCTGGCTGCCGACCTGGACGATGCGATTGTTCTTTCTCGCCGCCGCGATCATCTCAAAACCTTCGGCGGCCGTGTGGGTCATTGGCTTTTCGCAGTAAACGTCTTTGCCGGCATTGCAGCAGTCCACCACGATCTTCTTGTGCCAGTGGTCGGGCGTGGCGTTGATGATGCAATCAATCTCTTGGTTGTCCAGCAATTCCTGATAGCGTCGGGTGGTGGCGATCGCCGGGCCGGCAATCTCCCTGGCCAGTTCGTGCCGGCCGTCGTAGAGATCGCAGGCGGCAACGCACTCGACCCCCGGAAGCGCTATTGCCGTGCGCAGCAGGCCGTTGCCCTGCATCCCAATCCCGATAATCCCGAATCGAACCCGGTCACTGGCGGGAAGCGCCGGCGACGATGCAAGCGCGTCACCCGGGTCGAGCATGATCGTGCGAGCCGCCAGCGCAGCCCCCGCCCCGGCGCGCATGAAATCGCGCCGATTGAGCCTTGTTCTACGCATCATGGTTGTTCCTCCAAATTGGGCGTCCCGGCAGGACGAACGAGAAAAATAAAGAGGGATGGCGCGCCGGCCATCCCTCCGAACACGGGTTATGCCGGCTTGATGTCCTTGCTGGTGGCGTCCCAGACGACAGGCTTGCGCGAAAAGAACGCCGCGTTGGCCATATGGCAGCCAAGGGCCGCATGGTGGCCGAAAACCTCGTTCTCCACCACGGGCTTGCGCGTCCGCACCGAGTTGAAGAAATTGGCCAGGTGATCCACCATGTCGCTGTAGCCCGCCGGCGGCACATAGACTTCTTCATCCACCTCAGGCTTCCAGGTGCCCGGAGCGGGCTTGGGGTGTTCCGCCGCCCATTTCGCCAGGTAGGCCTCGCGGTCCTTCTTGGCCCACCCCAGGATTGAGTAGTCCTCCACGGTGGCGTGCGGACCCTGCGGCTTGAAGCGAAGCGTCGAGCCCTGAATGATCATCGTACCCTTCTTGCCGTAGAACGCGAAACGCTCACCCACCTCCGAGTTATTGTGGTTACAGCGCAGGACTGTCTGGAATTGCGGATAGTCATAGATCGTCCAAAGCAGGTCCGGGAACTCCCTGCCGTCCTTGTAGAAGTAGAGTCCGCCGCTCGACTGGGCGCGGTCGGGAGGGCGGTTGGTGCCGGTGATATGGTGGATTCCGGAGATCAGGTGGACGAACAGGTCGCCGGCCAGCCCGGCGCCAAAATCTTTGAAGCAGCGCCAGCGGAAGAAGAGGACCGCGTCGAAGGGGCGCCTGGTCTTGGTCCCGACCCAGGTGTCCCAATCCAGCGTCTGCTCATTGCAGTTGGGATCGAGCGGATAGACCCAGGCGCCGGAGTCCGTATTGCGGTCCCAGGCGGCTTCAATCGTCGTCACCAGGCCGAGCTTGCCGGAATCCCAAATCTCCTTGGCCTTGGCGTAAAGAATGCTGCTGACGCGCTGACTCCCCACGGTGACCATCCGGTTGTACCGTTGGGCGACGTCCACCATGGCCAGGCCGTCCGCCACACTATGCGACATGGGTTTCTCGCAATAGACGTCCTTGCCGGCCGCACAGGCATCGGCGACAACCTTGCGATGCCAGTGGTCAGGGGTAGCGCAGATGATGGCGTCGATATCCTTGCGCTCGAGCAGTTGCACGTAATTGCGTGTGGTGAAGATGTCCTTGCCGCCCAGGGCTTCTTTGGCGGATTCGTGGCGGCGGTCGTAGAGGTCTGCAGCGGCCACACACTCCACACCGGGTATAGAAAGGGTGGACTTCAGCAGCGAGCAACCCTCGACACCCGTGCCGACAATGCCGAAACGAACCGTATCGGATGGCGGCACCGGTCGCGGCGAAGCCCAGAGCTTCGTCGGTTCCAGAACGGTGACCTTGGCCGCTCCGGCGGCGAGGGCTCCAGCGCCCAGCCGGATCAAATCGCGCCGGGTCAGTGATTTACTGTTCATGGGAAGAAACCTCCTCAAGATAATGGCGCTCTTGCTGCCGTTCAGTCTGCCAGAAATGGTGCCGGGGCGGAAGCAGTTTGTAAAGAGATTTGGCTGGAGTTTCTCTCTTGCGCATCCGGCGGATTAGCAACAAAATCAGGGCGTCAGTGTCTGCAAGGGGGAGAAATGAAGTTCAACCGACGGACTTTTCTCGCATCTTCCATCGCCATCCCCATGGCCGCCCGGCATCGCCAGGAGCGCATCCCGGAGGATCTCAAGACTCCCTACAAGACCAACCGGCTGGTCATTGCTCCCTCCAAGGAGGCCGGCAGTTTTGACGAGAAGGGCGCGGACGTGCCCTTCGTCTTCCGCGAGGGCGAGACACTCTACATGACTTACGTCGGATTCGATGGCCGGGGTTACCAGACGGGGCTGGCCTCGTCCACCAATCTCCTGGATTGGAAGAAGGAAGGCGTCATCATTCCGCGTGACCGGGAAAATCCCATCACCCGCTACAACGTGGCGTTGACCTGGATCCTGCGAGAAAACGGCGTCTTCTCACCCGGTAATTTGAAGAAGGTGGACGGGCGCTACCTGGGAATCTACCACGCGTATCCCCATCCGGGGTACGAAGAAGGTCCCGCCGTCATCGGACTCTGCTGGAGCAAGGATTTGCGGTCGTGGCAGATCGACCCGCCCTTCCTGCGCCCGGAAGACGGCGCGCCGTGGGAACAGGGCGGTCTCTACAAGGCCTGCCTTCTCGAGTTCCAGGGCACGTACTACGTCTATTACAACGCCAAGACGCGCGGGAAGAACTGGCGCGAGCAGACGGGATTCGCGACCTCCACCGACCTCAAGAAATGGAAGCGCTTTGAAGGCAACCCGGTGATTCGCAACGGCGGCAAAGGGAGCGTGGACGAGGTCTTTGCCAGCGACCCCTGCGTGCTGCAATACGCCGATGGCTGGGCAATCTTCTACTACAGCCTGGATTCCAAGTGGGTCGCGCGCGACGTACTGGCTCTCTCACCGGATCTGAAGCGCGTCACCAAATGCCAGGGCGTGCTGATCGACGTCGGCCCGAAGGGCAGCGTGGATTCGAAATTCGCCCACAAGCCGTCGGTGTTTTTCCACAACGGCGTCCTTTATCATTTCTACTGCGCCGTGTCCGAAGAGTTCGGGCGCGGCATCAGCGTCGCCACGTCCAAGCCACTCTGAGCATTGGGAGGAGCTATGAAACAAAACCGACGGCGATTCCTGCGGGACACAGCCGCGCTTGCCCTGGCGTCTCCCCTTTCGGTTCGGACGGTGGGGTCGCAGGATGCAGCCAACAGCATCGTGGTTGATCCCAAGCCGCTGTTTGAGATCTCCCGCTACCTCTACATGCAGTTCATGGAACCGCTGGGCACGACCGATGGGTCGGTCGAGGCGGCATGGGACTATCGGGCCGACGACTGGCGCCAAGACCTGATCGCGGTGGTCCGCGACCTTTCGCCCGGTATGATCCGCTATGGCGGCCTCTTCAGCCGCTATTACAAGTGGCGCGAAGGCGTGGGGCCGCTGAAATCCAGGCCGGTGATGAGGAACTACGTCTGGGGTGGCATTGAGTCGAATCGCGTCGGGACGGCGGAGTTCGTGGACTTCTGCCGTCGCGTGGGCGCTGCGCCCCTCATGTGCGTCAACTTCCTCAGCGACGGCGACCGCCAGTTCTGGACGACTTACGACGGGCAGCGCCGCACAGGCGACGCGCAGGAAGCCGCAGACTGGGTTGCTTACACCAATGATCCCGACCATCGCGAGCGGCGCGGCCACGGCATCCACGATCCGCTCGGCATCCCGTATTGGCAGATCGGAAATGAAACATCCTACGGGAACTCGTGCTTCAGCAAGGAAGACTCGATCCGCCAGACCATTTCGTTCGCCAAGGCGATGAAAGCGCGGGACCGCTCCATCCAACTCGTCGGCTGGGGCGACCGGGCAAAGCCCGAGAGTCCGTATTGGGCGGGCGATCTGATCAAGCAGGCCGGTGAGCATCTGGACTGCGTCGCCATGCACATGATGGGCCAGAGCGCGAGCCGCCCCGATACGGCATTGAAGGGCTGGGAATATCAGCGAAATCCCGAACAGGCCTGGGAGGAATTGCTCGAACTATCGAACCGAGTCGAATCGCGCCTGGCAGAGTTCGAACAGGTAGTCTCCGCAGCAAGCCCCACCATGGGAATTGCCGTCACGGAGGGCCATCTCAGCCTGCGGCCTTACAACGCGAATCCGATTCTGTATACCTGGCTGACCGGCGTTTACCACGCGCGCAGCATGAACATCTATCAACGGCACGGGGCACGAGTGAAGATTGCCACGGCCGCGGATTTCTTCGGCACACGCTGGACGGTGAATGCCGTGATGATGCCCGTCCCCGGCGGAGAGAGTTACCTGATGCCGGTGGGCTCCGTGATGCGCCTCTTCAAGCGGCATAACGGCAAGCACGGGGTAGCGGTGAAATCGTGCCCGTCGGACCTCGACATCGCCGCCAGCCGCACGGACGATCGCGTGTTTCTCCACGTCGCCAACCTGAACTACCGCCGCGCGGTGGACGTTTCACTGGCGGTCGAAGGGCACACCATCCAGGGCGGCCGGATGCATGAAATTTCGCCGCCCAGCCCGCTCAACCAGGTCAGCGAATTGCAGCCGAAGGTGTTCGATCCGGTCGAGAAGGCGCTTCCGCCCGGCCCTGTGGCGCGCTGGAATTTCCCCGCCGCCTCCGTCAGTGCCGTCGAGTTGGATGTGAAGCCGGCCTAGTCGGCCTCCCCGTTCGCTGCGTCTTCCTTGACGCGCCTCTGCATTCCCCCGTAGAATCAATTGTTTAGGCAGTTGGACGCGGGACAGACTGGACGTGGCGATTCGCTTTTACAATACGCTTTCGGGCAAGGTCGAGGAGTTCATTCCTCTCCAACCGGGAAAGGTCCGCATGTACGCCTGCGGCCCCACGGTGTACGACTTCGCGCACATCGGAAACTTCCGGACGTTTATCTTCCAGGACATCCTGCGCCGTCACCTTCGCTACCGGGGTTATCAAGTCACGCATGTGATGAACCTGACGGACGTGGACGACAAGACCATCCGCAATGCCCGCGAGGCCGGACAGCCGCTGCGCTACTACACCGACCGGTTTATTCGCGAGTTCCACGTGGACCGCGAACTGCTGAACATCGAGACGCCGGAGATCATCGCGCGGGCCACGGACCACATCCCCGACATGGTCAGACTCATCCAGCGGCTGGAGGAAAAAGGATTCGCCTATCGTAGCGAGGGCTCGATCTATTTTCGGGTGAGCCAGTTCCCGAGCTATGGAAAGCTTTCGAAGATTGATCTGGATGGCATTCGCGCCGGGGCGCGCGTCGATAGCGACGAATACGACAAGGCCAACGTTCGTGATTTCGTGCTATGGAAGGCCGCCAAAGAGGGCGAGCCGTCGTGGGAAACCGAGCTCGGACCGGGACGGCCCGGCTGGCACATCGAGTGCTCCGTGATGTCCATGAAGTATCTCGGCGAAACCTTCGACATTCATTCCGGCGGGGGTGACCTGGCCTTCCCGCACCACGAAAACGAAATCGCGCAAAGTGAAGCCGCCACCGGCAAGCCCTTCGTCCGTTACTGGCTGCACAGCGAACACCTGATCGTCAACGGGCAAAAGATGTCCAAATCGCTCGGCAATTTCTATACGCTGCGCAGCTTGATCGAACAGGGTTACCGGCCTTCTGCCGTGCGTTATCTGCTGGCTTCGGTTCCCTTCCGCAAACCGCTCAATTTCACGCTGGACGGATTGCACCAGGCGCAGCATTCCATCGAGCGATTGAGGAGCTTCCGATTTCGTCTCGACCACGAACCCTTTCCGCCTGGCAACAACCCGGAACTCCAGGCTCGCGCCGCGGCGGCGGTCACGGCCTTTGGAGAGGCGCTCGACGACAACCTCAACACGGCGGAAGCGCTGGCAGCCATCTTCGACCTGGTGCGCGAAACCAACATTGCCATGGATCGGGCTGACTTCCGCGACGGCGACCGCGCCCCGATGCGCAGCGCCCTCGAACAATGGGACCGCATCTTTGCGGTGCTGGAGGATCATGACCATGCCAAGCTGGCGCAGTTTGGGCTGCTGGCGTCACCGGAGACCCAGCCCGCGGCGGCAGCACCCCCGTCCCTGGAACAACTCAGTGACAGCCATATCGCCGCCCGCATCGCCGAGCGCAACGCCGCCCGAGCGCGGCGCGATTTTGCGGCTTCCGACAAAATCCGGGATGAATTGCTGGCCGCCGGCGTTATACTGGAAGACACGAAAGCTGGCACGCGCTGGAAAAGGAAGTAGTGATGGCTTTGGCAATCTCTCAATCGACACTTCCTGTCTTGGCTCGCCCCAATCTTTTCGGGGGGGACTAGTTCTCCTTAAGTTTGCCCGCCTGCTGGACTCCGTCGCAACTTGACGAATGCGCGGCCATTTCATCTTGAGGAGAACAACACCATGACCAGACTGCCCCAGATCAAAACGCCCCTCCCCGGCCCCGAAGCCACCAAGGTGCTGGCGCTCGACCATCAATTCATCTCGCCCTCTTACACGCGCGATTATCCGCTGGTCGCGCAGCGCGGCGAAGGGTTGATGGTGGAAGACGTGGACGGCAACCTGTTTCTCGATTTCAGCGCCGGCATCGCCGTCGTTTCCACCGGCCACTGCCATCCCGATGTGGTCCGGGTCATACAAAAGCAGGCGGCGGAGCTGATTCACATGTCGGGGACCGATTTCTACTATCCGCTGCTGGCCCAGCTGGCGCAGAAGATGGCGCAGATCGCGCCCGGCAATTCGGCCAAGCGCGTCTATTTCGGCAACTCGGGCACCGAGGCGATGGAAGCGGCGATGAAGCTGGCGCGCTTCCACACGCGGCGCCATCGGTTCATCGCCTTCCTGAGCTGCTTCCACGGCCGCACTTTCGGCTCGCTTTCGCTGACGGCCTCGCGCGCCGTGCAGCGCAACGGCTTCGGCCCGCTGCTGCCCGGCGTTTCGCACATTCCGTATCCCAATCCCTATCGGTGCCCCTTCGGGCATCACGGCGGGGAGTGCAATCCCGAAGATGAAGTGATCGCTTACCTGGAAAGGCTGCTGAAGACCAGCGTTCCCGCCGAAGAGGTCGCGGCCATCATCGCTGAGCCCGTGCAGGGCGAGGGCGGCTACGTCATCCCGCCCAAGAATTTCTTCGCCCGGCTCCGTGAAATCTGCGACCGGCACGGCATCCTGCTCATTTTTGATGAAGTTCAGTCCGGCATGGGCCGCACCGGCAAGATGTGGGCATGCGACCATTTCGGCGTGGTGCCCGACATTCTCACGACCGCCAAGGGCATCGCCTCCGGCATGCCGCTGGGCGTCACCATTTCGCGCGCCGAGGTGATGAACTGGCCGCCGGGCGCTCACGCCTCCACCTTCGGCGGCAATCCGATCTCCTGCGCCGCGGCGCTCGAAACCATCCGCCTGCTGGAAGAGAAATACATCGCCAACGCCGCCCGCATGGGCGAATACGCCCTGGACCGGCTCCGTGAATGGCCCCGGAAGCATCCGCTGGTCGGCGACGTGCGCGGTCTCGGCTTGATGATCGGAATCGAGCTGGTGAAGGATCAGGCGACGCGCCAGACGAATCCGGAAGCCCGCAAGCAGATCATCCAGCGCGCCTTCGAGGGGGGCGTGTTACTGCTCGGCTGCGGCGAAAGCACGGTGCGGTTGATGCCGCCGCTGCCCGTCGAGCGCGATCAGATGGACCTTGCGCTCGATGTGCTCGAGCGGTGCATTTCGGAGGTCGAGAAGTAGCGGGCCTCGGGCTTCGGGTTTCGGGGTCCGCAAGGACGCCGGGTGCGGTCGCCGCCTGAATTCCGACCCCCGAATACCGGAACCCGATGCCATTGTTTGCCCGCCTCATGTACCGCGCGCTGGTGTGGAAGGAACGCCAGCGTGCGCTGCGCGGCGATCGGCCGGCCGCTGCCTCAACCGCCGGGCAGCGGCCTCCGCATCTGCTGACGGGCGAGCGCGGCGAGACCCTGGCCTACTGGTTTCTCCGGCAGGCAGGGTACGTGATCGTGGCGCGCAATCGCCGGGCGCGATCGGGCTCGGGTGAAGTTGACCTGATCGGATGGGACGGCCCGACGCTGGCCTTCATCGAGGTCAAAACCCGCACCACCGCCGCCACCGGGCCGCCCGAATGGGCCGTCACCCCTGCCAAGCAACGACGCATCGGCAAGGCCGCGCATGACTATCTGCGCCGCCTGCGAAAGAAGCCGGAGAGCTACCGGTTTGACATCGTCAGCGTCTTCTGGGATGAAGCCGCGGGGCTGCGCGTTCGCCTGATCAAGAACGCCTTTACCGTCTAGGGCGATTTCCTCCCCCTCCCCCCTTGAAAATTGGTTCGTAGGGCGCAAATCGCCGGTATCGAAACTCCGAATGGCGCCGTTGTGCCGGACAGGGTACGGTGAATGGGGCTTGGCAGAAACGGCGGGAAAAGCGATAATCGACGACGGCGGATTTCTCCACGCCCAATCAGGACAGCAGGAAGGTGCGAAAACTTGCCAGAATTAAGAAAAGACCCGGTGACAGGCCGGTGGGTGATTATTGCGACGGAACGGGCCAAGCGCCCCACCGACTTTGTAAGAGAAAAAGTGGAAATCAAGGGCACTGGCTTCTGCCCTTTCTGCGCGGGCAGCGAAACCAAGACGCCGCCCGAGATTCTCTCTTATCGTTCGGACGGTAGCGCCAAGAACACCCCGGGTTGGTCGCTCCGCGTCGTGCCCAACAAGTTTCCGGCCCTCGGCATCGAAGGAACGCTGAATCGCCAGGGCGAGGGCCTCTACGACAAGATGAACGGCATCGGGGCGCACGAAGTCATTATCGAAACACCGCAACACCACTTGACACTGGCCACCATGCCCCAGCGGGCCGTGGAAGATGTGCTGTGGGCCTATCGCGACCGGATCCTTGACCTGAAAAAGGATCGCCGCTTCAAGTATGTACTCATTTTCAAGAATCACGGCGATGCCGCGGGCGCGTCGCTCGAGCATACGCACTCGCAGTTGATCGCCCTGCCCGTCGTACCCAAGCGCGTCCGCGAAGAAGTCAACAACGCCAAGGATTACTACAGCTACAAGGAACGCTGCATCTTCTGCGATATCGTCCGGCAGGAGATCGAGGACGGCGTCCGGGTCATCGCGGAAAACGAATCGTTCCTCACCATCGCACCCTATGCGCCGCGCTTCCCCTTCGAGATGTGGATCCTTCCCAAGACCCACCAGTCGGCGTTCGAGGAATCGCAAAAGCACGAATTCGAGCAACTCGCCGCCATGCTCAAGGATATGCTGTCGCGCCTCGACCGCGTGCTGGATTACCCCGCCTACAATCACATCATCCACACCTCGCCCATCCCGGAGGCGTCGAACGATCATTACCACTGGCACCTGGAGATCATGCCGAAACTAACCAAGATGGCCGGCTTCGAATGGGGCACGGGCTTCTACATCAACCCCACGCCGCCCGAAGAGTCCGCCAAATTCCTGCGGGAAGCCGCCATCCTGGCCCCCGTCGGAGCGTGACGCACCCGGTATTGACACACTTCGCGGGACATTCCATAATCGCTGAGGCGGCAAAAACCAACGTCCGGCAAGCGGGAGTAACTCAGTGGTAGAGTGCGACCTTGCCAAGGTCGAAGTCGCGGGTTCAAATCCCGTCTCCCGCTCCAGTCTTTCTTCGTTCTCAGAGGCGCGGTACCCAAGTGGTAAGGGAGAGGTCTGCAAAACCTTTATGCGTGGGTTCGATTCCCACCCGCGCCTCCAATCCATCCGGTTTTCTCTCGCCACCCGCGCGTGACCCATTCCGGTGAGACGTCGAAACCCGTTGCCCCGCATCGTGAGGGGAGTGGCCGGGAAAGGAAACCCTCCCTTTCGCCACGGGAACGATGATTGGGGGCTCTTCTTCTCGTGGCGTGACGAGCAGAGCCAGCGTTCCGAGAGCGATCGACACCATGCCGAAAACCAGCGACAGGTTCGATTCCAAGAACTTGCAAACCATTCAGATGGTGGAAGATTGGTACGGACCGCTCATAGGCCATCCTTCCCGTCTGGAGGATTCTGCAGGGAGGAACGCCTGGGTGCGGTCCCGTGGAGGACTATCACCTCTCTCAAAGCAAGCCCCCCAAGAACTTCGTAATCCCTCTCGATGACTGGGCCGAGCCGCGCGCAAATTCCAGAGGATCGGAGATGTGCACGACCTCGGCCTGGAGGCGGAGCGACTCCAGCGCTTTGCGCACGTTCTCTTTCGTGGCGGCACAGCGATTACAGCCGGGCCCGAGAATCTCGACTTTCATGTTGGTAACCCCTGCCTGATTCAGGATTTCTCGACAGTCGTGGCCTCCGCAGGCGGACTCGCCGCCCGCTCGGCCTCCTGTGCCTCCAACCGTAGTCTGCGCAACGTGCCGCGAAATTCCTCTTTGTCCGGGAACTTGATGGCTTCCTGCGGGCAGATTTTCGAGCAGGCGTCGCAGCCCACGACGCAGTTGTAAGGCCTGACCACGATTACCTTGAACGAATCTTCGTCGAACGCCAGAACGCCGTTCTTGCAGAAGCTGACGCAGTCCTGGTCCCCGATGCAAAGGTCGGGGTCAATGGTGGGAAACCAAGGGATATTTTCTCGGGGCAACGCAGGGCTCGGCATGGCAGCCTCCTGAGTCGATCTGGTCACAGATCCCGCATCAAGAAACAGGGTTTACGACGGGCGCCTCCTGGTGTTGCTTGAGCACCGCCTCGACTTTCTCCTTCAGCCGGGCCAGAATTCCGTCGTTGTTGGTGCCGCGAATGTCGAGGGGGATGAAGCGCTTCTCGTCAAAGCCGGTGTTCCGCATGACCTTCTTGAACAGCTTCATCTGCGCCTCGGGTGTGCACGCCCCAACCGCCACATAGGTTTCCGGGTCGGCCGCCGATTCACGCAGCACGTCGGCTAGGATTTCATTTCCCCCCTGACCGCACAGTTGCGGATGCACGACCGTGTACGTGACGTCGAGTTCGGACTCGATCTGGAAAGGCAAGGTATTCATGTCGGTGTCTTTGAACGAGGCGCAGAGTCCCTTGCAGTTGCAGAGCAGAATTTTGACGTCCATGGTTTTCCTCCGTATGAAGTAGTGAACTGCCTATTGCCCCGGCGCGGGCTGTAAGCCCATGCCGGAATTTAATTCTGGAGACCCGGCCCCCTCGTCGGGCTCGCTTGTGACCGCGCAGTACTTGAGTTCGCCCAGCATTCCACACTGGCGCAGCCTTTCGAGGTCCGCCTGGAGGGAGGGGGTGCGCAGCAGAATTTCGCGAAGAAAGGACTGCACCGCCGGCCCATACCGTCCATCAAAACTTGGTGAGTAACAAACCCAAGTCCCCCCGCGCCGGTCCCGCACCAACCCGGCGTGGCGTAAGGAAGCCAAATGGCGCGATACGAGCGGCTGGGAAAGGCCAAGCACAGTCTGCAAATCGCAGACGCAGAGGCACTGGTGCGACAAAACGTTCAATATTCGTAGTCGGCTGGGGTCGGATAGCGCCCGAAGAAGGTTCGCAAGGTCTCTCATATTCCCTCTCGTACATATATGCCTATGCACATATGGTGCCAATTCCCATTGCCGATAATACTCTCCTTCCGCTTGCTCTAAAAGCATGGAAAGACAACGGTTAATCCGCGCACCCGTTTGGTGGACCGACATCGAGAAGACGGGGGGCTCGCGCCAGTGAGTGTTTTGGCCCTGGTACTCGCCAATTCACTCAGCGCGGAATGGAGGCGGAGACCGCTCAAGGGCCAAGGTATTGAAAACAAGTGCAAATTTTCTAAACGTTTTGTAATCTCTATGCATCTATACTCATACAGCTTAGGAGGTGCCATGCACCACCTGGAAGGCTATTTCAAAGCACTGGCCGATGTGAACCGCCTGCGGATTGTAAATCTGCTTTTTTATGGGGAACTTTGCGGCTGCGATATTCAAATCGTGCTGGAAACCTCGCAGCCCAACGCCTCGCGCCATCTGACCTACCTCAAGCACGCCGGCCTGGTCCGTGACCGGCGCGATGGCTACCGCGTATTCTACGGGCTGGTTGAACCCTCGTCCGAGAAGCTGAAGGGTCTGTTCGACTACCTTCGCATGGCCTTTAGGGGCGATCCGCTCCTGCTGGGTGATCTCGCGCGCCTCAAGCAGGCGATCAAGGACGGCGCTTGCACGTTCCAGCAGATTCGTCCTTTGCCGCGACTGGCCACCGCATCATGAATCCGGCGAAACGCGCCACCCGATAGAGGCGGAATCCGCCAAGGGAGGAAATTCTTCGACGATGAAAGAGATCACAGTTCGAAACCCATCCAATGGCCAGGCTCCCGAGAAGAAACTCCACTTCTTCGAACGCTACCTGAGCCTCTGGGTGGCTGCCTGCATGATTGTCGGCGTGCTCCTGGGCAAGCTCCTGCCGGGTTTGATCGACGGACTGCGGCGCTTAGAGTTTGGCCACAACAGCCAGATCAACGTGCCGATTGCCGTTCTCATCTGGTTGATGATTATTCCCATGATGATGAAGGTGGATTTTACCGCCATCCGTGGCGTTGGCAGAAGGCCGCGCGGCTTGCTGGTGACCCTGTTCGTCAATTGGCTGGTGAAGCCATTTTCGATGGCGCTGTTCGCGTGGCTGTTCTTCCGGTTCGTATTCTCTCACTGGATCACCCCTGCGGACGCCGACCAGTACATCGCGGGAGCCATCATTCTGGCGGCGGCGCCCTGCACGGCCATGGTATTCGTGTGGAGCTATCTCTCGGATGGGGATCCTGCCTACACCTTGGTTCAAGTGTCGGTGAATGATCTCATCATGCTCGTCCTCTTCGCGCCCATCGTACGGTTCCTGGTCAGCGGAGCCTCGAACTTGCACGTGCCCTTCCGTGTTCTGCTGTATTCGGTCGTCATCTTTATCGTCATTCCGCTGCTCGCCGGCGTGCTGCTCCGGCGCTGGTTCGTCAGCCGCCACGGGAAGATCTGGTTTGAGGAGCAATTGCTGCCCCGCTTCGCGCCCATCAGCATGACGGCGCTGCTCGCCACCCTGCTGTTGATTTTCGGCTTTCAGGCCGACAACATCACGGGGAAGTTCCTCCATGTCGTGTTGATTGCCGTTCCGATTCTCATTCAGGTCTATTTCAACTCGTCTCTCACCTACGGGCTGATGCGATGGTTCAAGGTTGAGTACGCGATCGCGGCTCCGGGCGCGCTGATCGGGGCCAGCAACTTTTTCGAGCTGGCGGTAGCAACCGCCATCGCGCTGTTCGGCCCGGGGTCCGGCGCCGCCCTGGCCACGGTGGTTGGAGTGCTGATCGAGGTCCCGGTGATGCTTTCGGTTTGCGCAGTGTGTAACCGCACGCGACACTGGTTCCCGGCTGCCGCGCCGGTGCGTTAGGAGACCAAGGACCATGCTTTCAAAGATCATTGTGGCGACCGATGGTTCGGAAGCGTCCGAACGGATGCTCGAGTGTGTGAAGGATTTGCGGCGAGTCGGGTGTCGCGCCGTGACGCTCACTCACGTTTTCAACGTGCGGGACGTAGGCGGACTTTACCTGTCGTTGCAGGAGGACATGCGGCCGAAACTTGAAAGGCAAGCCCGCATTCTCCGTGAGGCTGGCTACGACGTGGATGTTCAGACCCCGTTGGGCATTCCCTTTTTCGAGATTAACAAGCTGGCGCTCCAGCGGTCGGCCTCGGCGATCGTGGTGGGCTCGCTGGGAGGTTCGCTGGTCTGGGAGCGCCTGCTGGGTTCCAACGCACATGCCATATTGGAGCATGCTGTGGTTCCCATCCTGTTGGTACGCGTGCAGCTCACCGAGGAAAATGGCGGCAAGCGCTGCCGCGCGATCTGCGAGGATATGTTTCGACATATTCTCTTTCCCACGGATTTCTCGGACAATGCCGAGCACGCGCTGCTCTACCTTGAACACATCGTCCGCGAGACCCAAAGCCACGTCACGCTGCTGCACGTGCAGGACAAGACCAAGATCGAAAAGCACCTGAAGCACCGCCTCGAGGAGTTCAACCAAATCGACCGGGAGAGACTCGAAGGCATGAAGCTGCGGCTCGAGCAGTGCGGGGCCTCCTCCGTCAAGATGGAAATCCCGTACGGCCCGCCCACCCGGATCATTCTGGAGCGCGCCCGAAGCAACAGCTTTTCCTTGATCTTGATGGGCAGCCAGGGAAAGGGTTTCATCCAGGAGGTTTTCCTCGGCAGCGTCGCCAACAATGTCGCCCGGCTTGCGCCCTTGCCGGTCTTATT
>CAZHKT010000037.1:0-27948 GCA_964533045.1 uncultured Acidobacteriota bacterium | reverse complement strand
TCGCTTCTTATGGGGGGTTGTCCTCCCTTCGTTTGGACAATTGAGATGGGGACTAGATTTGCCCCTCATGCTAGTCGCCGAAGTTGTTGATGTCAAGAAGGCGTATCGCGACGTGTCAAATGTAACCGGTCGCGTCGTTTGAGGTGTAACCCCATTCTAGGGGACTGGAGGAGGGTGTGATGAGCCATCGCTCGCGATGGGGATATTTCCGACCCCTCTACGCGCGTTATGGCCAGATGAACCGGAAATTGAAGAAATGATCTTGAACAAATTCTGTGCCAACAGGGGCTACCCCTGGAAGGTCGCGATCCGGTTGCTGAACGGCCCGCCGCCGGTTCGCGCCAGGCCGGAGCGGGCGCGACGGTGGCGTCGCTGATGGCCGCCGTGTGGGAAGCGGCCGGGTATCCCTGGTCGGTGCACCGGAAGGCGCTGGCGCCGCTCTCGACGGTACCCTCTACAGCAGCTGGTAGACTGGGATATGAGAGGAATCTGAAATCATTTACGAACATTTCAAATCCATAGATTTCAGTCATGCATGGAATCTCCGTTGCAGCCAGGGGTCGGGAGTTCGATCCTCCCCAGGTCCACCAAGCTAACCAGCTGCAAGGCGCTGTTCGGTGCAGGATGAAAGCCGGGCGCGGCGATGCAAGTTGCGGTAGAATCTGCCCGCCCGGGATGCTACATCATCCGGAACCAATTTTGCCGTTATGGGCTCGGGAAAATATGCCACAGAGGGAAGCGAACCTTCTGGCATGAGCCCGATGAGGAGGTGTGGTTTGTGGCCCCGATTTCACATGACAGTCTTGCTGGCGATCAGCGCCGTTCTGCCGGTGGCAGCCCAGGAAGCCGGGACGTTTGCCGTGGACGTTGGCAACGAGTACTGGATCCGTCCCGACGTGGTATATGGCGTGGAGAACGGCCATCCGAACAAGCTCGACGTCATCTACCCCCGCCGCGCCACGGCGCCGGTTCCCGCCGTGATCTACATTCACGGCGGCGGATGGATTTTCGGGGACAAGGCGGGCGCTGTTCTTCAGGTGCTGCCCTATCTCCAGCGGGGCTGGGCGGCGGTGAACGTGGAATATCGCATGGCTGGTACCTCGAAGGCCCCCGGTGCGGTCGAGGACTGCCGCTGCGCCCTGCTCTGGGTGGTGCGCAATGCCAAGGAGTACCACATTGACCCCGCGCGGCTCGTGGTGACAGGGCATTCGGCGGGAGGACACCTTTCGCTCATGACCGGCATGCTCCGCGTGAGCGACGGTCTGGACAACAATTGTCCTTTGAATGACGGCGAGTCCGAACCGCGCATTGCGGCGGTGGTCAACTGGTTCGGCATCACGGACGTGGCCGATCTGCTGGACGGGCCGAATCGCAAGAACTACGCGGTGGCGTGGCTGGGCAGTCTGCCCGACAAGAAGGCCATCGCGGCGCGCGTCTCGCCTCTCACCTATGTCCGAAAGGACAATCCGCCCATCCTCACGATCCACGGCGATTCGGACACCGTAGTCCCATACCATCACGCCACACAATTGCACCAGGCGCTGGACAAGGCCGGAGCGCCCAATCAGCTTTACACCGTGAAGGGCGGCGGGCACGGCCAGTTCAGTGCCGACGATACCCGTCAGGCTTACGCCGCGATTTGGAAGTTCCTGGCGAAGTACAATTTGGGCCCGGTGAAGTAATGGTCATCAGGACGTGCCGGTCGCCGGGCCGTGCGGAGGTGCTGGATAACGATGCGCAGCCAACGATTCTGGGAAGCGGTCCGGACCTTCGTTTTTTTGTTCGCTTGCTCGGCCGGATTCCTGCCGGTGAAGCTGGCGGCGCAATCCCCAGGCGGCTCATCTCGGCCTCCCTCGGAGCGTCCGATTCGGCCGGCCTGGGCGATTCGAGTGCTCACCGACGAAGTTCTGAAGCTGGGTGAGCAGTTGGGCGTCCGCGAACTGGTGATTTACGGCGGGCCGGGCTCGGGAAAGCTGCCTGGGACTGACCAGCCCTTGAACAAGCCGCGCGCCGAGTACGAAGACTATCTGGCGCTGCGCCGGCGCGTGGAGTCGCACGGCATGCGCATCGCCGCCATCGAAGGTGGGTTTGTCTCGCTTCCTCGCTACCGCGACGTGTTCTTCGGCGGACCCAACCGGGATGAACGGATTACCGAGCTGATTGCTGAGATCCGCGACATGGCGCGCGCCGGTATTCCCGTTTTCTGCTATCACTGGATGGGCGCCTCGGTATGGCGCACGCGCTCGGTGCGCATTCGCGGCGGGGCGCTGGCCACGGCATTTGATTATGACGTGGTCAAGGACATGAAGGATCGCGCCACCTGCGAGAAGATGCTGGCGGCTGGCGAATTCTCCTTTGCCATGTGCAACAACCTGCCGGAGTCGCCCGGGCCGGCGTATTCCGAAGAGGAACTCTGGAAGAATCTCGAGTACTGGATCCGTCGCGTCACGCCCGTGGCCGAGAAGGAAGGCATCCGCCTCGGCATTCATCCCGACGATCCGCCCGTGCCGGAGATCGGCGGCATTCCCCGCCTGCTGCGCCATCACGCCGCTTTCCGCCGGCTGACGGAGATTTACCCCAGCGATTCCAACGGCATCGAGTTCTGCCAGGGAACGTTTTCGGAAATGAACGACGACGTGTACGAGGCGATTCGCTACTTCGGCTCCCGCCGGAAGATTCTCTACGTCCACTTCCGCAACGTTTCCGGCCGCGTGCCCAAGTTTCACGAGGAGTTTATCAACACGGGTTACGTGGATATGCCGCGCGCCCTGCGGCTCTACCGCGAGGTGGGCTACGAAGGCGTCATCATGGACGACCATTGCCCCAACGTGGAAGGCGACGTGGACTTCCCGGGGAACCTGGGCGGTTACCGCTCGCGTTCGTTTGCCCTGGGCTATATCCAGGCGCTGCTGGACCACATCTACGCGGAGCACTGAGTGATCCCGCAACTGGAAGAGGCGGACCCATGAATCCCAAAACGGAGATATGCCCGCGCGTCTTTGCGGAGGGATTGGACCATCCGGAATGCGTGGCCGTTCATCCCGACGGCAGCGTCTGGTGCGGCGGGGAGGCGGGCCAGATCTACCGCATTGATCCCTCCGGAACCAAAGTCGAACAGGTGGCCAGCACCGGCGGCTTTGTGCTGGGCCTCGCCTTTTCACCGGACGCCCGATGGATGGCCGTCTGCGACATCCGGCACAAAGCGGTCCTGCGGCTGAATCTGGACTCGGGAGCCATGGATACCCTGCTCGAATCGGTGGCGGACTGGCGGCTGAAGATTCCGAATTACCCCGTCTTCACGCGCGCCGGAGACCTCTTTGTTTCCGACTCGGGAGAATTCGGCAAGAACCTGGGGCGAATTTTCCGTGTCGCCGCCAATGGCCGGGCGGAGTTCTGGGCAGGCGGCGAGCTGGCTTTCGCCAACGGCCTTGCGCTCGATCCGGAGGAAAAGCACCTCTACGTCGTCGAGAGTTTTCTTCCGGGAATCTGCCGTTACCCGATTCTGGCCGACGGCCGGGCGGGCGCTCGCGAATTGTTTGCTGCCAACCTGCGGGAAGTCCCCGACGGCCTGGCATTCGATCGAGCCGGAAACCTCTACTGCTCTTGTTATGCGCCTTCCCGGATTTACCGCCTCAGCCCGGACGGCGCCGCCGCCATATTTGCCGAAGACGTCACCTGCCACGCTCTGTCGAATTGCACCAACCTCGCCTTCGGTGGGCCCGGATTCCGGACGCTGTTCGCCGCCAACCTGGGGCGATGGCACATCACGGCTATGGACACCGAGACCGAAGGCGCGCCCCTCGCCTGCCACGCTTGCGCGCATTGAAATCGTGGGTGGAACGTGACCGGGGCATCGGGCCCGCCGGGGGTCACGGGCATGCCGGCCGGCCCGCGTCCAAAAACCCGGCGATGATGGAAGTGGCAAGGCTATAATTGACACCGCTGGATGGCAAATAACACTGTGATCCTCAAACTCTTGAACCATGATGGCGCGGCGGGTCGACACCACGCGACCCGAAGCTTGATTTGCGCCGTCTCGGCGGCCATTTGGGCCGCCTCGATTCCTGCGCTAGGCATCGCCGCGCAAAATGAGGATTACGAGCGCGATCCCGAGGTGGTGCGCAACTTCCAGCAGGGGCGGGAATTGCGGCGTGCGGGCAAGCTGGAGGAAGCCGCGGCGGCCTACGAGCGAGTTCTGGCACGCGCCCCGCGACTGGCGGTGGCGCACCTGAACTTGGGTCTGGTGCGGCACGACCAGCGAGACTACAAGGCCTCGACCGAGGCATTCGCACGCGCCCTCGCGCTGGATCCGGCGCTTCAAGCCGCCCGGCTCTATTTGGGGATTGACGCCTATCTCGGGGGGCGTTATGACCTGGCGCGTCCGGCGCTGGAAGAAGCGGCGCGCCGGAATCCGGCCGACGCGGAACCGCTTTACTGGCTGGGACTCACCCAGGCCGCGCAGGGAGACTTCCGCACTGCGGCCGATAGCCTCGAGGCCGCCTCCCAGCTTCGCCCCAAAGACGATGATACGCTCTACCAGTTGCAGGAAGTCTATCTCCAGCTTTGGAAATCAACCTACGAGCGATTGGTGGCAACCAATCCGGATTCTATCCGGATTCATCAGGTGCTGGCGGAAGGCTATATTCAGTCGAACCGGCTGGAGGACGCGAAGGCGGAGTACGAATTCATCCTCCGGGCCCAGCCGCGAATCACCGGCGTACGCGAGGCGCTGGGCGACATCGCGCGAGGGCAGCGGCGCTGGCCCGAAGCGCTCGAGCACTATCGCGCCGAACTGCAGGCTTCGCCCTCGAGCGCCCGTCTCCGCTACAAGATAGCTGAAGTGCTCTTCGATGCGGGGGATTTCGCGGGCGCCGAGCAGGAGGCGCGGAAATCCGTGGCGCTTCAGGAGGGGTTCGCCCCTGCCCACTACGTCCTGGGGCGACTGGCCCGCCAAGCGCGAAAGAACGAGGCGGCCATCGCCGCCTTCCAGAAGTCGCTGGCGCTGGGTTTGAAGGGGCCGCTCGAGGAAAGCGCCCACTATCAGCTCTGGCGGCTGTTTGCCGCTGCGGGGCGCGCCGAGGAGGCCGCCCGTCACCAGAAGGAATATGTCCGGCTGGCGGAAGAGCGAAAGCGCCACGCCCTCTACGTCGCCGACCGCGAGCGGAAGGTCGAGGACCACGAAGCACCCCCGCCCCAGTAGCCCCGCTCACTTGCCCGCCGTCCGCTCGGATTTCCTCGCCAGCAGGATGGAAACTGTCGCGTGAGCCGGAACGTCCAGCGACACTCGCCCCTCCGCCACCTTCAGCGCTCCGGCGCCCACGGGCGCTTCCGTCAGATCCACCATCGTCGCTCCCAGATCTTGGGCGGGCAGACGAATCGTTGCCGACTGCGGCTTGCCGGAGATTTCTTGCAGGCGCAGGACCACTCCGCCGGGCCGCGTCCAGGAAGCTGCGGCAGAGAGGATAACCACATCAGGCGTGTCCGTCGCGAAAAGTTGGCGCGGATTGAGCGAGCGACCGGCCGTGCGGCCATCCCCGGTCTGAAACGATACGACCGGCACCGCAATGGATTCCCAGAGCCGCCGGAAACTCGTGCCGTCTTGCGGCGGACCGGTCCAGCTTGAAATCGCATACGTGAACCAGCGATGGTCGGACAATCCGGGCTCGACGGTGGGGAACATGTAGTATCCCGCGTCGCGCGTCTCGATGCCGTCGGACTTTCTCCAGACCGTCGAAAGCAGCGTGTTTTCCCAGAGCCGCCAACCCTGCTTTTCCAGATTCGGCAGATTCCAATAGAAAGCCTCCGGCGAAGCCACCGACAGATTCAGGTCGCCCGCCCGCACCACCACACCGTGCGTGACCACGGCGTCCTGCCGCGCCCCCGGCAGGTAATCGCGGGGGAAGGTGACCATGCCATTGCCGTTCTCGTACTGAAGCGTCTCAACCGAGGCGCCCGGGAGGAGGGGGAACGCGAACTGATAGAGATGAAACTGGTCCGGCGCGATGCCGCTCACGACCGGCATGCGGGAACGATCCAGCAGGTTCCGGACTTCGAGCCGCTTCAGAGCGTGGTAGAGGCGGTATTCCGTCACCGGCGCGGGACCCGCCGCGCGGCGGACCACCAGCGCGTCATAGACCGGCCCCCTCTCTCTTCGAATCCTGACGCGGCCGGAGGGAACTTCCGCTTCTTTGAATTCCACCGACCACAGAAGCTGATTGAAAGCCTTGCGGGCCGACGTGTTGACGAGTTCCTTCCCCGATTCCCGGTCGATCAAGTGGAGGACCGCTCCGTCCTTGGCGCGGAGCTCCAAACGGTAGTACGGGTTTTCGAGGACGTGCTCCAGCGAGCTGACTCCGGCCGGCCTCCCAGGGAGGGACGGCGCAGGCTCGAGAAAGACAAGACTGGTCGCGGGCAGCGCGGCCACGGCAGTGCCCTCCTCCTCCGACCACTGCACAGGAATCACCTTTCCAGTGCCGGGATCGCGCAAACCGGTGGAACGCTTCAGGGACGGGGAAGCGGGGATTCGAATCACCGAGTCGAACGCCCAGCTCCAAGGCTGGAACACGGCCAGGCCGTCCGCCACGCCCGGTCCGGTCTCGAGGATTCGCCTCATGGCGAGGGCGGTAAGCCATTTCTGGTCCTTCAGGGCGTCCCGAACATATTTCACGTAATCGCGGTTCTGATCGTTCACCTGCTGCACCGTCATCAGCTTTGGCCAGCCGGTTTGTCCCGCGCCCGAGTGCTCGTCGTAGTTCCAGAGCTTGCGATAGCTGTCGAGAATATTCCCCGAAGGGTACTCCAGCCCTTGCGCCAGCCGCAGCCACGCCCAAAGCAGATTGCTGGCCCGCAGGTCCAGTTGAACCTGCCGTGCCAGCGCGTCGATGCCCGGAGAATTCGTCTTCACCTCCGACCACAGGCCGGCCCAGTCGCCCTTGTAGGTCGGGATCTGGGCCGAGTACTTCGAGAGGATGTAATCGAAAAACTCCTTCGGCGTGGCCACTTTCAACTGCGGTTGCCGGCCGGAAGCGTTCCACTTTCGGACCGCGGGCAGAAGATGATCCCGCTCGAAGGTGGCCGGAACAAAATCGTGAACATACATCACCAGTACGGCGTCGTACGCGTACCCCGCCCCCTCGTAAGTTTCCCGCAGACGCTTCATGCCCCGTTCCATGACCTCCAGCGGCGGCTTGCCCTGGAGTTCCGGGGGGAGCAGGCTGGGAAGATTGCCGTAAGGGTCCGGCGTGGTGGGCGCGACGTAGTACTCCTGCATGCCCTCGACGTAACCGCCCGATTTCCCCTGGCTGACCCAGGTAAGGACTTTGCTCCCGTCCGGGCCCTGCCAGTAGAAAGGAACGTTGCCGGGGGCTAGACTTGTGCCTCCACCAATGAAGAGGTTTGCCCCGGCGAGAAGATAACGCACGCGGCTCGCGGCGAGCACTTGGGGCATCCGCTGGCTGTAGCCCGGAACGTCATCCATCACCATCAACTGCGGGAGGTCAATCCCCAGGGCGCGCGCCATGCGGAAACTGTCCTGGGTGATCAGGTTCAGCTCCTCGGAATCCATGAATTCGGTGTGCATGCTTCCATAGGCGCCGCTGATTTCAATCTGCCCGCGCTGCACCAGCTCGCGCAGCATCTGGACGCGCTTCGGATCTTCGGTTCGCTGGAGCCACTCGTTCAGTTGCCAGATGCTTTCAATCGTCCAGCGGTATTCGGGATCTGCCGCGGCCAGGTCGATAACTTCATCAAGATGCGGCTTGAGGCGGGGAAGAATGTCTTCCGGGTTGGTGACGAATCCTCGATCCCAGTGGGTGAAGGGGATGACGTAGACGGTGCGGATTTCCGCCGCGGCGGGTGCGGCCACGGTAAGAGTCAGGCAGACGAGCCGGAACACAAGGGCTGCCCAATTTCTTGAAGAAGAGGTCCGAAGAGAGCCGCGCCTGTGTGTTTTGATCATTGACCAGGCTCGCCGGTGGGGAGGTTTGAAGGGCATAGCTGGCCCTGGAAATCGCGCGGCGGGGCGACGGTTTCCGCCGCCCCATGCGCGCGCTCAAGGCAGGGTCACCACAGCAACTTCAGAGCAAACTGGACCTGGCGGGACGTTCCTACTCCAACCAGATTGCCCAGTGTGCTCGTGCTCCTCCCGAAGAGGGGATTAGGAACGCAAGTATTGCCGGATGCGGTATAGGACGTGCACAACACCGAATCCGGATTGTTGAAGTTGGCATGATTCAGGATGTTGAACAGGTCGCTTCGGAACTCCAGCTTCACCTGCTCGGAGAGACTGAATCTCTTTTGCAGGGAGAAGTCCCACTGGAAGAACCGGGGACCGGTCTGGGTATTGCGGCCCACGGTGCCGGGCTTGCCGCCCACTGGCCCGGAGAAGGTGAACGCGCCCGGGTTGAGCTGGTTGTCCGGCGGGTTATAAGTGGGTGGCCGTACGGATTGACCCGGCACCTGATCCGGCCGCTGAGGGTCGGCGGCGAACACACCGGGTTGCAGCCCGATGGTGAAGGGTAATCCTGAGCGGGCCTGCAAAATCGTTGAGGCGCGCCAGCCCCCGAAGACTCCCCGTACGACCCCCGATTGACCACGGAGTTCCGGCAGGTCGTAGAGCGCGTCAGCCGTCAGGTTATGACGCACGTCGATGTCCCCGTTCCCGTGGTCCAGGTTGATGTTCCGGGAATCCTCGAAGGCGCCGAAGATATTGACGGTATTGTCGATGGCATGCGACCACGTGTAGTTGACGTCAAAGGTGAAGCGATCCGCGCGGCGGCGCAGGGTGGCCTGCAACGAATTGTAGTTGGAGCCGAGGAAATTCCCCAGCAGGCGAATATCGCCCCAGCCCGGGTAAGGCCTCTGGCCCGTGAAGATATCCACGTTGTTCATCTGCAGTCCCGCGAAGGCGGCGCCGGCAGGAAGCTTGACCCCGTGGTTGCCCACGTAACCGACGTTCAGAAGGGTCTTCGGGGCAACTTCCCTTTCCAGGTGGAAGGCCCAGTGTTCCACGTAGCTGTCCCGCGCGAAGCGGTCAAAAGAGTTCACGTTGGACGCAGCCCCGGCGGGAATGACCGCTGGAACCGGGAAAGTAAGGGGAAAGTCAAAGATGGTCAGAGACACATTAGGGAAATTGTTGGAGGGCAGCGAATTGACGGCGCCCTGCAGCAACGGCAGGTACGAAATGCCAAAGTAGCCGCGAAAGACCGTCTTGCCTCTGCCCCACGGGTCATAAGCGAATCCGAAGCGAGGGGCAAAATTGTTCCAGTCGGAGTTGTAAAGGCCGCCCTTGGTGGGCGGTGGGTTGGTCAGCGTGGTGAAGTCGAAGTTGGAGACTCGTCCATTCGTCTCATTCCACGGCGAATTGTACTCGTATCGCAGCCCCACATTGAGGGTGAGTTTCGGCGACACTTTCCAATCGTCCTGGCCGTAGAAGTTCCAGTTGGTTGAACGGAAGCCCAGCGTGGGATAGCCGAGCCGCGTCAGGGCAAACGGCGCGTTGTTCTGGAGGTCAGAAAGCGAGAAGAAGGTCAGGATGTCCTGGGTGCGCAGCATATTGTTGATGCGCTGACGCCGGATATCGGCGCCGAACTTGAACGCATGCTTGCCCGCCGTTTTGGTCAGGCTCTCCAGAAACTGGAAGCTGGTTTTGGGCGTCAGTTCGCTGAACAGAGCCGGACCGGGGTTCGCGCCCACGTTGGCGAAATTGCTGAACAGAGGCAGGTGGTCTTCGCCCGAAAGGCCGTTCGTCACCTGCCGGTTGAGGGCGAAGCCGACCTCCATCACCAGGGTCGGGCTGAAGATGTGAGTTTCGTCCCAGCGCACATATTGCGACCGAGCCGGGACCTTCTGAATCTGGTCGATATTGATGTTATAGGGGTGGCGGGTATAGGAGTCGTTGATGTTGTAACGGAGGTTCCAGCGATCCCGGTCCGAAATCTGGTGGTCCACCTTGATGGACCCGGTGTCCTCGCGCAAGGAGTCCACCAGGTTGGCGGAGTAGAGCACCAGGGTGTTAAAGGGCGGGTCGAGATAGACCGGATTGGCGGGCAGCGGCGGCAGGACGTCCACATACGGCTGCATGGAGGGCACGAACTTGGCCCGCTCCGCCGCGCTCAGCGTCGAGGAGAGGAAGGAATTCGTGATCCGCTGCCGCACGCCCTCGTAGTTGGCAAAGTAGAAGATTTTGTTCTTCACAATGGGTCCCGACACGTTTCCGCCGAACTGGTTCAGCTTGAACGGTTGCCGGTCCGGAGTGTATTCGAAGAAGTTCCGCGCATTGAGTTTCTCATTGCGGAAGTACTCGAAGACCGAACCGTGAAAGTCGTTGGTCCCCGACTTGGTGATGAGATTAACCACGGCGCCGCCGGCGCGGCCATACTCCGCCGCGTAGCCGGTGTTCACGATCTTAAACTCGGCAATGCTGTCCACACTGGCCCGGCCGATCCGCGAGGCCTGCGCGCCGAAGGTGGTGCTGGTGGCGTTGGTGTCGATGCGCGTGGCGTCGGCGCCATCCAGCAGCGTGTTCAGGCCCGTGAACCCCGTTTCCTGTCCGTTGATGCTCTGCTGAAACATGCCCGCCGTCGTCACCGAACCTGGCGCCAGCGCCAGGTACCCCATGATGTCCCGGCCGTTTAGAGGGAGATTCTCCACCTGGGCGGTCGTCAGGCTGTTACCCACTTCGGTGGTATCCCGCTGGACCGTGGAGGGAGTTCCTGTGACCGTGACCTCCTCCACCGCGCCGCTGAGGGGCAGTCGCAGGTCCACGTGGACCGTGGCACCGACACTCAGAGTTTGGTTCCCGCTTTTCGCTTCCCCGAACCCCGTAGCCGTAGAAGTCACCACGTATTGACCCGGAGGGAGCGCGGGGGACGAAAAGGTTCCCGTCGAATCGGTGGTCAGTCTCTTTTGAAGCCCTGTCCCCACGTTGGTAATCGTAACGGTCGCATTCGGGACGACGGCGCCGGACTGGTCAAAGACGGTGCCCGTAATGCGGCCCGCATCAAACTGCGCATAGGCCATGGTTGCCGCCAGCAAAGCCAGCACTGCGGCAACGGAGCCCCATTTCAGAACTCGCATATTCAACCTCCTTTGTTGTGACAATCATCAGTCCCGGAACTCCTAACCCTTCGCCAGTCGGCCGTGGATCGGCCGACAAGACAAGCCAGACGTGAAACCCCTAGGGCTGCGGCCTGCCCGCAGCCAGAAAATTGCTGAGCAGGCGATCTTCCTCATCCTGGACCTGCCGCAGCTTCTTGAAGCGGGCCAGTTCGACCTCGGCCTGCTGACGGTCGCCCTTCTGCCGGTAGGCTTTGGCCAAAAGGAAGTAGCCCTCTTCCATCTGCGGGGCGACCTGAACCGCCTGCTTAAGGTGCTCGATGGCTTTCGCGAGATTCCCGGCCTGCAACTCAGCCTTGCCGGCCAGCAAAGCTGCCTCCGCCAGGTGGGGGTTCAGCGCCAGCGCACGGGCAAGGTGGGGCCGGGCCTCCTGCGCCCTGCCGGGTGTAATCCAATCGGCCTGCGCCAGCAGGTACTCGGCGTAGGCCGACTGCGCGTTCACTCGCAGAAGTTGCCGGGCGGTGGCGCGCGCCTCGTCGGGTTGCACGGCCTTGATTTGCACCTGGCCGAGAAAACAGTAGCCCGCTTCGTAGCGGGGAAACTTCTCGGTTACGGCCCGGTAGATGTCTGCCGCCGAAGGAAATTTCGCCAGCATCTCCTCCACCACGCCCTGGCCGACCAGGAATTCGGGCCGGTCCGGGAAACGTTGCGCGCCGCCCCGGTAGGTGTCGAGGGCGTGCTGGCCGCGCTTGAGCCGCAGGTAGAGCGCGCCCAAGCGCAACCAATGCTCCGCATTGGCGGGGTCGAGACGCACCGCGTCCTGGGCGGGGGAAAGGGCGGCTTTTGTCTCGCCCAATTGCACCTGCACCGTGGCCAGAAGCGCGGCATACTCGGCGGTGTTCCGGCCGGCGGCAGGAACGGTCAGGAGGTGATCGCGCGCCGCCTCCGGCTTGCCGCCCAGATAGTTCGCCAGAGCGCGGTTATAGGTGAGGCGATAATCCCCGGGATGTTCCTTCAGGGCCTCGGCGTAAGCCCGGTCCAGACCCTCGTAGTCACCGCGCGCGATCAGCGCTTCGATGCTGTCCGGCACCGGGGCAGGGGCAGCGGCATCCTGCGCGTTACCGCAGGCGGCCAGAACCAACCCCAGCCAGAGGGCGTGCCAGACGCCCTGCGCCAACACCTTGCTGGACCGGCATGGGTGAGCTGATGACATTTTTCCAATGGTACTCAGCTTCGGATCCGGATTCCCGCACCCGGATTCCGACGGTTCTCCGGACGCTCAGCCACGTTCTCGATGCCCCGGCCGGAAAGCCTCGTCCTGGATCCGCGACCGATTGCCTGCAGGTGCAGGGCTGCAAAGCGGTCGTGAGGGTGGGTCATTTCCGGGAAGATGCCCATGGTCACGGCCCCCACCAGGCTGGGACGATTCCGCACCACCGACGGCAGGACGCGGATGGTCGCTAGCTCTGGGACGATGAAAGAGCCTTTCAGGTGGTCCGAGATGATGGGCCCGATCAGAAACCAGGCGTCCGAAATCTCCCCGCCCACCACGACCGTGGAGGGAGCCAGGCCGTGCACCAGCCCGCGGAGTGCCATGCCCAATTTCTCCGCGGCGCCGACCAGCACTTCCCGGGCGCGACGCTGCCCTCGGCGCGCCAGATTGATAATGTCGGTGACGGTCAGCGCCCGGCCGCCGCTGTGCGAACTCCCGCGGTAGGCCGCCATGATGGCCCGATTCGAAGCGTAGACCTCCAGGCACCCGCGGCCCCCGCAGCTGCACTTGAGACCGCCGGGTACAATGCAAAGGTGGCCGAACCCTCCCGTGCCGATGCGCGACCCCCGGTAGATCTTTCCGTCCACCACCAGGGCGGAGCCCACACCCTCCACCACCAGGATGTAGAGCAGACTCTCCACGCCCTCGCGGGCGAAATCGGCTTGCCAGAGCTCGGCCAGGGCGGCTGCGTTTGTGTCGTTGTCCACCAATACCGGCAGGCCGGTGTATTGCTCGAACCAGTCGCGCACCGGAATGTCCGACCAGCCCAGATTGGGAGCGCGGACCAGTGCCCCCGTGTGCGTGTCCACCAGCGCCGGCACGCTGACACCCAGACATCCGATCGAGCGGCCCTTGTAGTCCACCTCGACCAGGTGACGAATGCGCTGCGAGAGTTTCTTGATGAAGGATGGGGGATCGCCGTGGGTCGGGAAATCCTGGCGGAAAAAGATCTGACCGTTGTAATCGGCCGCCGCCAGGGCCGTGTCCACCACCCCGATGTCAACTCCCAGCAGCACCATTTTTTCGCCGTTGACGTGCAGGTGGCGCGCCGGCCGGCCGCCGCTGGAAATGCCGGCGTCGGATTCGTAGATCCAGCCGGAGCGCAGCAGGCGGTTGGTGTTGAAGGCGACGGTGCTGAGCGGGAGAGCGGTGATTTCGCTGATTTCGGCGCGGGTGATGGGCTGGCGGCGGTGGATGAGCCGGAGGAGAAGTCGCTCCGTCAGATCGCCTCCGCGCGGGGAAGAAAGCGGCCTCGGCCTGCCTGTCCTCATGGGACCGTCCCTACTTCATACAATCATTGCGATAAGTAAGGCAAATTCCCGTCGAAATGTCAAGCGCTACTTCGCGTCTTCGCCGGCGGGCGTCCGGCCCCCGTCAGCCGAGCCCCCAGGCGACGGCGGCGCCGATGATGCCGGCCTTCTCCGGCAGTTCCGAAGGCCGCAACGCCACGCCGGTGGCGCAGAGTACCTCCGAGGCGGCTGGCAGGAAAAGCGAGGCGCTGCGCGAGACCGCCCCGCCCAGAACGACCACCTCCGGACGGAAGCCCTGGACCAGCGGAAACAGAATCTCTCCGAGCGTGCGCCCGAACTGACGCATGACGGCTGCGGCCGCGGGGGAAGCGGCCGATCGCTCGGCGATTTCCCGCACATCCAAGACTTCGCCGGTCCGCTCGGCGTACATCCTCCGGATGGCGCGGCTTGAAAGGGCCTCTTCCACCGTCGTGCCTTTCCACGGCAGGTTATAAACGTAGCCCTCGGGGGGAACGCCGGGGCCGCGGGTCACGATGCGCCCGTCCACGGAGAAGGCCGAGCCCACGCCGGTTCCCAGCGTCAAACCGATCACCCGCTGCCTGCCCCGCGCTGCCCCGGCTTGAATTTCACCCAGCAGCGCGGCCGCCGCATCATTGATGAAGCGAACCGAGGACGGCGCAACGCCCGGAAGGCGCCCGCTCATCTCCGCCCTGAAATCGACCCCGTAGAGTTGCTCGTGCTTGGCCAATCCCCGAATCCAGCAGATACCGCACTGGTAGTCGAAGGGGCCGGGCACGGACATGGCGATTCCCGCAATCGGCGGGTGGTGGCAGTTTTGGAGAACGTCACGGCCGAGCGCTGCGAAGGATTCCATCGTCTGGTCAGCGTTCAGCGAAGGGTCCACCGTCATGGACGCGAGACCGCGCAGTTCGAAATCCGCCGCATTCACCAGAGCCGCGCTGACGTGGCTGCCGCCGACGTCATAAGACAGGAGAAGACCCGCAGAAGTATTCATCGAATGAATGCCTTGACCACCTTGCAGGCGGTGGCGCCCCGGTTGACCAGCCGGTAATCGCCGAGAGCGGCCGGAAGAATGATGGTTTCTGCATAGCGCAGCTCCGTGGCGCCCCGCGCATGTTCAATCTCGGCCAGTTCTCCGCCCACCAGGTTCAGGACCAGAAATCTTCCGTGGCCCGAGTCGCGGATTTCGCGTTCAAACTCCAGACGATGGACCGAGTAGGTCAGCTGGTCGAGAATGCCGATCGCATATTCGGCGGTTTTCGAATCCCCGCGAAGCCGGCGCGGAGCCTGCTTCAAGTTGTCGCCGACCCAGCGGGAACGCCGCGTGAAGTCGATGTTGGCGAAGGCCCGGTCAATGAAAACGTGCCGGAGGTTGCCGTCCAGGTCCTTCCGCAGGTAGTCATAGATTTTGAAGGTGTAGATGTAAGGCGTCGCGCTGATTTCCAGGACCAGATTGCCGGCGCCGCTGCAATGCACCGTTCCGGCCGGAATCAGGAAGAGGTCGTGCGGCGCGCTGGGCATGCTGTGAACGAACTGGTTGATCTCGAACGCCCTCCCTTCCCGCTCCGCCTGTTCGGCGGCCTTCCGGAAGGCGATCGGGTCGGTGTCCTCGCGCAGCCCCAGATAGACGCGCGCCCCCGGCTCGGCCTGCATCACGTAATACGACTCGTGCTGCGTGAAGGGCTCGCCAAACTCCTCCCGGATGTAATCGACGCGAGGATGGACCTGGCAGGACAGGTTGGTTCCCTGCATCGTATCCAGGTAATCGAAGCGGATCGGAAACGCGCTGCCGTAAACGGCGGTGACGGCGGGGCCCAGGAGCGCGTCGGCTTCCTGCCACACGAGGTAGTCAAACGAGACTTCCATCCAGTCCGGGTCGCTCCCCACCAGAATTCCGTTTTCCGGCGCAATCAGTTCGTAGGACCACGCATAGTTGGGCGGGCCCGGCGGCAGCCCGAAATTCTCCATCATCCATTGCCCGCCCCACGGCCCGGGCAGGAAGAAGGGCTTGACGCGCACCGGCGCCTGGGCCACTTCTCGAAGCGCCTTTCGCAGGTCGCTGCCCGTGCACGCCTTGGGCAACGCTGGGTCCGTTTCGTCCACCAGGATGTCCAGCAACGGTAACAAGCGGCGCTTTTCAAGATTGAGGACTGGCCAGTTCACATAGAAGGCGCGCTTGTACATCTCCCCGAATGACGCCGGTTGATCGCAGGCAAAATTGGTCACGGATCTTTCCCGGCAGCGATTCTGGAAAACTTCCTTGCTGACATCTAGATAGACCAGACAGTCGCCCCCGCCGGCCACCACTGTTGATCCCGGACCATAGAGAAGCACGACCCCCGTCGCCAGCTGAATGTCCTGCTGCAGAGCCCGCAGCTTCGCCGGATCAAAAAAATCCTGAATCTTGCCCCGGTAGATCCGCCCAAAAACGGGCTCATCGGTGAGATGGAACTGAAGAACGGCTTCCTGAGCCGCATCCCCGCGGCGCAGCGCCCGGCCGCAATCGATCGCGGTCACCGCCCATCCCGCTGCTCGCAGCGCCCCCGAAAAACCCTTCGACCAGGCGTCCCAGCGGGCCCCCTCAAACCCATCGGTAACAATCAGGGCGCGCGATTTCCCTTGAACTGCCTGGAGAACCCGCCTGGCGATTTCCTGATGCCCCTTCATGATCGGAAGCGGTGCACGATTCACCGGCAGGGTGCGGTAGGAGGGCAGGGGGCCGGATTCGGCGCGCCGATTCATCGGTCTAGACCTTGCAGGGGACTTTCTACAATACTTGACAAAAGTACCGAACTCGACTATGAATGTCAATCGTCTCGAGGATCCCCCGTGCGAGCCGCTTATGACCAAGCGTTCCACGGCGAACACGAACCCGCGCGATTTCGCGGCTTCCACTCTCGTCGCCAGGCGCCGCGGCCGAAATGGAAAATCCCCTGAACCCTGGAAGGAGCGATCCTCATGAAACCGAAATCTTCCAAACCCTGGAATGGCTTGTTGGATCGCCGCAGCTTCCTCCAGATGGGAGCGGCGGCCGCCACCCTTCCGAAGAGGGAGGGGGCGCCAGTGACCCGTGGCAAGCGAACGGTCCTGCCCCCCATTCCCGCGCTGGAGGACCTGGCGAGCGAGAAGCTGGTTTATCAATTTACCGATCTGTTCAGCCCCCCGGCGGCGCAGAACGAGTGGGGGTATCTGAAGGCCTCAAAATCCGTCGCTGGGATCACCTCCATCTCTTTTCCGCCTTACGCCTGCTGCGGCATCCCCGAGATGGAATGGAGTCCGGGGTACCTTTTGACTTGTGAATTGTTCCTCAACGGCAGGGTCCTGATGTCCTATGCGCCCGGCGAAGTTTCCTTCCGGTGGTATCCACACGAAATTGTGCGCGAGACGCGGGCCGACGGAGTTCAATTCACCACGCGGACCTTCATGCCGCCGCGCCAGCGCGCCGTGGCGGAGTGGATCTCCGTACGGAACGCGGGGAAATCCACTCGCCGTCTCACGCTCGACTTTGACCTGCGCGCCGCGGTCACGGACCGGCGTGACAAGTCCTGGTTTGTCAATTCTTACGGCGAGAAGGACAATCGCGTCACCTATGACGCAGCCCGCGGCTGTCTGGTGTTTGAGGCGCAACACTCCCGCGCCGTTTCGGTGCAGGGAATTTCGCCGCGCCCCCAGCGGTGCGACGGCGGCCGGATGCTGGTGCTGGAGCTGACGCTGGGCCCCGGCGAAGAGGCGACGATCCAGTATTTCAACGCCATTGGCGAGAGCGTCGCGGCGACGCTCGCGGCCTATGAGTCCGGCCAACGAAGCTTCGCCGCGTTGCAGGCCCAGACACGGCGATCGGTCGAGGGGTTGATTCGCTCCGCCTTTACGCCGGCGAATGCCGATTTTTCGGGCCATCTGCCGCAACTGCACACCCGTGACCACGACCTTTGGAGGCTCTATTACACAGGCTTCGCCAATTTGTTGTTCGGACGCCGTGCGTCGCCAGACTCCGCCTACGGAACGACTTATTTGTCGCTGGGGGGCCGCGTGCTTCCCACCTTGAGTTTCCCCTGGGACACTTCCCTGACCTCCATGGGCCTGGCGTTGCTCGATCCGGAGCCGCTGCGGCGGCTGGTGGAGACGTGGTTCGTCCAGGATATGGACCAGCACCTGGCCACCGATTATGTGTCCGGCAAAGCCGTTGGTCCCTGGTACGCGGTCAATGACATGGCCATCGTCACCTGCGCGTACAACTACCTGCGGGTGACAGGCGATTTTGCCTGGCTCGACCGGAGAATCGAGGGGAAACCTGCGTTGGAGCATCTGGCCGAGCACGCCCTGCGCTGGAAGCGTCTGGACCAGAATGGCCACGGCCTGGGTGACTACGGCAAGCTCGAAAACCTGCTGGAAGTGGTGAGCACCTATATTCACGAGGTGCCCGCCATGAACGCCGGAAACGTCTTCTCCATGCGGTTCGTTGCCTCGCTGCTCGAGCGGCGGGGAGAGGCGGGGCGCGCGGCGCAATTGCGCAGCGAAGCAGACGAACTGGCATCGCGTATGGTTCGCAACCTCTACGTGGACGGGAAAGGCTATTGGCGCTGCGGCCAGCCCGACGGGAGCTATCTCGAAGTCCGGCACTGTTACGACTTCCTGACGCTGCTCGATCTGATGGACGAAGATCTGAGCGACAAACAGAAGAAGGAAATGGCCGCTTTCTTCTGGAGAGAGCTTCAGACGCCGCTCTGGATGCGGGCCCTTTCCACCGGCGATGTGGATGCTACCTGGAATATCCGCCCTGACCACAGCTGGCTGGGAGCGTATCCGGCCTGGCCGCCCATGTGCGCCAAAGGCCTTTACAGGATCGAACCCTCCGCCCGCGTGGCCGCGTGGGTTCGAGGCCTGGCCAAGGCCGCCAGTCAGGGACCCATCGGGCAGGCTCATTTCGTGGAAACCGTCTTCCCGCCTGTCAAGGGCGGCGCCTGCAAGTGCCCCGAGGATCCACCCTATCTGACGGATTTCAGCTGCACATCCGCCGGCTGTTTCGCGGAATTGGTTATTGATTCGATCTTCGGAGTAAACCTGACTCTCTTTGACGGTTTGAGGGTGAACTCGCGCCTTTCGGACTTCGATCCCGAGGCGAGGCTGACTCACCTGAAAGTTCAAGGCAAGTCGTATGCGATTTCCCGCCAGGGAGCGGCCCTCTCCGATGAGTTTGAGTGAGCGAGACCAGATGAAACAACGAAGCCGGCGACGGTTTATCAGGGATCTTGGTATCGGGCTGGGCATGACAGCAGCGGCGGAAGCCGAACCATTTGGCGGGCAGAATCCCACGCCATTCCGTGCGCAAGAATCCCGACGGGCAGCTTCATTTAATACTCAGATAGACTTCCGGTATTCGCCGCTCTCCGGTCAGACCGCCTACTGTTTTCCGGACGATCCCCACAAAAGCCTGGTGGGCGAACGGGGCGATCTGCGGTTCGGTCATCCCGGTCAGTACAAGGACATCAACCACTTCCCTCAAATCGTGGAGTTCTCGCTGGAAGGAATGGAGCGGGATTCGGTGAAGTCACAGAAGCTGGAGCAGCCGAGCGTCCCCATCGTTCATACCGTCCTGGAACGTCCGGAAGCACGGATCGAATTGACGGCCTTCGCAACGAACTCCGAGGCCGAAGGGCGCGCAGACAACGTCATCCTCGAGGTTTCTCCTCGCGGCAGAGGGGAAATCAGCGTAGCGCCGGTGGCCATCCTGAAGACCCATCAGACCGTGACAGTTCAGGCGGAGACTGGCCTTTCGTCGGTCCGGATCGGGAACGAAACGGGCCCGCCGTTCATGGTGGCGGATTCGGGGATTTCGCTCCTTTCCGACGGCTTGTACCATCACCGTCTCGCTCTCGGTCTGGGGGTCGCTTCCCGCGAGCGTCCGGTGCGCCGCATCCTGAGATTTCCTCAGGAAGGACAATCGGCCGAGAAGCTTCGCGCCGGCCTGAATGCACCCAGCGAACTTCTAAAACAGGCGCGCCTCTATTGGGAGCGGTGGAAGCCCTATGGGGGCAATCTATCCTGGTCGCTGCCGGGCCGGCACGGTGAGTTCCTGGTGGCCTGCGCCCGCAACATCCAGCAGGCGCGTGAAGTCAAGGACGGCCGCGTCACCTTTCAGGTCGGGCCGACGGTCTATCGTGGCCTTTGGGTCGCCGACGGGAATTTCATTCTGGAGGCGGCCCGTTACCTCGGTTACGACGAGGAGGCCCAGCAAGGGCTGGAAGCCACTTGGAACCGCCAGCGGCCCAACGGAGGGGTCTTTGCCGGTGGCGGGGACGAGCATTGGAAGGAGACGGGTATTGCGCTTTTCACCATCACCCGGCAAGCGGAACTGGCGCAGGACTGGACCTATTTCCGCCGGATGCAGCCCAACATTCTTGCCGCGTTTGAATTCGTGCGCAGTCTGCGAGAGAAAGCGCAGCAAGACGGCAGTGCCTGCGGCCGGTACGGACTGCTGCCGCCTGGATTTCCCGACGGCGGCATCGGCGGGATCCGGGAGGAACTGACCAACACGATCTGGACGCTGGCGGGATTGAAAGCTGCGAGCGAAGCCGGCGAGCGGCTTGGCCTGGCCGGCTTTGGCCCCGCCCAGGAGCTTTTTCTGGACCTTCGGTCTGCATTCTTTGCCGCGGCGAAGCAGGAAATGCGACGCCACCCGGCAGGGTTTGACTACCTGCCCATGCTATTGAAGGCCGACCCAGCGTGGGCTGCCCTTGACGCATGGGAACGCCCGCGGCCCCAGGCGGCCCAGTGGGCTCTCTCTCAGGCCATCTACCCGGGGACGGTCTTCGATCGGAAGGATCCGATTGTGGAAGGACACATCCGGCTGATGCAAACTTGCACGCGGGAGGATATTCCGGCGGAGACGGGCTGGCTAACGCGCGAGGGGGTGTGGAATTACGGAGCTGCCTTTGTCGCGCATGTGTATTTGTGGGCGGGCTTGCCGGATTGGGCCCGGCGGACCTTCGTGGGATTTCTAAATCACGCCACACCCCTCTATTGCTGGCGGGAGGAGCAGCCGCTTCGGGGAAGTTTGATCGGATCCTACGTCGGTGATATGCCGCACAATTGGGCAAGCGCCGAGTGCATCCTTTACCTTCGGCACATGTTGTTGCTGGAGGATGGCCAGGATCTGCGGCTGCTGGAAGGCGTGGGATGGCCCGAACTGAAAGAACTCGAACCCCTGAGCGTGAGGGGATCGCCGACTCGCTTCGGACGCGTGAATTGTCATCTCGAGCCCGCAGAGATGGGCTTACGATGGACCTTGCGGTTCTCGCGCCAGGGCGGGCCGAACCCGGCGGCGCTCACCATTCCGGCGCAGCTTGCGCCGAAACTCCGGTTCGTCCGAGTGCGAGGAGCATCCTATCAGCAGGCTGGTGACAAGATTCGCGTGGATCCTCAGGTAAATAGCTGGGAGGCCACGTGGAAAGCTTGACCGACCAGCGAAAGGTGAGATGATGCCATGCGCAATCTCGTTCGAGATATCCGATGTCCGATGTTTCGCGTTCCGGGTGTAGGCGCATTATTTCTTCTGGCCCTTGGGGCGGCCGCCCTGCCGCTTCCCGCCAAGGAATGCGTGCCCTCCTTCCCGCCGCAAGGCGAATGGCTGGGGGCCGACGCCGCCTATTCCATTCCTATCTCCGGCGGCCGGGTAGTGTGGATCTTCGGCGATACCCTTTACGGCAAGGAACGGGTGGTGAAGGGCGACGTTCCGCGGATGGTGCGCAACAGTGTGGGCGTCTCCACCTGCGACCCCGAGAAGGGATGGAGCCTCGAGTACACCATCCGCAAAGGCAACGACGGGACGCCGCTGGATTTCTTTGAGTCGCCCAGCAAGGCGCACTGGTATTGGGCCCTGGACGGCTTCTTTCACCAGGATGCGCTTTATGTGTCGTTGCTGTGCGTTCGCGATAAGGCCGTCGAGGGCTCCGCGGCCCTGGCTTTCGAGACGTGCGGCGCTGACCTGGCAAAGGTGACGAACCTCAGCGCCTCACCCCAGGATTGGAAGGTCGAGGTCTTCCCGCTGGTGCCGGATGGAGTGAAGGCATACCCTTCCTCCACCGCTGTCATTCACGGGGATCACGCTTATATCTTTGCTCAATACGAAAAGCCGCCCCATCCCATGCTCTTGACCCGGATTCCGCTCACCGGATTGGCGACTCCCCGGCACAGCCTCGAGTATCTGGCCCAAGATGGAAAATGGAGGGCCGGCCTCGACCCCGCCGATGCCAGGCATGTCATGGTTCCGGGGGCATCGGAAATGTCCGTTCGCTACCACCCGGAATTGAAGCAATGGGTGGCGATCATGATTGGCCAGCCTTTCCCGTCGGACAAAGTGTGGTTCCGAACTGCTCCGGAGCTGACCGGGCCGTGGTCAGAAGGGAAAGTCATTCACACGATCGCCGAGATGCAGCCCGGTTCGGCCGGTTATGACCGGGATACTTTCTGCTATGCCGCCAAGGAGCACCCGGAGTTCGAGTCGCCGGATCAGCTTTTATTCACTTACGTGTGCAATAGTTTTACGGTAAAGAAGATTGTGGATATACCCACCATCTATTTTCCCAAGGTGGTGGTGATGCCCATGCCGAAGTGAGGCGGCGGGCGTTGAACCGCAAATTCCGAAGGGTTGACGCGTTGAGGGATTTCACCGACGCCACGCTTTCTGGCAGGGCTGAAACGGCGGAAGCCGGGCGCCTGTCTTTAGTGGTCTGAGAATCAAAGATTCGAACGGTTTGGGACCGGGCAGCTTGGAGCCGCCGGCGCGCTCTGACTTCGGTGACGCAGTGCTGCCGCGTGATCGAGCGGGGGCACGCCGTCGAAACTGTGCAGGCACATGACTGACGTGCGGCCTTCGCTGACGCGGCCGGCCACGGCGCGGTGGCATTGAGCGGCCTAGGGTCGGCTCGGGCTTTGGCGCTCGCCATGGCCAGAGCGCAGATTCTCAAACCTCGCCCGGACCGGAGCCACCCGAAGGCGCCCTCATTTTTGCGATGCTTCCGCTTTGATTGCCCTGTTCGCATCCAAACGAACCGCTTCAGGAACGGCAGGCCGCTTTCGCCGGAAGGCGCGCGTCAGCCAGGTCTGGAAGGACTCCAGATAGATGAAGTACACCGGCGTGATGTAGAGCGTGATGATTTGGGAGACCAGGAGTCCGCCCACCACGGCCAGTCCGAGCGGCCGGCGAGACTCGGCGCCCGCCCCGTACCCCAGCGCAATCGGAAGGGTTCCCATCAAGGCCGCCATGGTGGTCATCATGATGGGCCGGAACCGGACCAGCGCGCCCTCGTAGATGGCCACCGCCGCGCTCTTGCCTTCATTTCTCTGGGCGGCGATGGCAAAGTCAATCATGATGATGGCGTTCTTCTTTACAATGCCCACCAGCATGATGATTCCGACGAAGGCATAGAGGTTCAGGTCCGTCTTGAAGAGCATCAGGGTAAGCAGCGCCCCCAGGCCGGCCGAAGGGAGCCCGGACAGAATCGTCAGAGGATGAATGAAACTCTCGTAAAGGATTCCCAGCACGATGTAGATGACCAGAATAGTCATAATCAGCAGGATGCCGAGGCCGCGGGTCGAGGCTTCAAAGGCCTGGGCGGCTCCCTGGAAGCTGGCGCTGATCGTATCCGGCAGGGTCTGGCGCGCGGCGGTCTTCACGGCGTCGACCGCCTCGCTCAGCGACGTGCCGGGCTTCAGATTGAACGAGAGCGTGACCGCCGGAAGCTGCCCCAGGTGATTGACGCTCAACGCGCCGACGCTGCGGTCCAGCCGGGCCACACTGTCCAGCGGCACCAGGGCGCCGCTGGAGGATCGAACGTAGAGGAACTTCAGCGCCGACGGATCGGCTTGATATTCCTTCTGCAGCTCCATGATCACCTGGTACTCGTCGTCCGGCGCGTAGATGGTCGAGACCAGCCGGGAGGCGTAGGAAGTGAACAGAGCTTGCTGGATCTGCTGGGGGGTAAGTCCCAGGGCGGACGCCTTGTCGCGATCAATCAGCACATCCACTTGCGGGTTGCTGATTTGCATGTCGCTGGTCACGTCCTGCAGGCCCGGCAATTCGCGCAACCGGGATTCCAGGATGGGCGCATATCGGTAAAGCTCCGCGGTGTCCGGACTTTGCAGCGCGAGCTGATACTGGCTCCGGGTCATGTAGCCGCCGATGCGGATGGGCGGCGGGTTCTGCAAGAAGATGCGGACGCCGGGGACGGTGGCCAGCTTGGGCCGCAGTTCTTCGATGACTTCATCGGCGCTCAGGCGGCGCTGGCTGCGCGACTTGAGCCGGATGAACATCCAGCCCGCGTTCACGGCGCCTCCCCCCGGTCCCGAGCCGACGCTGGTATTGAAAGCCTCGACATTGGGATCCTGGCTGACAATGGTGGCCAGCTGCAGTTGCAGCCGGGACATTTCCTCGAAGGACGTTCCTTGCGCGGCCTCGCTCGAGCCGCTGATCTGGCCGGTGTCCTCGCTGGGCAGGAACCCTTTGGGCATGCCTAGGAAGAGATAGACGGTGGCGGCGAGAATCGCGAGCGAACCGGCCAGCGTCAGGAATCGGTGCCGCAGCACGCCGCGCAGGCTCCAGTCATAGACGTCTTTCATGAGATCAAAGGCCCGTTCCGAGGCGCGGTAAAGCCCGCTGTGCCGGACCTCGGCCGCGGGGCGCAGGAAGCGGCTGCAAAGCATCGGCGTCAGACTCAGGGAGACGAATCCCGACACCAGAATCGCCACGCCGATGGTGACCGCGAACTCTTCCAGCAGGCGTCCCAGAATGCCGCCCATGAAAAGGACCGGGATGAAAACGGCGGCCAGCGAAAGGGTCATGGACACGATGGTGAAACCGATTTCCCGCGATCCGTTGTAGGCGGCCTCCCACGGGCCTTCGCCGTGTTCCATGTGACGCACGATATTCTCCAGCATGACGATCGCGTCATCCACCACGAAGCCGACCGAGAGAGTCAAGGCCATCAGCGACAAGTTGTCCACGCTGTAATCCAGGAGGTACATCACGCCGAACGTTCCGAAGATGGACATGGGCAACGCCAGGCTGGGAATGACCGTCGCCGACAGGTTGCGCAGAAACAAGAAGATGACCAGCACGACAAGCATCAGGGCGAGGAAGAGCGTGAACTTGACGTCATGGACCGAATCGCGAATGGATGCTGACCGGTCATACATGATGTCCAGGTTGACCGATGCCGGAATCAATTCACGGAAGGTGGGCATCAGTTGGCGGATGGAGTCGACGACTTCCACCGTATTGGTGCCGGGCTGGCGCTGAATGGCGAGCAGGACGGAGCGGCGGTGGTTGAACCAGCCGGCGGACTTGTCATTTTCGACGCTGTCCACCACCCGGCCCAGTTCCTCCAGGCGCACCGGCGCCCCGTTGCGGTAGGTGACGATGACCGGCCGGTAAGCCGCGGCGTCAAACAGTTGCCCATTGCTCTGAAGGGTGAAGGCCTGAAAGGGCCCGGAAATCGTGCCGGTGGGGAGGTTGACGTTGGCCCGGCCGACCGCGTCCGCCACCTCGTCAATCCCGATTTTCCGGCTGGCCAGCGCCTTGGGATCCAGTTGGACTCGCACCGCGTATTTGGCCGCCCCATAGATCTGAACCTGCGCCACGCCTTTGATCATGGAGATGCGTTGTCCCACAAACGTGTCCGCATATTCGTTCACCGTGGACAGGGGCAAGGTGGGGGAGTTCATCGACAGCATCAGGATGGGGGCGTCCGCCGGGTTGACCTTGCGCATGGAGGGCGGGCTCGGCATCTCCGGGGGCAGCAGGCGCTGGGCGCTGGCGATGGCCGACTGCACGTCTTGCGCCGCGGCGTCGATATCGCGGTCCAGTGAAAATTGAAGAGTAATCCGGGTGGATCCCTGGGAGTTGCTCGACGTCATGGAATCCAGTCCGGCGATGGTGGAGAACTGGCGTTCCAACGGGGTGGCCACGGCCGCCGCCATGGTATCGGGATTCGCTCCCGGAAGGCTGGCGCCGACCATGATGGTGGGGTAGTCCACGGTGGGAAGATCGCTCACCGGCAAGGCGCGGTAGCCAATCAGTCCAAACAACAGAATGGCCAGCATGACCAGCGTGGTCATCACCGGACGACGGATGAAGAGTCCTGCAATGCTCATGAGGGTCTGCTCGGGTTTCCTTCCGGCGTCTGCTTCACTTCCACCTTCGCCCCCGGAATCAGGCGGAGTTGCCCGCTGACGACAACCTGCTCGCCGGCCTGGACGCCCCGTTCGATGACCGTTTCCCCGGCAACGGTCAATCCGGCCACGACCGGCCGGGATTCGGCTGTCAGATCGGGTTTCACCACGAACAGGTACTGGCCCGCCTGGCCGGTCTGCACGGCCTGCGACGGGACAACGACAGCATGGTCCTGCGTGCCGACCCGGAGTGCGACGGTCACAAACTGGCCGGGCCAAAGACGATTGTCGGCGTTGGCGAAAGTCGCCTTGAGTTTGATCGTTCCCGTACTCTGGTCCACGGTGTTATCCAGGAAGCTGAGCGTGCCCTGCGCCGGCGTCCCTTCGCTCCCGGGAATGGAGGCCGTGACCTGCAGGCGATCTTTCTGCCGCGAGCGCCGAACGGCATCCAGGTACTTCTCGGGAATGGCGAAAGTGACGTAGATGGGATGGATCTGGTTGATGGTCACGAGCGCGGTGTCATTGGCTTTCACCACATTGCCAGGGTCCACCAACAGCGTGCCGGTCCGCCCGTCGAGGGGAGAGCGGATGGAGCAGTAGCCCAGATCGATCTTCGCCCGCTTGATGGCGGCCTCGTCTGCCTGAACCGCGGCCGCCAGCGATGCGGCGTTGGTCCGGATCGCGTCATACTGTTCCTTCGAAACGATGCCTTCCTCAAAGAGTCGGGCGGACCGGTCGGCTTGCGCGCGGGCGTTCTCCAACTGCGCCCGGTCCCGCGCCAGGTCCGCTTCGAGCTGGTCCAGCGCTGCCTGGAAGGGTGCGGGGTTCAGGGTGAAAAGCAGATCGCCCGACTTGACGTCCTGGCCCTCGCGGAAAAGCACCTTTTCGACGACGCCGGTCACTTGCGGCCTGACCTCGACCCTCGAGTAGGCTTCCACGCTTCCAATGGCCGAAATGTCGACGGGCACGGATTTCTGGACGGCCGCGCTGACCGTGACCGGGACAGCCTGGGCGCGAGGGCGCTCAACGGGAGGGGCGCTTCGCGTACAGGCCGCCAGCCCGCCCAGGAGGATCGCTGAAACCGCGAGGCAGGTCGCAGCAGGGCACTCGCGGGAACCAAGTTTGAATCCCTTTTTTCGGAGTGAACTCTTGGGCCTGATCATCAAACGTCTGCTCCTGACGGCGGGCGCTTCAAAGTGTCCTGGAGGTCATTGCAAGCGCTTGCACCTTCCCGCCTTTGCTTCCTTCCCTTCGCCATCCGGTCACATTTTCCGGAGGAGTTCGGGCCCCTCGGCCTTACAACGCGAGACTTTCGCCCGCGGGGCGCACCTTTGAGCCATACCGCTTGCCGGGGAGTTGACGATTCGAGGAGTATCGGCGAAGCACCTTCCCCGGTCAGGTGCCAGGCGCGCGAGGGACAGAGACCGCCCCGCAAGGAAGCCTCTTGGGGAAGCCTGCGCAGAGAGTGCAGGCTGCTCCTAATGTAATCTCCCGCCTTCGGCAGGTCAACAGAACCGACCAACCTATTAATGACGAATTTCCGGGCCCCGCGGTAACACCCTCAAGCCAGGCGCGGTAGCGCCGGTCCGTGACCCCGCCACGCCGCGACAGGGCACGCGCCTCGGGCTCATTGCCGGTGCGCCCCGGCGCCAAGACCAACGCTCCGAACTTGAGAAAGCCGGAAGGCTGAACGGCAGGCCTGGCACGGCCTCAGATGGCCTGGCTAAGGGGATATCGTCGCGCCGCGGCTTCGAGACCTCGCGCAGATGGACACTGTTCGCCTTTCCGGGCAGCACGGCGATCGCTTTCATTCCAATGTCTCCATCATCTGCCTGCGTTGGTGATGGCGGCCTTCAGACCGCCATCACCTTGAAAACACGCATGGCGGGCTAAAGCCCGCCGCTACGGAATAGTCTCGGCTAGCGGGGTTTGGCACGGCCGGGGCCGCGGCACTCAGACGCCGGAACCCGTTTTTAAACTGCCCAGCCACGGCGGAGCCGTGGCGGCGAGCTGCGGGTACCGACCCTCTATGAAATGACGTAGCCGCCCGCGAGCGCAAAGAGCGGGCGGCGGCCAGCCTAATGGGGCCCCTCCCGAGCGAGACAGAAGGGAGAACAGGAGAACCCAGCGGCCCCCGACGTGCCCTGTTCTTTAGCTGCCCGGCGGGGGCCGCGGCCCTGT
>CAZHKT010000036.1:8156-28603 GCA_964533045.1 uncultured Acidobacteriota bacterium | reverse complement strand
ACGTCGCGTCGCCCTTCAGGGCGACACGTTCGGGTGGCGGCCTGAAGGCCGCCGCTACGAGGTGCTGGGCGATGGAATTATTATCTGCGACGCACCGCACTAGCGGCGCATCAATCCTGATGAGAATACCGCGTGCGGCGGCGGTCGCGCTCGTGGGGCGAGCTGGGAGACGTCGCGTCGCCCTTGAGGGCGACACTTCGTGGTTTCGGACGAGCGGGACGTCGCGTCGCCCTTCAGGGCGACACTTCGTGGTTTCAGCTGAGCGGGAGGTAGCGTCGCGCTTCAGGGCGACACGTTCGGGTGGCGGCCTGAAGGCCGCCGCGACGAGGTGCCCGCGATGGAATTGTTATCTGCGACGCACCGCACTGGATTCCTTCGATCACCAGCCACGAGCCCGTCAGGCCCAAAAGGCCATGCGGGGACCGGCAGCGCAAACTCCGGCGCTCGCGCGGGCCATCATTCAAGGCCACTTGCCGTTGGCGCTGGCAAGATCTTGATTTTTGCGGCGACGATCTCGCCCGATTCCGTGAGTTCGCCGTCCACGTGGATGCGCGTGCCCACGGCGAGGTCTTTGGCCGAGCCGGCGCTGCCGTCGGCGCGAATGACCGCCGTCTGGTCGTTATAGACCACCCGGAAGACGATATTTCCTTCGGTGTTGACGGTCAGCCGCTTTCCGGCATGCTGGGTGATTTTGCCTGCCACGCTGAAGCTCATTGTTTCCTGGGCTGCGCCGTCTGTCCCTGGAAGATGCACCAGAACGAAACTGAGAACGAGGAACGATACGGAGGCGAGGCGGATGATTCGCTGATGTCGTTGCATGGGGTCCTCCCTGGGCGTCCCGTCTAGGCCGGGGCCACTACGCCGGGCCGCGCTGCATTTCCACCGCCACGGCGATAAGGTTGGAGTCGGGAAGATGTTCAAGTCGTACGACGCGCGCCGGAACGGGAATGGCCATGGCCCCTTCCTGGTAGGGCGCGATGATTCGCAGCGCGTCTCCGACCAGGTAGTCGTTCGGTGTCATGAAATAAAGGCCGTTCGCCGAGACGTTGATCGTCTCAAAGATGCCCTCACCCCGGGCGCCCAGGCGGTCGCAGTAAACCCGGATCTTCATCTTGATGGCGACGCGGCCTTTGCGGCGCTCCTCGGCGCCGCCCGGCTGCCGGGGACGGGATTCTTCCACCCGCTTCGCCGACACCGTCCAATTTGTCGAGCCCTTGCAATGGTCGCAGCCGCGCGCCATGCGGAAGCCGTCCCGGAGGCATTCCTCCAGCGCTTCAGGGATGGCAGTTTTCACCACCGTATGGCAGCGCGTGCACTCCAGGTGCGCCTCGGGAATGGGCAGGTCCGGGCCCTTCTTTGGCCGGGCCAGGTCTTTGCCCCAAATGTTCCCTTCCACGTCGAGCAGCTCCAGTCCTACGTCGTACCAGCCGTCGCAAGGCTGGTCATTGACCCAGACGCTGCGGAAGCTGCCGCCCTGCCGGGTGGTCTTGCTGGTGACGTGCACTTCGGTGTCCGGTTCAATCCTGCTGCGCAACCGCGTGATGAAGAAATTCAGGCTGACGGCAATCGTCTCCGTCCATTCGTCGAAGAACTTGTGCTCCGCCGACATGCCCCGGACACGAATAGGCACGGCGATCTTAACCGGGCGAGCCGATGAAGCGGAGATGGTCATAGTCATGCGGGTGTTGTGCGGCGCTGGGACCGCGCCGGGCGGTCAGTCCGGAAACGCAACGCCCAGAAGATTCGAGACCTTCAAGTACTCAATGCCCACTTCTCCCGCGCGCGCCGTCCCCGGCTTTCCGACCCACGCGACACGAAACATGGCGGACACCTTGCGCCCTTTAGGCTGCAGTTTCAACTGCATGTTCTCGAGCAGGGGGAGTTCGCTCTTGATCTTGGCCCCGAATTTGCTCACCGTCACGGCGAACGTCTCTTCCTTAAAGGGGCTGTTGTTGGGAAGGGTGCCGGAGATGATCACTGGCATCCTCAGATTCACCCGGGCGCTGCGACGAATGCTTGTCCCTTCCGGTTTCCCAGCCATCTTCACCCTCCGTCCGCACCCGGCCTCCGCCATGCAGCCGGGCCGTCCCTGCCGCGGGAACCGGGAGTAGGATAGCACAGAAGTAAAGTTGTCCCGAAGCGGCGGCACGGGGACGGCGATCACACTCAGAACCAGTGCTTGCGCCGGAAGTAGGCGTAGATGCCCAGCGCCGATACGGCCATGATCACGATCAGCACGAAAGGAGCCAGGGGGTGCTCCTGAAACGGCAAGGGGATGTTCATGCCGTAGAAACCGGTGAAGATGAGAAAGGGCAGGGCGACCGTCCCGTAGATGGTGAGGACCTTCATCACCTCGTTGGTGCGGTTGGCGACGGCGGAGAGATAAATGTCCAGCGAACCGGTCAGCAGGTCACGGTAGGTCTCGACAAAATCCAGCACGCGCACCACGTGATCATACACGTCGCGGTAGTAGAGGCGAAGTTCCCGTTCCTGCGGGCGCGCGACGGAGGCCGAGTCGTAGCGGCGCACCAGCGAGTTGATGGCTTCGCGCATGCTCGTGGCCACGCGGCGGAAATCGAGCAGCACGCGCTTCATGCGGAAGATCTCGCGCAGCATGGCGGGCGTGGCCCGGCGGATGACCCGATCCTCCAACTCGTTGATGAAGTCTCCGACGAGATCCAGCGCGGGCAGATACTGGTCCACCACAGCGTCGATCAGCGCGTGCGCCACACGATCCGGCGTCTGCAGCGAACGGTCGGCGGCGATGCGCTTCGCCACGGCCGGAATCAGCGAGCACTCGCCTTCGTCCACCGTCAGGATGTAATCGGCGCCGAGGAAGATGTCAAAATCCTCGAATCGCGCGCGGACACTGGCCGCTGACTTGGTGGCACCTAGCGACTCTATCGGCCGGAGACCCGCCACGTCGCTCGAACGGGCTCCAGCCGCGCCCACAGGGGCCACCTGGCCATGTTCCGCACGGGAGATCAGCGCTTTGATGACGATGAACGTGTAGCGGTCGTGCTCCTCGACGCGCGCCGTCTGGCGATGGTGCCGGCAGTCTTCGATTTGCAGCGGATGGATGCCGAAATGCGCGGCAAGCTGGTCGAGGGCGGAGGAGTTGGGATCCGCCAGGTGGTACCAGCGCACCCCGGGCACCACCTGTAGCGCCCGCAGCAGGGATTCGATTTGGAAATCAGGATTTTCCGCCATGGAAGCTTCGCCGCGTCAATATAACACAAGGCCCGTCCCCGCGAATCATCCTGGCAGCGGGGAACGGGCCTGGTTCGCGCGGGTGAGAGTTGCCCAACTACAGGTTGGCGACCCCGGCCGACAGCGCGTAGGCGTTGGTGCCGTCGAAGATGAACGTCTGCGCGCTGCACTTCGAGGCGGTCGAGCCGATGGTCATCCCGCCCTTGACGTTGGACGGCCAGGCGAAGGTTCGACTGCCGGTCGCGTCCTGGCAGATGAGGAAGTGAATCTGCTCGCCGGCGGTGGCGTTCGAGAGCGTCGAACTGGTGACGTTGCCGGTGAGCGTGATCTTCTGCGTGTTGCCGAGCCGTGCGTCGAACGTGGGCGTCGAAGAGAACGATACCGTGTTGACGCCAGAGATCACCGGCCCGCCGAATTGCGCGGGGGCCGTTCCCGCCGTGAAGATGGAGTAGTTATTGGTTCCTGCGGTCTGCGCGTCGATGTAAAGCCCATAGTTGTTGGTGACGGTTCCGGCGGACCGGTCGTTGGGATAGGCATAAAACCCCGCCATCTTAGAAACCGTTCCGTTGGTTCCGGACATCGCGGCGTAACCCGCCACGCCCGCCAGCAGGGTGACCGTTCCTGCGGCTTCGTGGTAGGCATCGCCTTCGATCCCGCTGATGAACGGTTTCGTTCCCGAAGTGTGCTCGGCGGCTGCCGCACCCCAGACGCCGATCTGGTTCAGCGTGGAATTGTTTTGATTGACTCCGGTCAGGGCGCCGGTCCGGTTGGGGCTGGCGTTGAGCACCGCGAACGAATTAACCGAGTCATTCAAATAGCCTTGCAGGTTGGCGCCAAAGCTCCCGGCGGAGGGGCCGGCGGCCAGAGTGGCCAGTTGGGCGCTGCCGTCGTTGTTGATGGCCCACGTCGTAGCAGAGTCCGCGGCGTTGCGCCCCACTACCATCGGGGAACCGTTGTCGGCGGTGGGAATCAGGTAGAGGTGCTGCGAGGCGCCCTTCACGCGCACGCCCTGGCTGGAGTATGAGTTGTTGATCGAAATGGCGCGCTCGAATTCACCGCCCGAAAACAGGCGTCCGAGATAGATGCCTTCGGCGACTCGGTTCTGTCCGGCGCTGAGAATGCGAAGAGCCTGCTCGACATGCTGGCCTGCGACCGGGTTGCTCCCGGAATCGTTCGTAATGTCAATTTCCACCCCGACCGCCGCCGCCTTGGGGTCGCGCGTCGTGTAGCCCATATTAAAGTTGGCGGCCCAGGTACCCCGCGTCCCGCCGGTGCGCCAGGCAATGCCCGTCATGCTCACCGCTTCGCCGCCCGAGCCGGTGTTGGGCGTGCCGCCGGTCGCCTGCGTATTCACAACCAGCCCCAACTCGGTGCGGAAGTAGGAGGCGGGTCCGGTGCCGCCGGCGCCGGGGTAGGGAAAGGCCAAAGTCGCCAGCGTATCGCTCTGCACGCTCGCGATCTGTGCCCAGGCGGATTCAGGGTCAGCATTCAGCTTGATTGACCGCCCTAAGTGATTGGCAAGCTGGGTGGTAAAGCTCGTGCCCGAACCGGTTACCGTTGTCGAACCGTTGGTAAGCGTCACGGTTCCGGTGAGCGGCCGGGTGGTCATATCGCCCAGGCGGTTCTCCAGCAGGAACAAAGCGACGCGGTCCGGGTCGTCCGTCACCGTATCGATCGGATCGTAAGTTTGGCGAAAATCGAGAAGCGCGACGTCGTTGCGCCACGCCGTGGGTGAGCCGAAACCCAGGGGCGGCGCCGCAAAGACCACGCCCGGCCCCGCGCCCACGTCCGCCAGGGCTGCGTCCAGTTTCGCCGCCGTTGTGCTGCCGTTATATTCGCCGGCAAACCGTATGTTGTTCAAGTTGGCGGAGCGGAAGGGATGCGTTTGGGCGAAGCCGGTGACCAGGGAGCCATACGTGCCGAGAAACAGGATGCCCAGCGTCTGCGGCAAACCCTTCGCCATCCGCTGCCTGATATGGACTGATTTGTTTACCATAGTTGCACCTTTGCCGTGACCCCGGCGGCGGAAGCCACCAGGTAGAGGTTGGTTGCGTCGTACATCGCTGCTTGAAACCAGATGGCTCCGCCGGACGTCATCTGGATGATGGCGCCCGCCGGCGCCCGGCCCAGCCGGTGTGCCAGCGTGAATTCGCCTGCCGCCTCGGGAGCCGCGCTCACCTGGCCATAGAGTCGCGTCGCCGCCGTCACCGTGGTCACGGCGATGGTGTTTGTCACCACGCTGCCGAGGAATGCATCTCCAGTGGCGCCGGCCAGTCCGGTCAGGTTGTAATAAAAGCCGCCCGTGCTGTTGTAAAAAAGATAGGAAGTGCTGCTGGCGGGGGCGGCGCCGGGATTGGGCGCCGCGGCGGGGGCGTAACGCTTCCCTTGCGCGTAGAGCACGCCCGCCGTCAGTCCAGGCGTCAGGGTGGCCGAGGTGGAGAGTGAAAATCCCGAAACCACGCCATTCACGCCGAGGTCGTTGAGCCAGGCTTCAACCGTCCCTGCGGCCAGCACTGCCGCCGCAACGTCCGAGCTGTCCTGCAACAGGGAATCAATCAGCGACCAGTTGGTGTCGAGGTCCGCCTCGTAACTGTCGCCGTGCCGCGGCTGAATGATGCCTTTTCTGGGTAAAACGGTTCTGACAATGGCCATGACCAACCTCGGAATTCGGAATTCGGATCACGGGGCCCGGGAAGCATTCGCGGACTTCGCCCCTCCCCGTCCCGGGATTTATCCGGAAAGTCGCGTTGCAATGGTTCGCACCTTTACGAACCCGTCTGTGGTAGGTGTTTCCGCGCCGCCCTGTACGTAATACGACACGTAGCAGTGGACCAGGCCGGGGTTGGGTTCGTTCTTCTCCTCGACCCAGAAATCGCAGGCCAGGAGATTGCCCGCGCCCGCCTGCGACGGCGCTCGCGCCGGTTTGGTCAGGGTGCCGTTGGTCACCGCGTCGCTCGCCGGCGCGCGCGTGGACCAGGCGGCGACGTCATACTCCAGCTCAGCGCGCGAGTAGTGGTAGCCGTCCACCGGGCTGGTCGGCAGCACCACCGTTTCGCCGTGGCGGTACCAGCCGTAGAAAGTCTCCGGGCGCACCGCGGCAAACTTGGCATTGTTCGAAATCTTGGTGAGCGAATAATCCGTCACCGGCTGGTCGGCGGCCAGATTGGCGTCGGGAAGATCCACCGCGCCGGGAATGGTTGCCCAGGTCAATTGAGCCATGGATGCATTGCTCCCTTTCTTCATCGGCTCGCCGAGTCACCGCCCCGGCGGGCCAAGGACTCCATCAAAAGATGGGTTTCCCTTCCGTGCCGTCGCTGTATTGCAGGGTTGCGGCATCGGCGGCGAACATGTACGTTGCCCGTTCGGTGCTGGACGCGGCTGGGAAGCTCGGCGTCCCCTGCGGCGCGACGAGCGACACCTTCTTGCCCCCCACCCAGCCCAAATCGAGCAGCCGGAACGTCATGGTGCCCTGCGCAAAATTCGGCTGTTTCTCAATGACCTCGCAGATGCGGTTGCTGACGCCGCGACGGCCGGTTCCGAGATCGGGCAGCAGCGGGTGGGAGAGAAAGACGAAATCGCCGACCTCGACGGGAAGCGTCAGGAAATGACTCTGGACGGTGTAAATGGCGGCGCCCCCGCGCATCTCGCCGGAGGCGGGATTCACGCCGGCGTAACGCCGGAAGATGCGGGTGGCCGTCAGCCCCGCCAGTGATGCGCCGCCCCGCGCCAGCCTCAGCCCTTTGGATTCGATCGTGTGCTGCCCGGCGAGCCCGAATTGCTGGAGCGACGGCGCGCTGACGAACAGCAGCTCGGTCTGGAACTTGCTCCCGTCGTAATCCAGGCGAACCGTCACCTGATTGATGATGGGATGGCGTTCGATGCCTGGCACCAGAACGATGTTGCGTTCGTTGAAGCTGGCGAGGTTGGCGAGGTCCGTGGGTGGAAGGAAGAATCGCGGAGAGAGCCGGCCGTCCGCCAGCACGATCAGATACCCCCCCAACGCCCGAAAGATTTCGTGCTCCAGAAACTGCTTTCCCTCGACGGCCTGATGGAACGTGAATTCCATCCGGTAACCCGCGAAGATGCCATTCCGGTAGAAGAGGAACTGAGCCACATCCACTAGAACGTTGGAGGCCAGCAACGTGGGGTTCGAGGTATGGGCCGAATCCCATTGGGCGGGGTCGTAGAGATTCCACGCCGACTCGGGCGAGCCGGAGGGCTGCCCCAGCCCCAGTTCGTTCTGCAGAACGATGAGCGCGATGTCCATGGGGTTCCCCGCGAGGCGGCGCGGATGATCATCGGAGACCGGGAAGCCGTCGTTGCCCACGGCAAAGATCTTGGTCTTGGCGCTGCGCTTTAGGTCCCGGCACTCCAGAATGTAGCCCGTCAGATCGGGTAACGGATTGACGCTCTCGATTTCCTGGGTGGCGACGGTGACGAACTCGGAGGACGGAAGGCCCGGGTAGCCCACTCGCAGCGTGACGCGGCGGCCTTCCAGCTTGCCGCCGCTCGCCAGCGCCGACAGCGTCCCCGCGCCGTCAATGGCTTCCAGTTCGAACGCGCCGATCGAGCTCTGCCCTTCGATCTGGCGGACGGACTGCTGCACGCCGCGCGGCACTTTGAGCAGCGGCCGCCACTCCCAGCGGGTTTCGGCCGAAAGCAGCAAGGTGGGATTCCAGGCCGTCATCCACATCCAGGCGGTGGAACTGATGCCCGGCCACACGCTCAATTCATACGGCAGGCCGCGCGCGGCCAGGGAGTAGTTGAGCAACGATCCGTTGCCGGTCGTATTCAGGATGGTCTTCTGGCTGCGGATCAAGCGGCCAAGGAACTGGTCGAGCGACCCCTCGGCGCTCGCGAAGTAACTGGCGACGCCCGCCACCTCCTGGCAGCGCAGGAGCGCGGCGATGACGCCCCAGGTGCCTTCCTGCCAGACCGACGCCGGCGGCGAACTGTAGCCCGCCCCGTAGGGCTGAAAGCCGTCGAACGGCGTCAGCTGTTCGTAGGCCATGTTCCAATCTGCAGTTTGCGCCGACTTCGTGATTTGCCGGTTCGTCAGAAACAGTTTCTGATGGACGTACTTCAGGCATTCGGTGGCCTTGGCGTCGTCGCCCGCGTCGTGGCAGAAAATGGCGGCCCACGCGCCCGCGGCATCGAGCGCGATCGCCGTGTCGAGCGTTCCGTCCGCATTCACGCCCTGGGCGAAGTGACCGGGGTCGGAGCCGGGAGCCACGTAGAGGTTGGCGAGAATCTTTGTTTGGATGCTCTCGGCTTTGGTACTCGCCATGGATGCCGTGGCGAAGAGCGAGGACGCCTGAGCGGCTGTGATCAGGCCGCGTTTCGCGAGTTCCGTGGCAGCCGTGGGCAGGGCGCGCGCCGCTCGCTTCAAGGCGTAGCAGGCGTCGATGTTGTGCTCGGTCGAGACCCACTGCCGCAGACCCGGTTCATAGTGATATCCCGGGTCAAGATATCGCCCGTAACCGCCCTTGAGCAGCCCGTTGCGCAAATCAGCGTCGCTACTTTCGAGGGAAAACAGAAAGTTCAGTATTCGCTCGAGCGCGAACGCCGGCGTCGGATCGGCGGTCACCTCCATGTAGACGGCGTAGGCATACGCTACCCACGCCATGGATCCCGTCCGGATATAGACCTGGTCGGGCAGGCCGTTGTAGATGTCATAACTGAAGCTCAAAGAGCCATCCGGCTGAAGCTGGCCGAGCGTCAGGTTGTCGAGATGCAAATCTCCGGCTTGATTCAGCACGACCTGGAAACCGGTGGTGGAGGTCCAGGTGTCGCCGGCGAGGGAGACGCACAACGCCTGCAAGTCGAATTGATAGAAGTGGTAATCGTCGTTTCCCGGGCCGATAGGATAAGTGATGGTTTTCGTGGCGCTGTTGTAGGATGGCGGGGCGTCGCTGTCGGAGGTCACCCGGAGTTTGGTGACGCCGTTGCCCGCCGTCGTCAGGGCCACCTCGAAATGCCAGCTCAGGCTGGACGCGGCACGAAACTGCCACTGGATGATGGGATTGGTCGAGTCGGGCAGTCCGTTGCCGTAAACCGCCGGGCCCGCATAAGTGAAAGCATCACCCGGCGCGTCGGCGTGGCACTTCATCTGCTTGCCGGCGCCGTAGGGCGCGCGCAGCGGGTCGTTCCACATGGTGATCGAGGCGCCGGGCGAGCCCGCAATCGTCCAGCGCGCGGTCGAGCCATCCTCGCAGTTTTCCAGCGTCGTCTGCGCAAGATAGCCGGGTTGATCGAGCAACGCATTCAGGCGGGTGATGATGCGCTGTGCGGCGCCGTGATTGCCGGAAGCGGCGTAAGCGATGAGGGCCAGCGCCGCGTCGTAGATCCAGCAGCGGTTCTGCACGGCGGCGGAGTTGGTGCGGGTGACGTCGGGAACATAGACGGGATCTGAGAACGGAATGTCCAGCGAGCGTGGCAGGTCGCCCAGCACTGCCTGGTGAGCGAGCGTGGAAAACACGCTGATCCAGCCGGCGACCGAATCATTCTCGATGAGGTGCATGGTGGGGGTGCCCGAGCCGATGGCCGCCGTCGAGCCTACGCGCGCGTGCCGCCCGTCCTGCACGATGATCGGCAGCTGGTCTTCCTGCAGATACTCGATGTCCGTTTGGGAGTAGACACGGGCGATGAAATTGGCGAGTTTCCTGCCCACGCCCATGTTGGTGTGCGCCTTCCAGCCGGCGGGCAGGCTGCTGCCGTACCAGCCGGGTGAGGGCTGCGGCACGCTGACGGGATAGAGCACGGCCAGCATGGCGCCGGGCGAGCCGCTGAAGGAGACGGTCACCGACCAGGACGCTTCGCCGCCGCCCTCATCGGTGAGCGCTGACGAGCCTTTGTAATACCAAACGTCGGTTCGCACAAAGAGATCGACGCGGTACTGTGCGGCGGCATCGAGGAGGGACAGACATCGTCCGCGGACCGTTTGCGCCTCGGCCAGGACGAAGGTGTTAAGGAAGATCCGTCCGCTCGCGGACCGGAGCGCGACGGGCGAATAGTTAATGGGGAAGCCGTCGGGTCCCGCGGCGCCGGCGTCGGCGCTCACGCCGGGCGGAAGATCAAACACGATATTCTCGATCGCCGTCTGATCGAGTGCCGTCAGATCCGCCCGCGACACGATCCCGCACTGCCAGAGCGCGGGGGAAGTGGCCGTGGGCAGCACGTTCGCCTGCCAGTTGCCCGACGGCGCGTTTTGCCGGGCGAAGAGCCACTCCAGCGTCCGGCGCATGTCGCGCTCGTAGTCGCCCGGCCAGAAATCTCGAACTTGCATGGTCATCGTCCCACCCGACATCCGAAATTGGAGAATCCCAAAGCGACAGCCGACGGGTCGCTGGGACAAGCGGCCAAGTTCCGAATGGCCTGTTTCAGGTTTTCAAAGTCAGTACCCATAGCCGTTCGTTCCGTACCCCCCGATGCCGTAGCCGGTGAAGGACACCTGCTGGTCCTCGGCGCGGAAGGTGGTCAGCGCTTCCGGCAGATGTTCGATGATCAGCACGTAAAGCGGGCGCTTCACCGGCCGGGCGTTTTCGATTTCCCATGAGGCGTTGGTCGCGATCGGCATCGAAGTTCCTCACCAGACTTGCCTGCGCAGTTTCAACGAAATCGAGTACGCACCCGGCGCCTTGCGCGACGCTGTCACTTCCGTGTCTTCGAGCCGATAATTGACAAAAGCGTTCACCGACGCGTCGGCGTAGTAGGCAAAGGCCGCCCCGGTCATCGCATGGTCGAGAAACGCTTGCCAGTTGGCCAGGTCCGTGCCCGCCTTGATGAAGTCCAGGTTCAGCGTCAGGAATTCATCGGTTCGTTCCAGCACGGATTCGCACAGACCGGCCGCCGACACGTTGTCGTGGCGAACCGCCACCTTCTGGTAAGCGGGCGCGTCGCGCGGCGGCAGCAGGAAGTTCAAGGTCTGCTCCGTGCCGCCTTCGGGTGTGTAAACAATCTTGGGGTTGGCCATGGTGAGTTCCCACTTCGCAGTATTTCGTCGTCAGTCATGGACCACGGACGGCTAGGCTCGCGTCACCGTCTGCCGCACGGTGGTGTAAGCGACCAGATGGAGGTCGCGTTCCGTCACCGCGCGCGAGATGTGCCGCACCATCTCGTCAATGCCCGCCTGGCCGCCGTAAACCGGTCCTTGAAAGATGACCTGGACGGCCGGCTGAGGCGGATTCGCGGCGCTCGTCCGGCTGCTGACGATGGAATCCGGAGCGACTGACCCCGGCCGCCGCACCTCGTAGCCTCGCTCTGCCTCGCGCACGTCGGGTGCGGCGAGTGCGCGTCCGGCCACGGCGGCGGCGCCGCCCACCGCGCCGTACACCGCGGCGGACTTAAAGGCCAGCGCCGCGCCGCGATAGTCCTGCACGGCGAGCAGGTAGAATCCCAGCGCGGTGGAGTAGATGGCGCGCACCACCGCCTCCTGCGCCATAGCGCCGACGGCCGCCAGCGCCGCCTTGCGAAACGCCTCGCCGATGGATCGCTGCCAGATGACGGCGTGGGCGAGGTTGGTGCCGAGCGCCGTGTCGAACATCATGAAGCTGCGGCCCAGGCTGTTGCGGAGCGCCTCGTCGGCATCGAGCACTTCCGCAAACGCCGTGACCAGATCCACCTTCCACAGCTGCGCCGCTTGGCGATTCCGGCTGAGGGCCAGGTTGATGTCGCCCGTGCGAACCCGGAAGCGGTCGGCGAGGGTTTGAATTGTGCGGTCCACCTGGCCGAGCTGGCCCGTGCCCTGCGCCGCCCAGCGCGCCATGTCGGTTCCCATGGCGGTGAAGTCGCGCGCGAAGGCCCGGCGGAATTGCTCGATGGATCCTTCGGCGCGCGAAGGATCGGCGGAAATCCGGATGAGAAGTTCAGCAGCATTGCTTGTCGGCATCGGTCATCCTCTGTGGCGCGGGCCTCGTGCGGTGCGTCTAACGGTTCTTTACAATGGCGGATGTCCTTGGTGGTCTCCTCCGTGGTTTCGGCCGAGGGGGACGTAGCGTCGCCCTTCAGGGCGACACCGACGGGTGGCGGCCTGAAGGCCGCCGCTACGAGGTGCCCCGCGATGGAATCGTTATCTGCGACGCACCACACTAGCACCCGCGACTTCGCCACCATCCGATCGGGACGCTCTGGCTCTTCACCAGCGTACCTCGTGCACCGGCGCGGTCCCGGCTTCCGGACCGTTGCCGGGTTGAAGACCGGCGCTGCTGGCGGCTCGCTCGCGTTGGACGAGCCGTGCCGCGGCGGCCAGGTCGAAATCGAGCGCCAGGACGGGGTCCCCTAACTCCACCATCTGGCTGGGGCGGCAGCCGAACTTTTCGGCTGCGGCAGCCAGCAGCAGGAAATTCTCACTTCGCACAAAACCTCTCCAACCCGTCGGCGGACGGATTGGATGCCTCCTTGCCCGAGTTGTCGGCCGCATCGCGCAGCGAGCGGCAGGCCCATTCGAAGATGAAAGCGCTGTCCTCGACGGGAATGTCCTCGAAGCGCATTTCCCCCGGCCCGGGGCCGATGGGCGGCTCGACCACGCTGGCGCGAACCAGGTCGGCGGCGAAACGCGCGAATTCCAGCACGTCCTCGCGGCTCAGCTCGCCGTCGGTGGCGGCGGGCCCCGCGCCATCGGCGGCGAGCGCGGCCGAGAGCAGCCGCTGCGGCACGCGCCCTGTCAGAATCCATTCCAGAGGTGAAGGCCGCACGGCCCGAATCGTTGCGCCGCTCGGCAGCCGGAGCGTCTCCGCGCTGGCTGCGCGCCGGGCCCGCGCCGCCGCCCGCCAGTGGCCGGGAGTTGAAGTTGGGGCTCCGCAGGTTGTCATTGCTTCCTCCGCCATTGCGAACCAGGGTGGTGCGTCTCCGACGCCGCTACGACCGCGAAGGCTGGCGCTGTGGCCGGAACGGGCCCGGCGCCCGCCGCGGGGCGACCACACGCGCCGCCCCTACCCATGGAAAGCCATTTCAGACGCACCACACCGGTAACGAACGTCGAGTTTCCTTTCATCCTTACGTTTGCCGGAACAGTTTCCCCACCTGGTCGCCCGCCGTGCGCGAGGCATCGGCCAGACCTTCGAATTTGACCTTGTACGTGGTTTCCTTGCCTCGCTGGAAGGGAAGCTGAATGGCTTCCGCCTGGTAGGCGGAGTAGAGCTGGCTGACCACGAACTTCCCCGCCGCGTCGCGCCGGGGAGAAATCACGGCGACGGAAGTCTTGGGAATCGCGAGGACGCCGCCGAACGAGATCTCCTCGTAAGCCTGCGCGCCGGGGGGGAGGCCGGTATCGGTCCCCGTCGTGAAAACTCCATTCACGACGAAATTCTTGAGCTTGGCGAGATCGGATTCCTTCAGCGTGACCTCAATGGAGGCAGCCTCGCCGGTCATCACCACGTCGATGGGCGCCGCCACCTGATCGGCGCCGATGGTCTCGAGCTTGGGAGAGATCAGCACCGTTGTCGCGCCCTCCGTGGCGCCGGCGAAGACGGGCGATCCCGCCGTGGGCTCGCCGGCGGAGTTGATCAGCAAGCGACTACCGCTGGCTGGCACCGCCACGCTGAGCCACAACTTGCCGGGCCCTTGATGAATCTTGGTTGCGTCTACGTTGGGCATGTGTTCCTCCGAATGGTTGCGGTGTGCCCCCGCGCCGTGCGCGCGGCAAGCGCCGCGAAATCAGGCGAACGCCTGGTCAAAGAATTCCTTCCACCACGCCAGCGGCTCCAGAAGCAGGGAGAAGATTCCCTGCGGCCGCGCGTTGTTGCTGTCGCTCGAGAAGCTGAGCGTTTCCGTGAAGCTCAGATAGGTGTCGCCGTTGGCGCCGGCCGGGCCGTCATGGTTGAGCGTCCAGTTGCGCCCGCTGGACTGCGTCGTGCCGCTGGCGTCGTCGTTGTAGATCACGATGACGATCCGGTCCCCGGCGTTGAAGCCCGTCGACGACGGCGCGAGCGTCGGCGTGGTGCGCACGGCGGCGCTCGTTCCCCACTCCGTCAAGCCGTTGTCCGCCGACTTGCCCAGGGACGAGACGATGCCGCCCTGACGGACATCCCAGCGCAAGACCTCGTAGCGCAACCCGCAATTGCACTGCGTCGCGGATTCGAGCCCCCAGAGGTTCGGCGTGATGGTCCCTGCAATGGTCACCCCGCTTGCCAGCGGCGGCGTAAACCAGGCGAGCTTAGCCCCCGCGCAGGTCGCCAGATGGCCGGTCGCGTTGCCGGGAAAATACTGGCCGGTTACGGGCCCCGCCACGCTGCTCGTCGTGCACCCTTGCGATGAACTTCCCTGCGTCGTGCTGGCCAGGCGGAAGTTCCAGCCGGCGGGTGGCATGAACTGCGAACTGGAGGACTTCAAGAAAACCTTGGTGGCGGCTAGAGCGGGCGTCTGCAGCCACCACCAGGAGAGCAGCATGAGCGCGGGTAGACAGAGGGGCTTGTACCCAGCTCTGCCTGCTGACTTCCGGATTCCGCTTTCTGTTCCCGCGATTCGTCGCAACATAGGCTTCCGCTCCTTGCTCAATTCGTGGTGTCGTACTTGAGCGTCATCGTCACCGTGACATCCGCCAGCGAGCTGCCGATGGTGACCAGATTGGCGCGAAACTGATCGCCGCCCGCCAGCCCGCTCACGTTCTGGTCGGGCGCGGCGCCTTTGGAAGAAGTTCGCGTGTTGGCGGCGAGCGACAGGTCGCTGGAGTAGATGTTGGCGAACGTTGGTGAAGTTCCCGTGCAACCGGCCGTGCACCGTTGCAGGTTGAACGCCGAGCTGGCGGCGCTGGTGGCACTCACCGTCACGCGCAGGTCGGTGATGGCGATGTTCTGAACGCCTTCGGGCAGCGTTAGCGTCAGGGGTTGAACGCCCGTGGCGGGGGTTCCGGGGAAGTGCCAGCTCATCGTGTGCAGCGACCGATGGTCGTGATCGCTGCGCGCCAGCGTCGAGGCATTCCCGGCATTACGCGGCCCGACGCCATTCGAACCCGAAGCGGCCACCGCGCTCAGACCGGAATCGGAAACCGCGCCGCTCCCCGCGCCCTGGACTAGCTTGCCGCTGGAGAGCGCGGCAGCGGCTTGCACGAGGTAGGCTGCGGTCCCGTTCACGCCTGCCCTGAATTGGTTGGCCGTCGTGTCGTAGGCCAGGAGGCCGGAAGCGGCGGGCGCGGCGGCGGCGCTGGCGGGTACTTTCAGCGAGGTCGCCGCGCCGAAATCCTGCGCGCCTGCGGAGTAAGTGTTGGACTGGTTGGTGTGCACCACGCTGGACGGCAGGTCGGTGGCGGCGATCGTTCCCCAGGCCGGGGCAGCCGAGACCGCGCCCGTGCCCGTCTGCGTCAGAAACTTCTTGGTGCTGCTGGTATTGCCCGCCAGCTTCGTCCAGGAGGGCGTCGCGTTGGCATAGAGCATGTCGCCGAGCACGGCGGACGCGGCCACGGTGTCCGTATGCGTGGAGGAGAGCAGGTTGTGGCTCCCGCCTCCGCTGCCGCAATCGGCTGGGGCGGACTCGAGCGCCGTGCCCGCGTCGTTCACTCGCACGCAGCGCGAGGCTGTCCAGCTAGTTTGATTGGTGCCGCCGCGCACCAATCCGAACGTGCCGCTCGTAATATCGCCTGCGGCGTGCTGGTGTGAAGGCAGGTCGCCCGCAGAAATCGTGCGATTGACCCAATCACTCCCGCTCCACCCAAGGTAGTGGGTCGAGGAAGGCGCTGAAATCGTCGCGCCGAGAATGGTCGTGCCCGACCCGCTCTTACTGGCGAAATCGGTGAGGTCGGCGGACGACCACACTTCCTGTCCCTGCGCCGCGTTCAACTTGGTCGAAGCGGTGAGGCCCGCGTAGCCGTTGGCAGCGTCCTTGTTCGCCTGATATTCGAGCGTGGCGTTGAAATTGGGCAAGGTATAGGTCTTGACCGGCGAGGATGGCCCGGCGAATCGCGTATAGGCGCTGCCGGTGCCGCCGTTTTGGCTGTTCAGTATTCCTATAACCGCGGCTGCCTGAGTCAGGTCCACGGGTTCGCAGACGATGTCCAGCGCTCCAGCCTGCACCACGCAGAATTGCCCTCCCTTGGGCATCGCCGCCCAGCGGGTGGGGCTGACCCCCTGGCCGGTGAGGATGGCGCCCCGCGTCGGCGCACTCTCCACGGTATCGGGGTGGGTCGAACTGAGGAGGTTGTGCGCGCTTTCACCGCCGCCTGTTCCGCAGTCGTCCGCGGCGGACTCGAGGCCGCTGCCGGCATCGTTGACGCGCACGCAGCGTCCCGCGGTCCAGGCGGACTGATTCGTTCCGCCGTGCGCGAGCGAGAGCAGGCCGGTGGCCCTGGCCAGGTCGAGCGTGCTGGCAGTCGCACTCGGCGGTTGCGACTGGCGGACCGCCTCGGCCGGGACGCTCGCCACGTCCGGCAGCACCCAGATCTCGGCATGCACGCGCCCTTGAATATTGAAGGTCACGACGTAATAGCTGTCGCCCGGCGTCGCGCCCAGATTCGGAACCAGGTCCAGCCAGAGGTTTCCGGCGCCGTCGTTCAGCTGGCCGCTGGCGTTGAGATATCCTGCGACGATACTGGGGGAATATTCCACGCTATTATAAGTCACTGACTTATTACGTTGTGCGAAGACCAGCCCGTACTGCGGCTGGCCCCCGGCGGTGGTCATCACCTGCGGATTCGCACCCAGGTCGTAGGTGGCCGTGACGTGCGTCGCAGCGTGCCCCGTCGTGAGGAAGGATGACTGACAAATCATGAGAATGAGGCCGGGCATCCAGACTCCCCTGCGCCGCACACTCTTTCGGACACCTGGCACCTGGTACCTGACACCCGTGTTCATCGCTCCTCCATCTCGACCACAAACTCGATCTGCGGTCCGCGCGCCAGGCCCGCGCCGCGCGCGCGGCTGACCAGCACGCCCAGGTCGTGGCGGGTGATGCGCAGGTCGAGCACGCGGGTAGTGTTCGGGTCGAGCGGTGTGGTCACGCCGCCGGGCACGGTGCGGTGCGCGATGCTGAGCGCCTGGTAGAAATCGCCGAGCGCCGCGGAGCTCAGCACCATGTCCACGGCGCGCAGTGTGTCGAGCGCGTCCTCGGCCAGCCATTCAGGATCGGCGCCGGTGATGGCTATGGCGCAGACAAAGCGCACCGACTGGGTACGCAGATCGTCGTCGGAATTCGTGTCGAAGGAAGTTTCCTGCGGCACCAGGACGATCGCGGGCCAGTTCTGCACCGTGCCCGCCTCCTTGTGGAATGCCGCAAAAGGCTTGAGCTGGCGCCCCGCCGGGCGCGCTGCGTTCACGATCTCGAGCGCCGCCTGCTGGTCGCGCTGCAAGATGGCGATCAACTGGTTGACGAGCGGTTTGGCAAATCCTGCCTGGTAACGTTGGTTCATGTCGATTCCTACCCTGTGCCGGCCCGGGGCGGCTCTGCGGGCCGACCCTACGCCATTTGTCTTGCCCCCAGTACCAGCGCCTTCTGTTCGAGACCGCGCTGCACGAACTCCGTCCACTGGGCGGCGCGCGCCTCGCTCAGTACCAGCAGCGGCCGCGCCGGCATGCGGTGCGTCCCCAACTGATGAAAGACCGCGTAGGGCACACGGCTGCCGAGCGCGAGCGAGAGGGCTGCGACATTTTCCACGGCACCCGATGATCCCCTGCGTGTCAGCGAATCGCGCAGCGCGCCGGTGCGTTGCAGCAGGGGCGAGCGGCGCTCGCGCCGCGAAGTTTTGCGCGTGGCATGAGAGGGGCGGACGCCTGCCGCCCCTGCGCGCGGCGCCCAGGGCGCGCCTTCGGCGCCGCCCTGGCTGGCGAACTGTGCTGCCATCATTTCGCGAAAGTCGTCGGCAATCTCGCCGAAGGCCGGCGCGTTGTCCGCCAGCGCCGCCTGGAAATTCGCCAGCGCCTTCGCCACCGATTCCGAATTGTCCGAGTACGTGAACGAAATCATGTTCGAAGCCCAAGAGTCGAAAAGCGACCGTGTTTCGCAGACCCGTGCTACCGGCTAGAAATCCTGCGTTTTGCGAAACGCCGGGCTGCCGTCCTCATCCAAGTCCTCTTCCTGGCCGGCGACGCCGCCCAGGGCGGGGAACACATCGTTGGTGCGCGCACCCGACACGAAGAGCTTGTCGTAACTGCCGCGCGCCAGCTCCGCCAGCATGGTCTCGAAGGACCGCCGCAACGCATTGGGATTGGCCCAGCCCGCCGCCGAGGCTTCGGGCCCGGCGAGCGAGAAGAGCGCGTCGCCCAGATCGGCCGCGGCGCCGAGTTCATTGGCAAGCGCCAGCAGCGCGTAGGCGTCGGGATTCGTGCCGGCCAGGCCGGCCAGTGTGTAGCCGCGCGCCGTGGCGATGCCGGTCAGACGCGCGCTCTCGCCCTCGATCCATGCCTGGATCTGCGCGTCGGTTGGGTTCTGGCCGGCCACGCCGCGTTGAAATCCGGGATAGTGCGCCGCGACGGCGTCAATGGTTGTGAATGACATGCTCATCTCCTGCTCTAGCGGCGGCCTACAGGCCGCCACACCCCATGGCGGGCTAAAGCCCGCCGCTACAACCGTCACTCCGGGGAGGGAGGGGCCGGGGGATGTGCAACGTCAGCTTGGACGTCGGATCAACCCCCGTCCCCAGCCCCGTGTCCCCGTCCTTACGCCACCGCGTTCAGCCACAGATAGGCGGCGTTGGCGGCGACGACTTTGGCGTCGAAGTAGAGCTGGACTTCGACGACGTCGGCGGTCCGCGCCTCATCGCGGTAGCGTTTCACGAAGAAGCCGGAGTTACCGGCTCCGAAGGCCATGGTGAACTGGTAGCCGAGCGACACGGTGCGGCGCCCGGCGACCGGCGGCTTGTAGAAGAGCAGGGCGTGCTTGCCCCACACGTAGTCCAGGTTTTCGGCGGCGCCTTCCTTCGCGGTGTTCTTGAGCGCCGAGCCGACGTAGAAGTTGTCCACGTTGAAGACCGACTTCAGGTGGTCGGGCTCGACCACCGCCACCTGCGAGTACTTGAAGCGGTCAATGATCTTGGGGTGATTGCGCAGCGCCTTGAAGACTGGATAGCTGACCATGAGCGAGTTGGGCAGACGCCCGATCTGCTTGAGGATGGTGGCCTTCTGGTCTTCGATGGCCGTGATGGGATCGGAATTGGAGAAGTCGGACCACTGGCTGGTGCCGCTCAGCGTGGCCGACTGCGTGATGACACTCGAGTCGGTGGCCTTGGAGGCGACCAGAATCTCGCGCTGCAGGTAGATGAGGTCGGTCAGGACCTCGGTGGTATCGACGTCGACGTCGATGGCCTGGTCGGCGTTGGCGCGCAGCTCGTCCGGAATCGCCTGGGCGAGTGCGTGGCCTTCGCAGTAGTAGGTGTCGCTGGACAGCGTCCACTCGATCTCGTTGGCGCGGGCGCCGGGACGGCGCGCGTCATCGAGCGGGCGGAAGTTGTCCTTCGAGTAGATGAAGTACTTGTTGGACTGCTTGCTGACCGGAACCACGGGAAACACCGCGTCAGCCACGTACTGCGGGTTGCGATACGCGACCGAAACTTCCGTCAGCGCCTGGTCAATGTGAACAGCCGAAATGTCGGGCATGTGGACTCCTCTTCGCTCTGCGGCCTCGTCGCGGCGGCCTTCAGGCCGCTATCGTCCGGGCTTGTAGCGGCGGCCTTCAGGCCGCCACCCCTGCGGTCACGAGCGTGGCGACCTGAAGGTCGCCGCTACGAAGAACGTCGCAGTGCGTGTTTGTTGCCGCCCTGCCGGAGGCGCTCCGCGCGCGGGTACGGAAGCCATCAGCTCTCAGCCTTCCGCCATCAGCAAGAACACGCTTGCTGAAAGCGGCGGGCCGATTGCGGACGGCTGCGAACGCGGAGACCGGTCAGCCAGTCGCTCTCCGGCCGGCGGATGGATGTGTCCTGGCGAGCTGACCGCCAGGGACCAACCCGCGGAAAACCCGGGATTCGCGGTTCGGGCAAAGCCTGTGAAAGACAGGTTCCGCCGCGTCTCCCGTCCCGAGCCCCGAGTCCCTAACTGGCGGCCTGCACGCACGGCCCCGGGGTGAGGAAGACGGGGAAAATGTCGCCGCTGACGGCGGCGGCTTCCGCCAGGCCCACGATGTGATGCACGGTGTAGGTGCCGGCGGTGAGTGTCGCAGCGCGCAGCGCGCCCGTGTTATCGGCGATTTCCAGCCAGTCGCCCGCTGCGATCGTGCCGCCCGCCACCGCCCGTGTGATCCCGTACTTGCGCACGGTGATGTTGCGGTCGGCGGCGCTCACCGCTTCCTGCGTGATGCCCATGCAGACGGCGTTGGCCCCG
>CAZHKT010000036.1:0-8146 GCA_964533045.1 uncultured Acidobacteriota bacterium | reverse complement strand
TCGCCGTCGTTCGTCCCCTTCGTGACGGCGCGGAACCGGCCAATACCTCCGGCGGTCTTGCACTTGTAGGTCTTATCCAGAACGTAAGTTGCTCCTGCCATTGCTCCTCCTGATTTGAGTGATCCGGCGATTTAGTGACTTGGTGATTCGTCCGGTTTCGACAATCGCGAAATCACTCATTCACTCCATCGCAAGAGTGTCCCCAGGCCGTGCGACGCCCGCCTGGCCACTACTCGTGGCTGCTCACGGCGCGGCGATACTGCTGGATGAGGTCGGGCTGCTCGCGCCCGATATCCGCCAGCGCCTGGCCGAAGCTGATCTGCCGCTCGCGCACGCGCTGCTCCGCCATGAACTTGATCTGCTCCTGCACATCGGCGGGTGGCGTGCCGGCCAGGCCCACGGGGGCCAGCGGCACCACCGGCTTCTGGGCGCTCATCAGCCGGCGGAAGGTGGGAAGATCCGAGAGCGCGATCTTGCGCCAGTCGTCGCGCTGGCGGGGCAGGACCTTGCCCGCGCGCACCGCGTCCTCCAGCTCCTGCTCGGCGGCGGCGCGGAACACCTCCGATGCGGGAATGAATTTGCCCTTCGCCTCGGCTTCCGAGAGCAGCGCCCGCGCCTGGGCGAAGGTCACCACGGCGGATTCGGAAAACGCCGCCGGGCCCTCCTGCAGGGGCAGGGCGTGCCGCGCACCGACGGCTTCCAGATCCGCCGGATCGAAATAAAACCCGCCGGGCAATTCCTCGTGCGAGATGTGAATTCTTCCGTCCTCGACGGATAGGTTGACGTGCTTCATGGCTCCTCCTTTGCTGTGCGGCGGCTTGCCGCCGTTTTCGGCGGGGAGGGCTCGGCCCTCCCGAGCGGACGTGGCGCCCGCGGATGGGGAAACTCCAAAGCCGGGAATCGGCACCGGGCTCTCCATGGCGGGCGTCGCGGCGGCCTTTAGCCCGGCAGGTGTCGCGATGAATCGGGGCGCGGCGCCGGCGGCCGTCAGGTCGGATACGGCCGAGTGTCGATGGGCGATTGCCGAATGGCGAGCGCCGGCTTCGGCAACGGGCACAAATTCTGGATCGGAGAGCCGGATCGGCGGCATTTCCTCCAGAAAGGGCCGGTTGGTGAGCGCCACCGAGGTCAGCGTGGTGCCCTGGGGCTTGCCGGTGCGCTTCGACTTCGCGCCCCACTCGATGGCGGGCGAGATGAAGCGATACTCACGGTTCTCGATCAGCTGCCGCGCCCGCGCCGTGGGCTCGAACCAGCCGTAGAGGATGAACCGGGAGTCGGGATTCGCGGTGTCCGAACCCCGAACTTCGAAACCCGGACCCCGCTGCGTTTCGGGGGCGTCCAGGCGCACGATACGCCCGGCGGACGGCACCGGTCCGCCCGCCGCGACCTCCGGCATTTCGCTGGCGTGGTCGTAGTCCACGTTGATCTCGCCGTTCTGGCGCGCGCGGAAGTTGCGCACGATCGATTCCAGATCGTCGCGCGTGATGGAAAACACCGTCGTTCCGCGCACCCACGTTCCGGTGATGGCCAGCGGAATGCGGATCAGTCCGGCCTCCGTCGGGCCGGCCGGCAGCGTCACGACGAAGCGCGGAAGGTCTGCGGGTTGCGAGTTGTGGGTGGTCAGTTGTCCCTGCACCGTTTTGCTCCTTGTTCGTTCGTCATTGCGCGATCCATTTCATCTCCAGCACCGGCGCCCATCGAAACCGCGGAATCTAAAATCCCCCATCCCCGGTCTCGCGTTCCTCCGCCTCTTCGGGCTTCTGACGCCCGGCTTCTGGCTTTGGTTCTTGCGGCAGCCCCATTTCGCGCCGGACGTACGCGGCGAGCTCGGGGTCGGGCGCGACGATGCCGCTTGCCGCCAGGCGCGTGAGCAGGTCGAAGGTTTCGCTGAAGTTGCGCGCCCGCAGGTTGGCGACGGTCATCTCGGGATAGCGCCGCACGCCTTCCCAGTTGAAGTCCACCAGCTGGCGGATGGTCGTGTACGACACGGTGCGCGCGATCTGGTCGGCGGTGGCCTGCAGCGCGAGGAAGAAGAAGTCGCTCTGGGAATCGGCCAGGGCACGGTTGCCGGAGGAGCGCGCGCCCTGCCCGAGGTTCATAAAGAAGGCAAGAGCCGTTCGAGATATTTCGATATTATGATGTTGAATCGAGTTATACAGGTCGCGGACGTTCCCTTCCACGCCCTTGAGCGAGAACTTCCATCCGGCGGGGAGCGAGAGGCCGGTGCGCTCGTGGGCGGCGAGTTTCTGGACCCAGTCGGCCGCTGCCTCGCGGTCTTCCTTCGAGCTGCCTTCGCCCTGCTCGATGAGGGGCACGCCCAGGCCGTTGCGCTCGCCGGCGATAGCGTCGATGCGATAGAGCTGGTGCTTGATGTACCAGTGCATGTAGGCGGGGCGCAGCATGGAACGCCCGAAGAAGTTGGCGCCCTCCTGGTTGAAGGTGAAGACGGCCAGGCGGTCGGTGGGGACGGTCACGCTCTCGCAGGCGCCGAGGCGGTAGCCGTACTGATTCAGCCCGAGCAGCGTTTCGCCGTCCGTATCGGTGATCCAGCGGTAGAAGGTGGCGGGCAGGCGCGGCGCGAGCCGGGCCAGGCGCACGCGGTCGCCGTCGATCTTGTAGATTTCCTCGTGGGCGCTGGCGCCGAAGGCGAGCATGAGGAGCGCATTGCGCAGCACGTCGTCCCACGACTGGGAAGTCTTGATGCCGGAGGGCGAGGTGTACTCGAGGCCGCCGAACAGGTTGTCGCGCACGAAGGCGGCGATCTCCTGATCGAGCCGCTCGTCGCTGGCGGGCTTGATTTCCCAGCTGGCGGCGCGGATGGGCAGTTCGCAGGCGAAGAGCGTGGCGGCGACCTGGGCGTCGGAGCGGCGCATTTTCTCGTAGGTGCGCACGGCGGCGAGGCCTTCGAGCTGCGGGTTATATTCGCCCAGGTCCTTGAGGAATCCGCCGAACAGCGGCGTGCCGGCGAAGCCGACTTGGGGCAGCCGCGCGGAGGCGCTGCTGGGCGCGACGCTATCTCGGCCGGAGGCATGCGTGTCGGCCTGAAGGCCGACGCTACGGGTCAAAGCAGCGCTTCGGCCATCCCAAGCAGCGGCAAGCCGCCGCACTCCGAGGCGAGCTTCGCTCGAGGTCCGCGTCCAGGAAATGCTGAGAGGTCCGAGTTTCATCATGGTCTCCGTAGGGGCGCTGCTTGCGACGCCCTGAGGCGGCGATGTTGTCATCGCCGGGCGGCGGGCAGAGAAAGCCCCTAACAGGCGAAGGCGCTCCAGTGCGCATCGATCTGGCCGAACGCCCGGGCCGCGACGAGCGGCGAAGCCTCCACCAGGAAGGCGTCCGTCGCGCGCGAAGCGGCGGCGCGCGCTTCCGGGTCGGCGGCGAGGTCGGCCAGCGCCTTGGCCCAGAATTCGTCGGCGTGCCCGGCCTCCGTGCGCACGGCATCGAAGCGGACGTTGCCGCCGGGCGTTACCAGCTTCTTCACGGCGCTGAAGGCGCGGCGGATGTCGCGCCTGTCGGGCAGCAGGGTGGCGCCCGCTTCCATGCGACGCCGCGTGCGAAAAGCGAGGTCTTCTTTCACCGCGGCGGTGAAGACGACGGGCTCGACGCGCGGCCCGAATTCCTTCTGCAGGGTTTCCGCCATGTGCGCGCCGAGGCCGGTCGAGTCAATGCAGGCCCGGCGGATGAGCGGCTGCCCGCCGGTGTCGTCCATCCGCAGCAACTCGCGCGCCACGCGCAATTGCTCGTCGAAGGGCGTGTTCTCCAGGCTGCGGACCAGGCGCGCGACCGACCGGGTGTCCGGTGTCAGGGGTCGGGTGTCAGCTATGGATCCCGGCGCCTGGAACCCGGCACCTGAAACCTGTACCTCATCCACCCAGAGGACGGTGCGGTCGTGGCGGCGGCCGATGTCGATACCGAGGAAGTACTCGGGGTTTGCGCCGGGAGCGCGGGCATCCTGCCCGCGCGCCGGCGGGACGCCGACGGTCCCAGGGATGCCGCGCGCCGAGGCGAGGGGGCGGGGCGGAAACGAATCCGTACTCGCCTCGGCGCTGAGGCAGGCGGCCAGGAGCTCGGGGGAAAAGAAATTCTCGACGCTGGAGATGAAAGCGCAGCAGAACTCCTGCTGCCACGACGATTCATCTTCGCAGCCGCGACGCAGCAGCTCGATGTCGATCTGCAATCCCTGGCGCACGGCGTCGTAGACGTCGCAGTAGTGCGAAGACCAGGTTCCAGGTGCCGGTTGTCGGGCGCCGGGGTCCCGGCCGGGCACCGGGCCCCTGACACCTGACGCCTGCTCGACAAGGCCGGCGGCCTTGGCGAGCTCATAGAATTTTCCCTGCGTCCCGTTGGGGGTCGAGATGACCTCGATGCCGTAGCCGCGGGTGATGGTGGGGAAGAGCGCGGCGTAGATCTTGTCGGCGTCGCTGTGGAAGGCGAACTCATCCAGGGTGACGTGGCCGGTATAGCCCCGCGCCGTATCGGGATTGGCGGGCAGCCCGTAGATCACGCTGCCGTTGGGGAAGCGTACTTCCAGCTGCTTGAGCGACGTGCCTTCAAAGTACGTGGACTCGCTGGCGCGCGCCACAATGCCGCAGGTCTGAAGGTGGTTGTGAACCTTTTCCATCAGCAGGCGCGATTGCCGCTCGCCCTTGGAGAGGAAGATCCAGGTGGTCTTGCGCGCCAGGCACTGGAAGACGGCGCGCAGCGTGGCGGCGAACGAATAACCGATCTGCCGCGCCTTGACGGCAATTTTCAGTTTCGAATCGTCTTCCACCCAGCGGCGCTGGTAAGGCAGCAGGTGGATGGCCGGCCCCGGGGCCGCAGGCATCTTGCCCGCATGCCGGCGGGACGCCGGCGGTTCCAGGTGCGCCGCGCTTCGGAGTGCGGCGGCTCTGCCGCCGCTTTCCTCGTCGTTGATTCTGCCGGCATCGGCCGTGTCGGCCTGAAGGGCGACGCGGGGGGGTGGGAGCCAGTCGGCCGGTAGGCCGACGCTACGGGGGGGCACCGCTTGCGGTGCCCTGGGCGGTGCCAGCTCCACCGCTGCTTCGACTTCGAGGGGCCGGCGGGAGGCCGGCGCACCCAGGCGACTACTGGCCTGCCTGGGCGCGGAGTTCGGCTTCCGAGTTTTCGTCGAGGAACGGGAGTTTGACGATCCCATAGATTTCCTTGATCTTCTCCAGGGTTTCTGTTTCGAGCTTGCCTTCATTCATCAGGGCTTTCAGTTCCCGCTTGAGCTTCGCCAGTTTCTGAACGGCGGTTTCATACTTGATGTCTTCGTAGCGCAGTTTCCGGGCATGCAATTCGTTGGAGCGCGCGTGCTGGATTTCCCTCATTTTCAGGACGCGATGCTTCAGCTTCAGGTTCTCGCGCTCCAGGCGAATCATCTCCGCGTCCTTGATGGTGAGGCTGTTGGCGCGGGCGCGGGTCAGGCCCATGTAGCCGATCATCAGGGCGGAGTTCGCGAGCTGGGCCATGGCGTGATCACTTCCCGGACTGCCCAGCGCCTTTTTCAGGTCTTCGACGCCCTGGATGGTTGCCTCCGCGCGGCGCTTCTGCAGCTCGGGATGCGTCCGGAAGTGGGCCAGGATGGCGCTCTCGGCGATCTCCAGGCCGGCCTTGCCGCGCGCGATCTCGGCGATATCCTCCACCGCCAGGCCCGACACCAGCATCTCCTCGATGAAGCCGCGCCACTGCTCGGGAATCAGTTCGGCCGGGGGCTCCGGCTCCCTCCCCTCGGCGTCCACGCGCTGCGGCGGCGCCAGGGCAGCACCCTCGTCGGTCTTCAGACTTCTGTCTTCTGACTGCTTTGTCATCGCCCCGGCTCCACATAAATGCCTTCGTCGGCGGGCAGCCGGCCGTCCTGGTAGTCGATGCCCTTGGCCGTGATCTTGACCAGCTCCACCTTGCGGCGCGGCTGCAGGCTCGCCGTGTTGTCGATGGCCACAAATCCCTTTTCCGCCAGATAGGCGAGATGGAAGCGGAGATCGTCCATCGGCACTGGATAGCCGAACAGGTCCAGCTCGCCCTGCAACAGCGGCAGCGTCACCGCCTGCGGATAGACCAGCGCCAGGTAGTACAGAATCTTTCCGCGGATTAAGTCTTTCTGACGAGTTACCATGCGCGTTCACTCCTGCGTCGTGAAAGGACCGAGAATCGAAATTCGCAATGCGACCACCCGCCCCGGACGGCGGACAACGGATTACTGACTTCCCCCCGCGCATTCACGCGGCTCGCCCAGGCGGCAGGGCATGCGCCCCATTTCGTGGTGCACCGCCTTGAGCGCGATGAGGATTTCCTGGTGCTCGAAGCTGTCGTGCGTGTCGCGCTGCTCGACCGAGGCCGCCAGGCGCGAGAGCGCTTCCGCCTGCGAGCGCTGCGAGGTGAGGAACTGTTCGATGTATTCGCGCGCCACGCCCAGCGCTCCCTCCGACTGCTTGCGCCGCAGCTCCATAGATTTCTCGATCCAGGTGTGGGCCAGCCGCAGCCCCCCGTACCCAAATCCCATCAGCAGCAGGATCCCCGGACCCCACCACAGCGCGAGTTGTTCGGCATTCTCAGGCATGGCTGCTCCGCCGACGCACCCCGAGACTCGAAATGTGAAAGTCGAAACACGCGGGGCGCGGCTTATCGCTTGCTGGCTGTGCGTTCACGGCTTCTCTCCTTTTTGCGTTCTGGCACTCCCCGCCCGCCACCCGCAACCCACGCCTACAAAGCAATCGCCAGACCGATGACCACGCCGACGCCCACGTACTTCATCGCCCGGGCGAAGCGCCCCAGGCGCGATCCGCGCGCGGCGCGAAGCTCGGCCTGGTGCTGCGCGTCCAGGCGCGCCGCCAGTGCGTCCTGGGCGGCCAGCGCCCGGCGCCATTCGTCCGCCGAATGCTTCGCTTCGTCCAGCGCCGCCCGGCCGAGCGCGGCGCGCTCCTCGCAGTTCCCGAGCAGCGCGCCTTGCACTTGCAGTTGCTCGAAACAGTGGCGCGGCCCGGGATTCGGAATTCGGAGGTCGGGGTTCGAGTTTTCGAAACTCGGAACTGGAAAGTCGAAATTCGGGTCAGCAGGCTCAATGGTCGGTGTTCGAGTTTCGAATTTCGAATCGCGAGGTTTCGCGTCCCCGACCCCCGAATCCCGAACTCCAAACCCCGAGTCCTCGGCCCCCGATCGCGCCGGGTCCGGCCGCGAGGCGACAACGCCTGCCAGCATGTCCGTGTGGCCAGGGGTGCTCGACGGCCGGACCAGAGCGCGCTCCTCCTGCCGGAGGAAACTGAGCTGGGCGCGGAGCCTTTCGGCGTCCTTCTCGAGCTGCGCACGCCGCGTTTCCAGATGACGCAGAGCGCGTTCGCGGGCGCGCGCGTTGGCCATCGCTTGCCCCGCCTCGGCGCGCAGCGCGGCCACGTCGTTGGCCGCCTCCTGCAGCTGGCGGCTCAGCTCCGCTTCGCGCCGCCGGCGCGCTTCGTGCTCGCCCCAGGCCAGCGCCGCCGTCAGCAGCAGCGCCGCGCCCAGCGCCTGCCCCGCGTGCTCTCGCAGCCAGACAAGGACTCGCTTCCCCGTCCGCCATCCCGCCCCGAATTGATCGCGTGCCTGCTCCAGCTTCATCGTCGTGCCGCTCGGATCGCTTGTTGCCGCCCCCCCTCTTGACGCTGCCGTTGAAATCAGGGGTCTCCGCCTCTGTGTCTCTCGGGGGCTAGCCCTTTCTTCCCAGAACGCTCTGCACCGTTTCCCCTGCCTTGCCCAGGCCGTACAGCGTGGCGATGAACAGCGTCAGGCCTTCCAGCCCGGGCAGCGCGCCCGTCTTCCACACGATGCGCGAAATCCATACGCAGGCGCTCAGGAGCGCAATAAACGTGCCCACCCGGCTGAAACTCGCCGCGCCCGATTCGGAGAAGAGTTCGTTCAGAAATCGCTTCATCGTCTCAGTCCTCGGCGGGCGCGTTCCCGCGGCCCTCGGCCGCCGCCCGCCTAGCCCTCCATGGATCGGATGAGCTCCATCCGCCGCAGCCCCTTGTCTACGTACGCGGGATCGGCGGTCGCGCCGTAAGGCTGGCCGGTGTTCCAGCAGCGCAGCATCTCGGCGAAATCGCGCGCCAGATGCAGCTCGAAGCGTTCGGCAAATTCCGCCAGCAGCTCCAGCGTCAGGCGGAGGGCGAAGCGCGGC
>CAZHKT010000035.1:0-28629 GCA_964533045.1 uncultured Acidobacteriota bacterium | reverse complement strand
CGAGCGGATCAAAGGCACCGTTGAAATCCTTCCCGGCATGGATATGAAATGCCGCAAGGTGACCCTTATCGCCCGCTGGGCGGCACGCGGCAGAGGACCCGAGGACGCCGCGGATTACGAGACGATCCTGTTTCCCGGCGGCGCGTGGCGGAACAATGAGAAGGTTTCGCATGCTTTTGATTTTGCGGCGCCCGCGGGGCCGCTCAGCTATGAGGGCGAGCTGTTTAATATTCGCTGGTACCTGACGGCCACCGCCGATTTGCCGGCCCGCAAAGATACTTCTGCCACAGTGAAGTTCGAGCTGGCGCACGGGCAGCCGGACGCCTCCGGCCCCTGGTTCGATATCGGCAGCATCTACAATCCGTTCGCGGCCCTGGGACCACCCTCCTACCGGCCGGTGTCGGCACGCTTCACTACTCCCGCGGCCTATACCGCCCTGAACTGGCTGAGCGGCCTCTTCACGCTCGGCGTACTGGCGCTCATCATTCTCTACTTCATCGGCCTGAGCGAATTGGGCCGCTTGAGTGCCGTGGGCAGCGATCTGGTTTGGAGCATCGTCATCCTGGGAGCGGTGCACACCGCAGGCGCCATCCTTCGTGGGCAGTGGCGCCAGCGCCGCCGTGAGGCATTGAATCGGCTCGCCATGCGGAACGTCGAATCCGGCGCGCCGCCCCGCCGCCTGCCCGGGAAGTATTGGCGCAAATCGCCGCCGGACGACTCACAACGCGGCTGGGCGCGAAGCGTGTCCTCACTCGGCTTCGTTGCACTAGGCGTGCTTTTGATGGCGGTGGGGGGACTGAACTTCTATCGCCAACCCCGGGGTCCGGAGGCCGCCGTCTTCCTCACCGCAGCAGTGGCGGGATTGATCATGGCGGCTGCGGCGAGAGGCAGCATCCGGCCCTCCTGGCGCTTTATCAGGACTGCCATGGCGCTCGGCCGTGTGGAACATGCGCTTTCGCCGGAACGGCCGCGCTGCGGCGACGAGTTGCGATTCTCTCTCGATTTCCGCCCCAGCCTCCCCGTTGCGCTGGAAGAAGCGACGGCGACGTTCGAAACCTACGAAGTCGTGGAGGATTACTTCAAGAGTGTGCCGGCGTTGGATGTGGACACGCTGACGGCGCGGGCCGAAGCATGGCGAACGCAGAACAAGAAGCACCGCAACGCACGCGTCGCCCGTGTCTACAGCCAGAAAGCGACACTGGCCTCGGGACGCACACTTCTCCCCCAGGAGAGCGCCAATCTCTCGGGAAGGTTCGCCGTGCCGCGTGGGGCTCCCCCGACCTTCTTGTCCGTGGGAAATCGGATCCTCTGGTTTCTGACGGTTCGCATCAAGCTGGCAAACGGCATCGAGTGGACGCGAGATATTCCCGTGGACCTGCAACCCTGAGCGGAAGCGGGCGATTTAAGCCTCTTCCCATTGTCGCTTCAAATACCTGAGGGCACGGCGCAACGCGCCTTCGGCGTTGTCGGTCGCGTGACTCTCGACCGTCAGCCAGCCCGAGAATCCCCACTGCTTTAGCGCCCGGAAGCCGGGACGATAATCAAAAGGCAGCGACCCGGGCTCGGTGCGCTTCACCCCGTCGGCCAAATGCACATAGCCGGTGTGGCGGCCGTACTTCCGCAGCGTTTCGCCGATATCCTTCTCTTCCATCTGCATGTGATAGAAATCGGAAAGCAGCTTGAACCCGGTCGCGGCCACTTCACGGATGATGGCGGCGCCGTGCTGCTGAAGGTTCATGTAATGCGTTTCCTTGTGGGTGAGCGGTTCAATGAGGATGTTGACGCCCGTGCGCGCCACATCGGGAATGAGCTGTCGCAGCCCGGCCACCAGCAGGCGGTCCTTTATTTCGAGCGGATTCATGACAGGTGACAAATCCTGAAACAGGTTCGGCCCGAAAACCGGAACTTCGATGACGCCGCTGGCTCCCAGGGCCCTGGCCATTTCCAGGCGCTTGCGGTCGGTCGCGATGGCCTGGGCGCGGACGGCAGGGTCCAGGTCGAGCAGCTTGATGGAACCCACAATCGCGCTGATGACAATCCCGGTGCCCTTCACTTGTTCCAAGATGGCATCCGGAGACTGGTCCAGGAATTCTGGGCCGAGTTCAAGCCCGTCGTAGCCCAGCTTCTGCAGGAGCAGGGCGCGCTCGCGGATCGTCTTCTGCTCAAACGGCCCGCGCACGCCGAAGCGGACACCGCCCGCGGCGGCGGCTCCCCTCGCGCGTCGCCCCAGGGCGAGTGCCCCGAACGCCGCCATCTCCAGAAACGTTCTGCGGTCCTGATATCCCATCGCCAGTTTCTCTTTGCAGGCATTAATGGGGGGTCGGAACGGAAGCGTGTTCGTGAACAATCATCCATTTCCCCCGGCACTTCTCAAGAACCTCGGTCAGCCGGCCGCGCAGCCGCTTCCGCGAACCGTCCACAAACTGGAAATCCATCTTCCAGGTTCCGTGCGCGTAGGCCAACTTCCCTCGTACCTGGATGGTCAAATCCTTGTTGAGCGAGATGCGGAATCTTCGGATTGATTCCTGAACCCTCTTGATTTCTCGCACATAGGTCTTCCAGCCGACGTATTGCATGGGAGTGAAATCGAAGAACACCGCCCGGTCGCTGGAGGTGTAGTAGGCCCGATTGGCGTCGGCGTCCAAGTTGGACCAGTTCTTCATGGCCTCAAGGATGACGTGACGCACGGCCTGCCGGGAAGTGGCTGCCAAGGGATTCCTCCTGCCCGCCTGCTGGCTTGCCCGCGAGTCCGCCGGAGCGTGCGGCTCGTGACGCGCTCACCTTAGCATTGAGCCGAGGTTGGCGCAAGCCAGTGGTGAGCATCGGACTCAATTGTGTGATAGATTTTTTTCGGCCCGATCTCGCTCGCCCAAGTGTTGCCGGAGGGGTTCATGGAAATCCGCAAGCAAGATGTGCTGGACTACCACCGTCAGGGCCGACGGGGCAAGATCGAAGTCGTTGCCTCCAAGCCATGCCACACGCAATGGGACTTGAGCCTGGCCTATACGCCGGGGGTGGCCGAACCGTGCCTGGAAATCAAGCGGGATCCCAGCAAAGTGTACGATTACACGGCGCGCGGAAACCTGGTGGCGGTGGTCACCAACGGAACACGGGTGCTGGGCCTCGGCAATATCGGCCCCCTGGCGGGAAAGCCGGTAATGGAAGGCAAGGCGGTGCTCTTCAAGCGCCTGGCCGACATTGATGTTTTCGATCTCGAGATCAACGCTCCCAACGCTGAGGACGTCATCCGCTTTTGCCGGATGCTCGAGCCAACGGTGGGCGCCATCAACCTGGAAGACATTCAGGCGCCCGATTGCTTCCACATCGAAGAAACCCTGCGCCGGTCACTTCAGATTCCCGTATTTCATGACGACCAGCACGGCACGGCGATCATTGCGGGCGCCGCGCTGCTCAATGCGCTCGAGATTGTGGGCAAGGATGTGGCTGCGGTTCGCGTCGTGTTCAGCGGCGCCGGCGCCGCCGGTCTTGCCACTGCCGCGCACTTCATCAGCCTCGGCGTGCGCCGTGACAACATCGTGATGTGCGATGTCTACGGCGTCCTCTACGAGGGCCGTCAGGAGGGTATTAATCCTTACAACGCGCGCCTGGCGGCGAAAACGAGCCTGCGGACGCTCGAGCAGGCGATGCAAGGCGCCGATGTTTTCGTGGGGCTCTCGACCGGGGGCACGGTTTCCGCCGCGATGGTAAAGAGCATGGCCGACCGCCCCATCATCTTCGCCCTGGCGAATCCCGTGCCGGAGATTTCCTATCCGGAGGCGCGCGCGGCGCGGCCCGATGCGGTGATCGCCACCGGACGCTCCGACTTCCCCAATCAGGTGAACAATCTCCTGGGATTCCCCTTTATCTTCCGGGGGGCGCTGGACGTCCGCGCCCGGACCATCAACAACGAAATGAAGATCGCGGCCACGCGCTCCCTGGCCGCGCTGGCGAAGGAAGACGTGCCGGACTCCGTGCTGCGTGCTTACGGCGGCGGACGGCTGCAATTCGGCCCCGAGTACATCATTCCCAAACCCTTTGACCCGCGCGTCCTGATCTGGGAATCGGCGGCGGTGGCAGAAGCCGCCATGAAGAGCGGCGTGGCCCAGGTTGAGCTCGATATCGAAGAGTATCGCGACGCCCTGTCGCGACGCCTGGGACGGACCTACGAGGTCATGCAAAGCGTGCGCCACAAGGCCCGAACGGCCCCCAAGCGCGTCGTCTTCTCGGAGGGTGAGCACGAAAAGATCCTGCGAGCCAGTTATCGTCTGGCGGCGGAGGGCATCGCGGAGCCAATCCTGCTCGGACGCCGCGACGTCATCGAGGCCAAGCTGGACGAGTTGAACCTCGGCAAGCTGCACGCCGAAATCATTGATCCCCAGTCATCCCCGCAACTCGAAAGCTATGCGGAAGAGTTCTTCCGGTTGCGCCAGCGACGCGGCGTGACGCGCAGCGAAGCCAAGGAGCTCCTGCTCAACCAGAATTATTACGGCTCCATGATGGTCCGCATGGGCCATGCCGATGGTTTCCTCGCCGGGGTTTCGCAGCACTATCCCGACACCATCCGACCGGCGCTTCAGGTGATCGGCATGCGCGAAGGCGTGCACAAGGTCTCCGGCCTCTACGTGCTGGCGACCAAGAAGGACGTCTACTTCTTTGCCGACACTACCGTGAATATTGAACCCACCTCGGAGGAACTGGCAGAGATCGCGATCCTGGCTGCCGAAGAGGCGCGGAAATTTAACATCGAACCCCGCGTGGCAATGCTTTCCTTTTCCAATTTCGGCAGCACCAAGCACCCGCTCAGCGAAAAGGTGCGGCGGGCGACGGAGTTGGTCCGGCAGCGCGAGCCCCGCCTGATGGTGGACGGCGAAATGCAGGCCGATACGGCGGTGGTGCCGGAGATCATTGAGCACGATTATCCCTTCGCCGCCCTGCGGGGAGGGGCGAACGTGCTCATCTTTCCCGACCTGGAAGCCGGCAATATTGCCTACAAACTGATGATGCGAATCGGCGGCGCGGAAGCGCTGGGACCCATCCTGATGGGCATGGCGCGTCCCGTCTATGTCTTGCAGCGCGGCGCCGAGGTGGAGGAAATCGTGAACATGGCCGCTATCGCCGTCATGCATGCCCAAAACGATCAGCCGCAGCTTCGCTTGCGTATCTAGTGTGGTGCGTCGCCGATAACTATTCAATCGCGGGGCGCCGCGTAGCGGCGGCCTTCAGGCCGCCACCAGTGCGTGTCGCCCTGAAGGGCGACGCTACGTCCCGCTCGGCCGAAACCACGGAGGAGACCACGAAGGACATCCACCATTGTCAAGAACCGTTAGACGCACCACGCTAGCGCAGGTCAAGCTGGATACGCGGCCGCGGGTTGTGGCAATGAGCGTCGGCCAATTTGACTTCGCCCGAAGCGTTCATCTACCATCTTTCCCGGGCATTGAAAAAAGCATGGGGTGGAAAGACCAATCGCGCGATTCGGCAACGCTGGAAACTGCCAGGGATGCGGGGGACCGTCGCCCTCCCGCCGAGCGGCAGGCTGTGTTCACGACGCTCTCGGGCGTGCCGGTGAAGCGGGTCTACACCCCGGAGGATCTGGCCGGATTCGATTACGCCCGAGACCTGGGCGACCCGGGCGAATATCCCTTCACCCGGGCCATCCACCGCACCATGTACCGCGGCAAAGTCTGGACCATGCGCCAGTTCTCCGGCTTTGGATCGCCCGAGGACACCAATCGCCGCCTGCACTACCTGCTCCAGCAGGGGCAGACCGGGCTCTCCATCGCTTTTGACCTGCCCACCCTGATGGGTTACGACAGCGACCATCCTCTGGCGGAAGGCGAAGTGGGCAAATGTGGTGTTGCCGTCTCTTCCCTCGCCGACATGGAAACGCTTCTCGCGGGACTTCCCCTCGACCGCGTGACCACCTCCATGACCATTAATTCGCCCGCCGCGATGATCTGGGCCATGTATCTGGTGGTGGCGGAAAAGACCGGCGCGGGCTGGCATCAGATTTCCGGCACGACGCAGAACGATATTCTCAAAGAATATATTGCTCAGAAGGAATATATTTTTCCGCCCGCGCCCTCCATGCGCCTGGTGGTGGATACCATTACCTTCGGTGCCCGGGAGGTGCCGCGCTGGAATCCCATTTCCATCAGCGGCTACCATATCCGGGAAGCCGGCTCCACCGCCGTGCAGGAAGTGGCCTTTACGCTGCGGGACGGCATCGAGTACGTGGAATGGGTGGTTCGAGCCGGCATGAAGGTGGACGAGTTCGCGCCGCGCCTCAGCTTCTTTTTCAACGCCCATAATGATCTGTTCGAGGAAATTGCCAAGTATCGCGCCGCGCGCAAAGTGTGGGCGCGCGTGATGCGCGAGCGCTTTGGCGCCACGAATCCGCGTTCCTGGATGTGCCGTTTTCATACGCAAACCGCAGGCTGCTCGCTCACCGCACAGCAGCCCTACAACAATGTGGTGCGAACCACCCTCCAGGCGCTGGCAGCCGTACTGGGTGGCACTCAATCCTTGCACACCAATTCGCTGGACGAAGCCTGGGCCCTGCCCACCGAGGAGGCGGTCACCCTGGCTTTACGCACGCAGCAGGTGCTGGCCCACGAGAGCGGCGTGGCCAGCACGGTGGACCCGCTCGCCGGCTCCTACTTCCTGGAACAACTGACCCTTGAAACCGAACGCGCGTGCTACGAATACTTCGACCGGATCGATGCCATGGGCGGCATGGTCGCCGCCATCGAGAAGAGTTATCCCCAGAAGGAAATTCATGATGCCGCCTACGCCTATCAACAGCAGGTCGAAAAAGGCGAAAAGATTATCGTCGGCGTGAACCAGTACGGGAGCGAGGCGAAACGTCCCATTGAGATCCTGCAGATCGATGAAAGCGTGGCCCGGCATCAGCGGGAGCGCCTCGCCGCGCTTCGCGCCCGGCGGGATGGGAGACGCGTGGATTCCGCGCTCCAGGCTCTGGGGAGCGCAGCCACGACCACGGCCAACTTGATGCCTTATATCCTGGAATGCGTGCGCGCCTATGCGACGGTGGGCGAAATGTGTGACGTCCTGCGCCGCGTGTTCGGAACGTACGAGGAACCCCCCTTTCGGTGATGGCAGAACGAAGAATTCGTGTTCTGGTGGCCAAGCCCGGTCTGGACGGCCATGACCGGGGCGCCAAGGTGGTGGCCCGCGCCCTTCGCGACGCCGGCATGGAGGTGATCTACACCGGCCTGCGCCAGACGCCGGAAATGATCGTCAGCGCCGCCCTGCAGGAAGACGTCGATGCCATTGGCATCTCGATCCTTTCCGGGGCGCACAAGACCATCGTTCCCCGCATCGCCGAGTTGATGCGGCAGCAGGGACTGGACGATGTTCTCTTGCTGGTGGGCGGCATCATCCCTGATGAAGATCTCCCCGCTCTGAAGCAGGCCGGGGTAAGCGCCATATTCCAGCCCGGCGCATCCACGCAGGAGATCATTGATTTCATCCGTGCCCATGCGCGCCGCCCGTGAACGCAGGCCCCTCGCCGCCGGTTCGTTCCGCCAAGTCGTGGGAGCAAAATTTTCGCGACGCGCACCAATATTGCATGCAGCTTCGATCCGTCAACTCGATCGCCGTGGTTCAGTTTGACGAGGCAGCCGACCTCCCGCGGCTAACTCGGGCGACCATGGAGTCCCTGACCGCTCTGCTCACTACCCTTGTCTGCGAGAGTTCCTTTCATGGCATCGTCATTCTGTCGAACCGCGAATCATTTGCGATTGGCGCAGACCTTGGCGAAGTGACTGAAATAAAGGGGCACGTCGCGAGAGATTTTTCCCGGCTGGGCCAGAAATTGTGCTGTCAGATTGCTCAAGCTTCTCAGCCGGTCATTGCCGGGATCCGAGGCTATTGCCTGGGTGGAGGATTGGATCTCGCGCTGGCCTGTCACGCGCGCGTGGCCACCTTCGACGCATCCTTCGGCCATCCCGGTGGCTCCTTGGGATTGGTGACGGGCTGGGGTGGCACGCAGCGCCTGCCACGACTCATTGGAAAAAGCCCTGCCCTTCAAATGCTGCTGACCGGCGAACGTATTCCTGCGACGCAAGCGCTGACGATGGGCCTGGTGGATGAGCTTGTCGCCTCCCAGGACCTGGAGATCGCCGCCGTTCAGTTTTGCCGGCGGCTGGCCACGACGCCCGGTGAACCGTGAAGGACGACTTTGAATCCGTCGAAAGCGCGCCCGCTTCCCTTTCGAAGCGCGGCGCGCGGCGTGTGATCCAGCGGGCCTTTGTTTTGATGGGACGCGATCGCGCGCTGCGCCAGAAACTGCGCGGCACAGAGCTCGCAACGCGCTGGAGGGTGGAGGACTGGGATTTGGAATGGACCGCGGTCATGGCGGGAGGTCGCTTCGAGTTTTTCCGTGGCCAGACGGGTCGCGCGCCGGTGAACATCCATTGGGAACGAGGCGAAGATTTCCTGGCCCAGGTGCGACACGGCGGCACTTCGTTTGCGGGTTTCAGTTACCATTGCGACGCCGCGGCGCGCCGGCCGTTGGAGCTGGTCATTCAAAGCTTCTTGACCACGCTGCGCCGGGTCCTGCAAAACCCCATTGACGACGACGGCGTCCGTCTCATTTAGTGCGAGTTGCGTTACACTGTCTGGCAGGAGATCACCGACGAATGGCCTTGGAAGCACATTCCCATCCTCCGGCGCCGCAGGCGCGCTGCTCCATCCGCGTCCGGTACGCAGAAACGGACCAGATGGGCGTGGTTTATCACAGCCATTATCTGATCTGGTTTGAGGTGGGACGGACCGAATTCTGCCGCCAGCGCGGCTTTGCCTACCGCGACATGGAACGGGAGGATGGACTCTGCATCATTGTGGCCGAGGTGCGGTGCCGTTATCACGCGCCCGCGCGCTACGACGATGAGATTGAAATCTTGACCCGTCTGGTGTCCATGCGCCGGCGGGTGATCACCTTTCGATACGAAGTCCGGCGGGCCGCCGACAGCGAACTGCTGGCCGAAGGCGAGACGGTGCATGTGATCACGGATCTGAGCGGCCGCCCGCGCGCCCTGCCGGAAAAGTACCGCAAGCTTCTGGCCGAGGGAATGCCGCCGGCAGACCCGAACCTCTGATCGGGCACGCCAGTTCGTCGCTATGCCTTCCATCAGTGCGACCCTGATCACTCGCAACGAGGCCGCCCACATTGGGCGCGCCCTTCGTTCGCTCGCGTGCGCCGACGAGATTGTGGTGGTGGACTCGGGCTCGACCGACGGCACGCAGGAGATGGCGCGCCAGGGGGGGGCGCGGGTGATCGAGCGCGCCTGGACGGGGTTCGCGGCGCAAAAACAGTTTGCTGTCGAGCAGGCACGGCACGACTGGATCCTGAGCCTTGATGCGGACGAGGAGCTGGACGCGGCGGCTCAGGCCTCCATCGCAAGCTGGAAGCTTTCTGAACCTCGCGCCGCGGCCTACCGTTTCGCGCGCCGCGCTTTTTATCTCGGTCGGTGGATTAACCATTCCGGTTGGTATCCGGACTTTAAGATCCGGCTCTTTGACCGGCGGCGGGGGCGCTGGCAGGGCGATTACGTACACGAATCCGTGGCGGTCGCGGGGCCGGTCGAGACGCTGGCGGGCGACATCCTCCACTACACCTGTGACTCGCTGGAGGAGCATCGCGCCCGTATCGAGTTCTACACCGACCTCGCCGCGCGCGAAATGGTCGCGCAGGGCCGCAGCGTCCATGCCTGGCAACGACTGCTGGGACCGCCCTGGATTTTCTTCCTGACCTATTTTCTCCGCTTCGGCATTCTTGACGGCCGCCAGGGCTACCTGATTTCCAAGATGGCGGCGCACTACGTGGCGCGAAAGTACGCCAAGTGGAGGGAATTGGAAGAGGCGAAGTCAGAAGCCAGAAGCGGGAAACCGGACGTAACGGGACCGACCCGGTGATTTCTTGAATTTCGTTTTCGAATCCTGAGTCTCCGACCTCGGGTTTCCATTCGCGCGGATGAAGATTATTCACATTGACACGGGCCAGGTGCTGCGCGGCGGTCAGCGGCAATTGCTGCGGCTGGCGAAGGGTCTTGCCGGGCGCGGCCACGCGCAGACCATCGTCTGTCCGGAAAGGAGCGATCTGGCGCGTGAAGCGAGCCGCGACGGTCTGCGCGTTTTCGCCTTGCCGGAGCACGACCTCCTCTACGGGCACGGGATCGTGCAGCTCCGGCAGTTTCTGCTCGCTTCGGCCACGCACCTCCTTCACGCGCACGACGGTCGCGCGCAGACGCTGAGCTGGCTGGCATCGTGGGGGCTTCCGGTTCGGCGTGTGGCCAGCCGCCGCGTCACGTTTCTGCCCGACCGCCGAATCTACCACCGTTTGATTTATGGCCGCACCTGCCACGCCGTCATCGCGGTGTCGCAATTCGTCCGCGGGTTGCTGATCGAATCCGGCATCCCGGCGCAGCGGATCGAGGTTATCCCTGACGGAATCGAGGTGCCCGAAGAGCCGCCTTCCGCCCTCGAGCGGGCGAAAGCGCGCGCGCCATTGAAGATTGCGGCGGAAGAATTCGTGGTGGGTTTCCTGGGCGCGGCGACCTATGAAAAAGGACTCGACGTGGCCATGGACGCCTTGGCCATCCTGGCGACGCCGTGGACACGTTTGAGATTTCTGGCAATGGGGAGCTTCCCGGAAGCGGCGCGCGCCGAACTGCTCAGGCGCGCCGGTGAAGCAAGCGAGAAAATTCAGTTTCTCGAACCGCAGGACGATATCCGGCCGTTCTTTTCCGCGCTCGATCTCTTCTGGATGCCTTCGCGCGCCGAGGGGCTGGGTTCGGCGGCGCTGATGGCGATGGCACACGGCGTGCCCGTCGTCGCCAGCCGCGTCGGTGGTCTGCCGGAGGTCGTCGAAGACGGCAAGACGGGATGGCTGGTGACGGCGGGCGACGCGCCGTCGCTGGCGGCCATCACGCTTCGCGCCGCGCAACAACCGGCGTTGCTCGCTCCCCTGCCCGCCGCGGCGCGCGAGAAGGCTCGCCTCTTTTCCACTGCTATAATGGTCGCGCGAACGGAACGCCTTTATCAGCAATTGATCTAGACGCATGAACGAAACGACGGTGATCGGCGCGGCGGTGGCGCTCTTGGGACTGGCGCTCGGAAGCTTTCTGAACGTCTGCATCTTCCGTATTCCTGCCGGCGAATCCATCATCACGCCGCGCTCGCACTGCCCCCAGTGCGGCAAGCTGATTGCCTGGTGCGACAACATTCCCCTGCTCAGCTTTATCCTGCTGGGCGCGAAGTGCCGCAACTGCAAGGCACACATCTCGGTGATGTATCCCCTGGTCGAAGCTCTCACCGCCGGAGTGCTGGTGCTTTGTTACCTGAAATTCAATCTGACTCCGGCCTTCATCAAAGCGTCCACGCTCGGTCTGCTTTTGATACTCGTGATTTGTACGGACCTGACGGTGCGCCGCATTCCTCACCCGGTGACCATTCTGGGGATGAGTCTCGGGCTGGTGCTGAGTCTGGTGGTGCCGGTGGACCCGCGTCCCGTGGACTGGCTCCTGGCGCGCGCCGGTTCGTACCCGGGCCCCGTGGGAATCTCGGTGCTCGCCTCGATGGCAGGCGCGCTGGCGGGAGGCGGCTTATTGTATGCGGTGGGCGAGGCGTTCTACCGGCTCACGGGCAAGGAGGGCCTGGGCTTCGGCGACGTCATGATGATGCTGATGGTGGGAACGTTTCTGGGCGTTCCACTCACATTGTTCACCATCCTGTGCGGCTCGGTGCTGGGGACGCTGGTGGCGTTGCCGCTGGAATTGTCCCATTCCAGGCTGCGGCGCCACGCCTGGCCGTTCGGAAGCTTTCTGGGCATCGGTGCGCTGATCGCAGTGTTCTGGGGCCCGCAGGCGATACAGTTCTATCTGCACTGGTCAGGACTGAGCGGCTGACATGAATCCGCAACTGAACACGCAGCAAGTCTTTTTTGTGCTGGGCACGGCCGCGGTGATTGTCGGCGTGCTGGTGCTGGTCGTCATCATTCTGGTGAAATCGTTGCGCAAGGAGAAACGGGAGATGAGCACACCGTTCAGCGCCCCGCGCGCGCAGGACGAATCGCTCTTCATGATCTCGTCGCTTCAGGCGGTGGTGGCCGGGCTGAAAGCGCGCGAGAAGGAACTGGAATCTCAATTGCGCGAGGCGGAAACGCGCGCCGAGGTCAGCCGGCACATCCTCGAAACCGTGGTGGGCGCCGCCGCCCAGGGCTTTGTGATCTTTGATGCCGGCGGAACCATGGGTATGGCCAATCAGTCGGCTCGCCATATGCTGGGGCTGGACGCCCACGCGCGGCGGCGGTACGCGGAAATCTTTCCCCCCGATTCCCCGCTCGCGCTGGCCATCAAGGGTTGCCTCGATGGCCCCCCCAGCGCGCGCATCGGTCGCGCCAAATACTCGCCGGCGGAGGTGCCCGGCCGCACCTTTGACGTGGCGATTCACCCCTTTGTCGGCCGCGGCGGCCAGTGGGGCGGCGTGGTCTGCGTGTTTACGCTTCTCTCGGTGCGAGATGCGGCATCCACCTGATGCGCGCCTGGCACCCGGAGCGGAGCGAAAGGCCTGCAGTTTCCGTCACCCCGCAGATTCTTCGTCGGTTCCGACCGGATCGAGACCTCTTCAGAGGGGGATGCGTCGCGGCCGCGCCATCGGCCCCAGCCTCTAATTCGCCGCTGCCAGCGGATCCGGCCGCCGGACGGGCCGGGCGAGCGAGGCTATCACCGGCGGCGCGACCGGCTTAGCCAGGCGCGGCAGTCTTTGGTCCAGCCGGATCGCCTCCCAGCGCTCCTCCGGCAGCGAGCAGAACAGGCGAACGATCTCGGGATCGAACTGCTTGCCGGAGAAGCGGACGATCTCCTCGCGCGCCACCTGGAGGGGCAGCGCTTTGCGGTAAGGCCGGTCCGAGGTCATGGCGTCCAGCGTGTCGGCGATGGCAAAGATACGAGCCCCCAGCGGAATCTCGTCGCCCACCAGACCCTGGGGGTAACCCGTTCCATCCCATCGTTCCTGATGCGTCAGCACAATCGCCGCAGCCGGCGCCAGAAACGCGATGCGCGATACCAGATCGTACCCGATGCGCACGTGCGTTTGCATGACCGCCATCTCCTCGGGGGTCAATTTCCCTTCCTTGAGCAGAATGGCGTCGGGAATCCCGATCTTGCCGATGTCGTGCAAGTAGGAGCCGCGCATGATGTGGCGCAACTCATCCGGAGGCCGTTGGAGAGCGGTCGCCATTTCCAGGCAGTAGCCGCTGACACGCTTGGAGTGGCCGGCGGTCTCCGTGTCGCGCAGGTCGAGCGCCGCGCCCAGCGCCTCCAGCGTCTCGTCGTACGTCATTTCAATGCGGCGCATGGCCGATTCCAGCTGCTGCGTTCGCCCCTCCACCGCTTCTTCCAGACTCCGGCGGTACCGATCGAGTTCCAGCTCCATGCGCCGGACGCCAATCGCCCGCTCAACGCTCAGTGACAGCTCCTCGAGTTGAATCGGCTTGAGAAGATAATCCGAGGCGCCCTGCTTCATCGCCTGAATGCCGACGCGAATGTCCTCCTCCCCCGTGACCATCAGAAAGGCCGTCTGCGGGAAGAGCGGATGCGCCTGCTGCAGCAACTCCATGCCGCTCAGGCGCGGCATGCGAATGTCGGAAATGACGAGGTCAAAGGGTTCCTTCGCCAGCAGGGCCAGCGCGTCCTCGCCGTTCGAGCACGTCCGGCAGCGATAGCCCGACAGCGTGAGGCTCTCGCTCAGAAGATTGCAGATGACCGGTTCGTCATCCACGATGAGGATGTTGGCGTTCTGTTTTCCCCCGTCCATCGCACCCCGCTCTGTGCGCGCCTGATTTGGGTCAGGATTTCTATCGGCCTGGTGTGTAAGAACCTTAGGGGTGGCGTCAGTCAGCGGGCAAGGAAGGACACCAGATTCTTGAAAACCTCCAATCCGTCCTGAGAGTAGTGGGCGGGAAAGGCGGCCCGTTCGGGATGCGGCATCAATCCGAGCACGAGCCCCGTGTCGTCGCTGACCCCGGCCACGGCGTCCGGCGCGCCGTTGGGATTGTCGGGGTATTGCAGGGTGGGCTGTCCGTTCGCATCCACATAACGGAACACCACGTGGGGCCGCGTTCCGGCGGCCATGAGCGGGCGGCCCTCGGCGTGTGCGGAAGGCATCTCGAGCACGCGCCCGGCCAGGCCCTTTGTCCAGATGCAATTCTCCTCGGCGACCCGCAGGCGAACCTTGCGATCTTCGAAATGCGCGGACTGGTTCTCGATAAGCGCCATGGTGCGCTTGCCCGGGGTTCGCGCCGGGAGAATGCCTGCCTCGGTAAGCACCTGAAAGCCGTTGCAGACCCCGAGTATGGGTTTGTCTCCTGCCAGAAATGCGTGGAGCTGCTCCGAAAGCTGCGCCACCAGCGAAGTCCCGAAGATGCGCCCGGCGCCCAGGTGATCGCCGAAGGAAAATCCGCCTGGAACGACGGCCGCCTGGTAATGATCAAGCCGGTCGCGGCCGTCCGTCAGGTCGCGCAAGAGCACCAGTCGCGCCGCGCCGCCCGCCAGCTCAATGGCGGCTATCGTCTCCTCGTGGCAATTGGTGCCCGGCGCGTACAGTACCGCCGTGACAGCTTGGCTCATTTCACCACCTCGCGGAACGTGCTGGACCAGGCCTCAGCCATCTCACTGACCGGCGCCTTCCAGATCGTGACTCCCTGCCTCGTCAATTCCAGTTGCGGGGCGGAAGTCACTTCACCCAGCAGCAAGTGCGGCAGGCCGCCGAGATACTTTCGCAGATCCCGATGGGCGGGCACTTCCAGCAGGACGGACCCGATGAATTCGCCAAAGAGCAAGCCGTCGGCATCGTCGTCGGGAAGGGCGATGCGCGCGCCCAGGCCCGAGCCGTAGGCAGCTTCAAAAAGCCGCAGCAGCACGCCGCCCTCGGCGATGGCCGAGGCAGAACGATACGCGCCATCGGCGTAGGCCCGGCCCAGGGCTTCCCAGATGGATTTCATCTCGGCGCCGGAGTGCGCGTCGAAAAGCGCGTCGCCGCGCTGGCCGTGACAATCCGCATACACACTGCCGCCCAGCGCGCAGGGGCGAGTCTTGCCAACGATGACCAGGCGGTTTCCGGCTTGTTTGAACTCCTTGGTCACCACGCGCCGGATGTCCGGCACACGGCCGAAGGCGCAAACCACCAACGTCGGCGGCACATCAATCCGCCGCCCAGCGCTCTCCATGGTGCCCGAACTGGAATCTTTACCCGAAATGAATGGGATGCCCAATTGCACGGAAAGCTCGGCGATGACGCGGACCATTTCCCGCAAGTCCCAGGCCACATCCGGGCGGACCTTGGGTGTGTAAAAATTGTCGCACAGCGCCAGTTCCCGGTAGTCGGCTCCTGCCACGACCGCCTTTGTCACCGCCTCGAACATCATCAAGCGCGCCATGGCGGGAGGATCAATGTCGCCGTAGAACGGATTAAACGCCACGGTGGTGATGACGCCGCGCGTCTGGCCGCGCAGCGGCGCCGAGACATAGAGATTCGTCGGCATGCGATGGTTCTTGCCGCCGTAGGGGCCGAGGGCGGTCCTTCCCTGCACCGTGGTATCAAAGCGCGAGCCCGCCGCGAGCTGGTCGCAGCAGTGATAGTGGGCGAGCACCCGCTGGATGGCGTCGGACCACTCGGCTTCCGTTTGAGGCTCGGGAATGCGGACCGGCTGGAGGTGCCGCTGGGGTATCTCGACCTCGGTCGGATCGATGGGGCAGGCCTCCCAGAGGAAGTCCATCTCCAGGTCCACGACCTTCTGGCCCTGCCAGGTAGCCTCCAGGCGATGGGAGTCGGTGAATTGTCCCAGGACCGTATGCAACACCTCGTAGCGATCCAGAATGGCTTCCGCCTCGTTCAACTTTTCCGGAGGCACGGCGATCAGCATGCGCTCCTGCGACTCAGAGAGCAGGATTTCCCACGCCGTGAGGCTGCGATCCTTCAATTTCACCGTGTCGAGATCAATCTGGACGCCCGTTTCCGATCCCATCTCGCCCACCGCGCAGGAGATGCCGCCCGCGCCCAGGTCGGTAATGGAGCGGATGCAACCCGCATCGCGCAGCACGGGAATCGCCGAGGTGAAACGCCGCTCGGTAATGGGATGCCCGATCTGCACGGCGGCGGACTCCTTCACGAGCGTCTCGCCGGTCATGCCGGTCGAACTGGCGGTGGCGCCGTGGATGCCGTCGCGGCCCGTTTCGCCGCCGATCAGCAGCGCGACGTCGCCCGGCTGGGGCGCATCCTTGACCGCGTACTTCTTCGGAATCAGGCCCAGCGAATGCCCCAGCGCAAAACACTTGGCGTAACCCGGATGGATGCGGTAGATGGGGTGCATCATCGGAATGCCCATGGGGTTCACGTAATAGGCCGTGGCGCGAATAGACTCCGAAACGATGAGCTGCGGGTGGAGCGCCCCGGGAGGCACCGCGTCGTCGGCCATGCGCGGGTCCATGGTGCCCATGATGGTGGTGCCGCCGATAGGATAGGCGCCCTTGCCAAAGCCCAGCGTGTCGCGAATCACGCCGCCGTGCTTGGTGGCGATGCCGCCAAACGGCGCAATGGAACTGGGGAAATTGTGCGTCTCACCCTTGATGGTCACCACCCAGTCGTCGTAGAACTCGATGCCGCCGGCGTTGTCCTTGAAGGATGAAACCACCAGCGGGTGATGGATCTTCGCGGTCGCCGCGGAAAGCTGCTTGAGCAATCCGAGGCTTTTCCACGTGGTGTGGTAGCAATGATCGCTCCAGCTTTGCACCAGGATTTCAATCTCCGCGTCGGTGTGCGGCCGGCCCTGGGCGAGTTCGTGGGCCTGGATGGCTTTCATTTGCGACAGCGGCGCATACCACGAACGCTCCCTCGAAATGGCGGCCAGTTGTTCGTCGGTCATTCCGGACAGTGGGATCGTCTGAACGGGTTCGGGCGTCCCGGTGGGGCGCAGCGTGGTCACGGCCTCGTCCGGCTCGCGCACGCGCTCGACGATTTTATTGTAGAGGAAGCGGCCCGCGACGCGGCGCGCCTCGGCCTCGCTCAAGCCCACGAACTGATAGCGCCGGCTGAGACGCGCGAATTCCAGGCCGGTTTCACCCAGCGCCCGGGCTCCGGCAAGAATGGAGGGCGTCTCCGGGTCCGTGACGGCGGGACGGTAGGCGATCTCCACAATCGGGCCGAGCGACGAATCCAGCTGAGAATGGTCGGAAGCCACCTGGTAGAGGGGATTCACCAGCAATGGCATCAGCCGGTCGCGATCGAACTCCCCCTCCAGCCAGAAAACGCGCTCAATGATGAGATGGGAGAGCCCGGAGCAGCCGTGCTGGCGCAAAAATCCCAGCCAGCTTCGCGCCTCCGGGTCGTCCTGGGACAGGGCGAAAACCGCTTGAATGGCCATGGAGCTCCCGAATGAAATGCAAATGTTGGGTGATGCAGGCTGGCCCGCCAGCTGGTGTCCGAGTCCAGCCTCCCATTATATCCAAGTTCGGCGCCGCGCGCGAATCGCCAGCTGGGGCACGGCGGTGTTTTCACCCTTGCGGGCCGCGCCAGCGCCTTTGTGGCAGTTGGCGCGGCTCGCCGCCCCGCGCTACCGGCTTGATTTTGCGCGGCTTGAGGCGTAGATTAGCCTTGAGGGATGGCTCGCCAGGCCAACCGGAGGTAGCGATGAAGTGCAAAATCATGGCTTTGGGGCTGTTCGTCTGCGGGCTGGCGCCCTGCGTCTTGGCGCAAGGCAGCCCGTCGGTCGCCGAGCTGGCCCGCCAGCACCGGGAAAACCGGCTGAAGATGATGCAGGCACACTCCGTGCGCGTCTGGAACAACGACAACATCCCGCGCCAGCCGGCCGGCCGGGGCCCCACCGCGGCGGCGGGCATGTCGGCGGCGCCCATCGCGCCTGAACCGGCGTCCTCACTGGAGTCTGCCTCACCGGGTTCCGCGGTTCACGATGAAGCTTATTTCCGCACGGAAATGAAAAAGCTCCGCGAGCGCCTGGAACTGCACCAGCGGCAACTGGCGGTCCTGCAGCAGAAGGCGGCGCAGGGCCAACTCCAGTACTTCCCCGATCCCAACAAGACGCTCCAAGAAGAATTTTCGCGCTCCGAGATTAACAAGAGGAATGACGAAATCGCGGAGAAGCAGAAGGAAATCGCCGAGGATGAGAAGGCCATCCAGGATTTGCAGGACCTGCTGCGCCGCGAGGGACATCCCCCGGGATGGTTGCGCTGACCGAGCCTCCCACGGGCGGCGGAATCTTCCGTCATTTGAGGTCGTATGAAAAAAGTGTTTCTGATGCTGATGGCGTTCATGCTGCCCGCCCTTGCTGCCAGCGCCCAGGACCTGGCCAAGCTGGCCAAGCAGTCGCGCGAGCAACGGATGAAGGTCATGAAAGAACGCTCGGTGCGCGTCTACACCAACGACAATCTGCCCCGCCGGCCGGCCGGCGAAGGCTTGACGGCGGCGGGCGGAATGGCAGCGGCACCGCCCGCGCTCAGCGACGAGCAGCGGCGAGAATTCGAACATCCGCCGGAGGCGGAGCCGGACCAGTCTGACCAACCCGACCTGGATGCCATGCGCGATCAGCTCGAGCAGAGCCGCGCGAACCTGAAGGGCCTGGAGGAACGCCTCGGACTGGCCGAGGACGAACTGAATCTGCTCCGGATTCAGCAGGCCAGCGAACTCGCGCCGGACACGCAGGCGACACTGGCTGCGAAAATCAAGGACAAGAGCGCTTCTGTTGCCAGCCTGAAACAGGAAATCGAGAAGGCCAAGAAGGAAATTGAAAAGGCCGAAAAGGAATTGAAGGCGGCGGGCGGCTCATTGGAAGGAAAGAAATAGTCGCAAGCGCGGGCGGCGAACCGGGTGGTTGGCGGCGATCCCGGAAAGCCGGTTGCAGTCCTGGTCTTTAGCCCTTCTCCCCCAGATGAAGCGCGGCCACCCCGCCGCAGAAATTCCTGTATTGCACGTTGATGAATCCTGCCGTGCGGAACGCGGCGGCGAATTCCTCCTGATCCGGAAATGTGGCCACCGAGAGTGGCAGGTACTGGTAGGGGCCGCGCGTGCCGGAGATCCAGGATCCCAGCCGCGGCAGCACATAACGGAAATACCCCTCGAAGAGGGCGCCGAACAGCGGCCAGCGAAGGCGCGAGAATTCCAGAATCGCCAGGCGGCCTCCGGGCTTGAGGACGCGGCGCATCTCCCGCAAGCCCTCCTCGTAACTGGCCAGATTGCGAAATCCGAACGCCGCGCCGAGGGCGTCGAGCGCGTTATCCGGAAAGGGCAGATGGAGCGTGTCCGCTTCCAGGAAGAGGGGTTGCGGCCGGGCCCCTCGTGACTTGGCCAGGGCGCGGCGCAGCATGGGTTTCGAGAAATCGGTTCCGACCACCAAGCCCGCCGAATGGCGCGCGAAGGCCAGCGTCAGATCGCCCGTCCCGCAGCAGACATCGGCGACGGTGGAACCGGGCCGCGACAGAATGTCACCGAGCGCCAGCGCCGCCGCCCGGCGCCACCGAATATCGAGGCCGAGCGAAAGGAAGTGGTTCAGGAAATCGTAGCGCGGCGCGACGGAGTCGAACATCTGGCGCACGGCCGCCGCCGTCGAGGATGCATCGCCCGGTTTTCCGAGAGGACTGCCGCGCGCGGCCAGAGGGGAGTGGGCGCTCATGACGCTCGGATCTCTTGCACTTCGCGGAAGGCGGCTTCGGCATCGCGCGCGGCGATGTCGGCCGTGATCTTGAGCCTGCCAATACCTTCCGGTAGAACCCAGTGAATTCGCCCGCCCACCGCTTTCTTGTCGCGCGTGAGCAAGGACATGACTCTTGGAGCTTCCAGGTCATGGATGCGCGGCAATTTCTGGACGCGCAGAATCAGGGAAGCGATACGCTCCGCCTCTGCCGGGTCCAGCAGGCCGACTCTTCGAGCCAGCGCCGTTGCTGCCAGCAGGCCCCACGCCACCGCTTCGCCGTGCAGAAACCGGCGGTAATGCGTGACTTCCTCCAGCGCATGGCCGAAGGTATGCCCCAGATTGAGCATGCGGCGGAGGCCAGCTTCGCGTTCGTCGCGGCTCACCACATCCACTTTCACGCGGGCGGCCTGGGCAAGAAGGGGTCCGAGATGGCGCGCGTTGGCCGGAAGCATCCGGTCCAGGTTCTCTTCCAGTTGCCGGAAGAGCTTCGGCCCGGAGATGACTCCGTGCTTGATGACTTCGTGCAGGCCGGAGCGGAAGGTGCGCAGGGTGAGAGTCGAAAGGACGGCGGGATCCGCCAGTACCAGGCGCGGCGGCGTGAACGTTCCCACCAGATTCTTCATGGCGCCGACGTTCACCGCCGTCTTGCCGCCGATGGCGCTGTCCACCTGCGCCACAACGGTGGTGGGAACCTGCACGCAATCAATCCCGCGCATGTAGGTGGAAGCAACGAATCCGCCCAGGTCGCCAATGACGCCCCCGCCCAACGCAATGAGCAGCGATTTGCGGTCCGCGCCCTGCGCCAGCAGCGCTCCCGCCACCCGCTCCGCGCTGCGCAGGCTCTTGGAAGTTTCGCCGGTGGGAACGACAATGGGTCGTAATCCCTTCCATCGCGTCGCCCGCACAAAAGCGCGGCCCCACTTCTGCCATAAAACCCCTTCCGTGAGAACAAACACGGAGGTGTAGCGCCTGCGTTCCAGCCGCCCCAGGGCCGCCCAGGCGCCGCGCCCCATCACCACCTCGTAAGAACCCGATTTAGCGCGAACCCGAAGCGTAGTCATCCCCCTCAAGATTAGCACGACCCGAGCCGATCGTCGTCGCGGCGACATCGCCGGAGCGCACGTCTCCGGTCCTCCGTCGCCCCGACCACCCGGTCCAAGGGCAACCACCTGGAATCGTGTGGCATCTCATGGAGTAACTTGTGACTACCAGGAGGAGCTGGTAGCGCTAGGGCAACCGAGTTACCACTCCTCCCTTCCTCCGTCAGTCAGGTGCGTTCCAAAAAATCTTGCAACCGCGAAAGCGAGCGCGGTGATCGCCCCGTCACGTGCAATCCCGTTTCAGACGCACCCCGCCGACCACTGACCCTCATTGCCGTCCAAAATGTTTGCATGGCGAGAAGCGCAAGGATATACTGCGACACTCAAGGTCATTATGGCTCCTCGCAAGTCCCCAGCCAATAAGACGCCGAAGCCCCCCATGGCCGATACCGCCTTCAACCCTCCTTCCGCCGACACGCTGGTGCGTGAGATCGAAGACCTGGGGGGTGCACTGAGCGGCTTGCTTGGCCCTGAGGAGATTATCGCCGCCCTGGCCAAGCGTGTCTCGAACCGATTTGGTCCTGCCCATGCCAGTCTCTGGTCGCCATCCGCCGACTCGAAGGGCCTGGCGCTGGCGACTCAATCCGGGTCGCTCAGCCTGCCGTCGCATTTGGCGGCAGTTCCCAAAGGGGACTCCGTCCTTTCGCGCGCTGCCAGGCGCGGGCAGCAGGAAATCCTGTTGCATCCGCAGTCCACGCGCGACGCGGTGATGCGCTGGGCCCAGCAGATGAAGGTGAAATTTCTGGGCGTTTTCCCCCTCATTGAAGAGTCCCGGGTGCTGGGCGTGCTGATGGTCGCGGCCGCCAAGGCTCCCGCCCGGGCTGCCGGTCTGCTTCACTTGAATGCGCGCATGGCCTCACTGGCGCTGCGCGACGCGCTGGTGCTGCAGTCGGCCCGGCAAAACCTGTCGCGACTGGGTTCGCTGGTGGAAGCCAGCAAGGCGCTCAGCTCAACGCTCGACCTATCGGAACTGCTGGGCCGAATTCTGGACGTGGCGAAAGCCCACACCGGCGCCGAACGCGGCACCATCTTTCTGGTGGACGAAACGACCAACGAAATCTGGTCGCTGATCGCGCACGGATTGGAGAAGCAGGAGATCCGCTTGCCGCTCGGCAAGGGCATCGCCGGGCACGTGGCGCAGACCGGCGATGTGGTGCTCATTCCCGACGCCTATTCCGATCCGAGATTCAACCCCGACGTCGACAAGCGCACCGGCTATCGCACGCGGACCATCCTTTGTGTTCCCATCCGCAACAAGGCGGGCAAGATCCTGGCCGCGCTCCAGTTGCTCAACAAGCAGGACGGGGCTTTTTCCGAAGCCGATACGGATTTCCTCATGACGCTTTCCGGCCACATGGGGCTGGCGCTCGAGAATGCCCAGCTGCATCAGCAACTGCTCGAAAAAGAGCGCCTGGAGAAGGAGCTGGCGCTGGCGCGCGGCATCCAGCGAAGCCTGCTGCCCGACACCACCCCCGTCCTGGAAGGCTTCGACTTCGCTCTGCTCAATGAACCGTGCTACGCCGTGGGCGGCGACTATTACGATTTCCTGACCCTCGGTCCGCATACGCTGCTCACCGTCATTGCCGACGTCGAGGGCAAGGGAGTCAGCTCCGCGCTGGTCATGTCCAACCTGCAGGCCACGCTGCGCGCCCTGGTGCTCCACCTTCACTCACTCGATGAAATCGCCGAGAGCCTGAACCGGATGATCCTGAACGACACCCGCTCGGAAAAGTACCTGAGTATCTTCATTGGGCTCTTCGATGTGCGACGCAAGGGGCTTCACTACATCAATTGCGGCCACGTCCCGCCGATGGTGGTCCGGCCGGGCTCCGACCCCATTCCACTGACCGAAGGCGGCATGGTGATTGGTCTGTTCGAATCGGCGCGCTATCAGCGGGGGCACATCAAGCTGCAGCGGGGCGACGTCATCCTTCTCTGCACCGACGGCATCACCGAGGCGATGAACACCTTCCACGAAGAGTACGGTATGGAGCGTGTGCTCCGAACCGCCCAGAGCGTGGCGGATCGGAGCGCCGCCGAGATCGTCCACGAGATCAACGCCGATGTGGAACGCTTCTCGCGTCACGGCACGCATCTCGACGACAAGGTCCTGATTGCGATTAAGGTGATATAAGGGCTGGGTCGTGGGCGGTGGGTTGCAAGCCATCAGCCCTAAGCCTTCCGCATCCCATTCACCGCTCCCCGATTTCCTCAAGCTTGAGCCTCACCGATTTTCCTCCGCCGAACTTGCGCGTCAGCCAGTCTTCCATGTCGGCGCGGAGGGCGTCCAGGTCCACGCGGAGACTGGCTTCCAGCCGGCCGTCAGCGACAGGAAGCGTTTCGTCGAAGGCGGAACGGCCTGTAAAACCCCGCATCGAATAACTGTCCAGCCAGGCGAGGGGGCAAGGTCGGATATCCCCGGGGCTCAGGATTTCCACTTGAATCTTTCGCGCAAACATCTCGTCCTTTTCCAATGCGGCCGTGTGACCGAGAGCGGTATCCGGGGTCCGGCCTGCCCAGTTCGAGTATGCCACGACGGTGCGGCCTTGCGGTGAGGGAATTGCCGGGGGGATTTGTAGAAACATCGCAGGACGACAAAATGAAACAGTCGGCTCCAGTTCCGCCGGGTGGAGCGATTCACTGCATTGAAGAGATTGATGTGCGCTAGACTTGATGCGTGGGGCAGCTCGCTTCGCACAACCTCATAAAAGTGGCATTCCGCTGCACCCTGGGCGCTGTCGTTGCAATCTGCGTCGTTCTGGAAGGCGCAACGGCGTTCGGCCAGGAAGTCCGCGCCACTGTTCGGATCGAAGTGCGCTCTGAAACCGGAGCCATCCCGGGGGCCGAAGTCATCCTCAATGGGCTCGCGCTGCGAAGCGATGCGAACGGCCTGGTGGTTCAGTCGATGGCGCCCGGGGAGGTGAAGGTCGCGGTCCGCAAAGATGGTTTCTTTCCGCTGACCACTACGCTCAGGATCAACGAGGCGCGGGAATGGGTCGTCAGCCTTGAACTTCAGCCCCAGGAAACCGTCGAGGAGGAGATTACCGTTCACGCCACACGCAGCGACGTGCGCATCCAGGACTCGCCGCTGCGCGTGGAAGTGATCGACCAGGAAGAAATCTCGGAGAAATCCATGATGACGCCGGGCGACATCGTCATGATGCTGAACGAAATGGGCGGGTTGCGTGTGCAAACGACCTCGCCGTCGCTGGGCGCGGCCAGCGTGCGGATTCAGGGAATGCTGGGACGTTATACCCGATTCCTTTCCGACGGCCTGCCGCTGTTCGGGCAGCAAGGCGCGGGTCTGGGCCTTCTTCAAATCCCGCCCACCGACCTGGGCCAGGTGGAAGTCATCAAGGGAACGACGTCGGCCCTCTACGGGTCCGGGGCGATGGGCGGCGTCGTCAATCTCATTTCGCGCCGGCCCGCCCGCGATCCCGTCCACGAAATCCTGCTCAACCAGACGGCCCTGGGAGGAACCGACGCCACCCTGTTTCTCGCCTCGCGTCTCTCCCGCCAATGGAGCGGCTCGGTCCTGGCCGGCGGACACCGGCAATCGCGCAACGACCGGGATGACGACGGATGGGCCGACCTGGCTGGTTACGGGCGGGTAGTCTTCCGTCCTCGTCTTTACTGGGATGACGGTGGCGGCAAGACGGCGCTCTTCACGGGAGGATTCACGTACGAGGATCGCAAGGGCGGCACGCTTCCCGGTACCGTGCTGGCCCCAACCGGCGCCCCCTACTTGGAGGGCTTAAACACGCGCCGCTACGACCTGGGCGGTCATTTCCAGGTGCCAGTCCGTGACCGCGTGTTCGTGAACACGCGCTTTGCCTTTTCCCGCCAGCAACACCGGCACCAGTTCGGCGAAATTCTCGAGCGCGACCGGCACGACATGTTATTCGGCGAATTCGCCGTTCGCGGCGTCGCGGGCCGCCATACCTGGGTGGGCGGCGCGGCCATCGAACGCGAAGCCTATCGTCCTGCCGATGTTCCTCAATTTGCCTACACCTTTGTGACGCCCGGCGTCTTCATCCAGGACGAGCTGAACATCGCTTCGTGGCTCGCGGTCTCCGCCAGCGCCCGCGGCGACTTTCACAACCGGTATGGAGCCTTCCTGAGTCCGCGCGTTTCCGCCCTGCTTCGCTGGTCGGGCTGGACCAGCCGGTTGTCGGCGGGCGGCGGGTTCTATGCCCCGACGCCGCTGACGGAGGAAACGGAAGCGGCCGGCCTGACTCGCCTCACAATCCCTTCTCCCCTTCTCGCCGAGCGCGGGCGAAGCATCTCATTCGACATCTCGCGCGCGGTGGGGCCCACTTCCTACACGGCGACTTTCTTCTCGTCAAAAGTCCGCCATCCCGTCGATGTGCGCAGCGACAACTACACTCTCGTTAACCTCACCGAGCCGACCACGAATGTCGGGGTGGAACTGCTGGGCACGCTGAGGAAAGCCCCCTTTGCGGCCATCGCTTCCTACGCCTACGTCCGCGCCCGGGACACAGACCTGACGGGGCGCGGGGATGTGCCGTTGACGCCCCGCCATGGCGTGGCGCTGGATTTGATGTGGGAAAATGCGCGCTACGGCCGCGTCGGATTCGAGTGCTATTACACGGGCCATCAGCGGTTGGAAGACAACCCCTATCGCCCCACCTCCGAGGCTTACGTCATCATGGGCATCATGACGGAATACAAAGCTGCGAAGCATGTCCGTTTGTTTCTCAATCTGGAGAACCTGACGGACGCCCGGCAGACACGCTGGGACCCGCTGCTTCGTCCCAGTCGCGCGGCGGATGGCCGCTGGACAGTGGACGCTTGGTCACCCCTCGATGGCCGCGTCATCAACGGCGGCGTGCGGTTTATCTTTTAGCGGGACGTTGAAAAACGGTCGCGAACATTGTCATTCCGAGCGAAGCGAGGAATCTCGCTCTGAAAGCAAAGACAGTGCAAGATTCCTCGTCGCCTGCGGCTCCTCGGAATGTCAGGCTCCGTGTTCCTTCAACGTCCTGTCAGAACTCATTGTCGTGCGGAAAAAGGAGAGCAGGAGCTGGTAGCGCTAACGGGAATCGAACCCGTATTTGAGCCTTGAGAGGGCTCCGTCCTAACCGTTAGACGATAGCGCCACGGCCCGCTCATTATACCAAGCGTCAATTTCGGTTGCCAAGCGCGTTGCGCGCACCCTTGCCTTCCTGACTTTCCGGTTTATAATCCTCTTGTGACCGAAGGACACGCGGCTCGGCTCGTGGCCCGCCGGCCATTCTGATTCGTCCTGGACTCCGTGGTAACCCTCGCCCTCCAGCGCGCGGCGTGCGCTCAGGAAATCCGTCTGTCTCGCGAGGCCTCGATGCTCGAAGCGCTCACTGCTCACCGCCTTCACTTTGCATTTACGGTCACCTATCACTATCTGTTTCCGCAGCTCACCATGGGGCTGGCGCTGTTGATCCTGATTCTGAAGACTCTGGCGCTGCGCACCGGCGACGATCACTACAACCGCGCCGTGCGGTTTTGGGCCAGGATCTTCGGCATCAACTTCGCCATGGGCGTGGTCACCGGCATTCCCATGGAGTTCCAGTTCGGGACGAATTGGGCCGTCTTCTCCAAGGCCGCCGGCGGCGTCATCGGCCAGACGCTGGCCATGGAAGGCATCTTCTCCTTCTTTCTCGAATCCAGCTTTCTGGGCCTGGTGCTGTTCGGGGAGAAACGTCTGTCTCCGAAAGCGCACTGGGTCGCGACCTTCCTCCTCTTTCTGGGGACGTGGCTTTCGGGCTACCTGATCGTTGCCACCGACGCCTGGATGCAGCATCCCGTCGCCTATGCGAGGGGAGTCAATGAGGAATTCGTGCTGACCAGTTTCTGGGGATTGGTGTTGAATCCGTGGGCGCTCTGGCAATACGCCCACACCATGAGCGGCGCGGTGATCACCGGAGCATTCTTCATGTCCTCGCTGGGGGCTTTCTACCTGCTTTCGGGGCGGTGCGAGGCCTACGGCAAAACCTTTGTGCGCGTGGGAGTCATCGCGGGCATCGTGGCGACGGTCCTTCAGATTGTCCCGACCGGCGACGGTCAGGGGAAAATGGTGGCGCATCATCAACCTCCAACGCTTGCCGCCATGGAAGGACTCTTCTCAACGCGCGAAGGCGCGCCCATTGTCCTGATCGGCCAGCCGGACATCCCCAACCGGCGCATCGATAATCCCATCGAAGTTCCGCGCATGCTCAGCTTTCTCACTTACCGCCGCTGGCAAGCCGAAGTGAAAGGTCTGGATGCCTATCCGCCGGACACGTGGCCCGATAACATCCCGCTCCTCTATTACTCCTATCACGTCATGGTCGGTCTCGGGACGATTTTCGTTGCGATCATGGCGCTGGCGGCGTGGAAGCTGCGGCGAGGCTCTCTCTACACTTCCCGTGCCATGTTGTGGGTGCTCATGCTGTCGCTTCCCTTCCCCTATATCGCCAACACGGCGGGCTGGATCACGGCCGAGGTGGGCCGCCAGCCGTGGCTCATCTATGGCCTGATGCGCACTGATGCGGGCGCGTCGCACCAAGTCTCAGCCGGAAATGCCTGGTTCACCATGATCGGCTTCATGGGCATGTACACCGTGCTGAGTATTCTCTTTCTCTTCCTGTTACGCCGCGTGGTCGAGCAGGGTCCGGATGCCGAAGGGAGCCATTAGGGGCAGGGTCAGCATTCATAAGGAGTCAGGAACATGGAAACAGTCTGGTTTTGCCTGGTTGCCATCATGATCGTGATGTACGTCATCCTGGACGGGTTCGATCTGGGGGCGGGAGCGATTCATCTGCTGGTGGCGAAGACGCCCCAGGAACGGCGCGTCGTGCTGCGCACCATCGGCCCGGTGTGGGACGGCAACGAAGTCTGGCTGCTGGCCGCAGGAGGGACGCTCTATTTTGCATTTCCCGCGCTGTACGCTTCGGGGTTCAGCGGGTTCTATCTTCCACTCATGATTGTGCTCTGGCTGCTGATCCTGCGCGGCGTCGCGATCGAATTCCGCGGGCAGGTGGAAAGCCCGCTCTGGCACTCATTCTGGGACGTTGTCTTCTTCGGGGCGAGCCTGTTGCTGACGGTCTTTTTTGGCGCCGCACTGGGCAACGTCGTTCGGGGAGTGCCGCTCGACGAAAAGGGCTATTTCTTCGAGCCCCTCTGGACCAATTTCCAGCCGGGAGCAGACGCCGGCGTCCTGGATTGGTACACCCTCCTGATCGGAGTGGCCGCGCTGCTCACCCTGGCGCTGCACGGCGCGCTCTGGATCGCATTGAAAACCGAGGGCGACATCCAATTCCGCTCGTGGTTGCTGGCGGAGAAAGTGTGGTGGGGCGTCGCAGTAATGACCATCGTCATCACCGTGGTCACCTTCCGCGTCCAGCCGCACGTGCCGGCCACGCTGGCGAAGTATCCGCTGATATATGGCTTTCCCACGCTCGCCCTGGCTGGACTGGCAGGGGTGAAGTGGTTCATCCGGAGAAGAGAAGAACTGAAGAGCTTCCTGGCTTCCTGTGGCTACATCGTCGGCATGTTAACCAGTGTGGTGTTCGGATTGTATCCGCTGGTGCTGCCGGCGAGCACGGACTTCGCCTACTCACTCACCATTTACAACGCCAAGGCGGGAGATTACGGGCTGCGGGTGGGACTTGCCTGGTGGTTGATTGGCATGGCGCTGGTGGCCGGCTACTCGATATACATCTACCGCCATTTTGCCGGGAAAGTGAAACTCGTCAGCAACGCTGAAGGTTACTAGAGAGAATTACATAATATAGTGACATCAGGGAGCATTTCGTGTATACTTCC
>CAZHKT010000034.1:0-28662 GCA_964533045.1 uncultured Acidobacteriota bacterium | reverse complement strand
ATAACGATTCCATCGCGGGGCACCTCGTAGCGGCGGCCTTCAGGCCGCCACCCGTTCGTGCCGCCCTGAAGGGCGATGCGACGTCCCGCTCGGCCGAAACCACGAAGGACATCCGCCATCGCAAAGAACCGTTAGACGCGCTACACTAGCTTTTCAGCACGTCCCAATTCTCGTTCAACCAGATGGTCTGGTGTCGTTCCGGCCCGGTGGACACCATGGCGATCTTGACCCCCACCTGATCGGAAAGGAAGTTGAGATAGTCTTTGGCGCGCGCCGGCAACTGAGCGAATTCCGTCAGTCCGAAGGTGGGCTGCTGCCAGCCGGGCAGCACGCGATAGTGAACCTTCAGTCTCTCCAGTGTGCTCAGCTCCGCGGGGAATTCGGAGAAGCGCTTGCCGTCCACCTCGTACTCCACGCCCACCGGAATCTCCGCCAGGTGATCGAGGATGTCGAGCTTCGTGATGACCAGGGCGCGCAGGTCGTTCAGCCGGGCGCTGTAGCGCATGGCCGGAACATCAAACCAGCCGCAGCTTCGCGGACGGCCGGTCACGGCGCCATATTCGCCGCCGCGCTGGCGCAGCTTTTCGCCTTCGGGGCCTTTGGCTTCGGTGGGAAACGGCCCGCTGCCGACGCGCGTGCAGTACGCCTTCGAGACGCCGATCACCGCGCCGATGCGTGTGGGGCCGACGCCCGTGCCCGTGCAAGCGCCGCCCGCCGAGGCGCTGGAGGACGTCACGAAAGGATAGGTTCCGTGATCAATATCGAGCAGCGTCCCCTGCGCCCCTTCAAAGAGCACCCGCTTGCCCTTGGATATTTCCGCATTGAGATAGGCCGAGGTGTCGGCGATATAAGGCACGATGGCGCGCGCCCGCTGGTAATACTCCTCGACCATCGTCTCGGCTTCCAGTTGAACGCCGGCAAACAGCGCCGAGGCAATCCGATTCTTCTCCGCCACCACCTCCGCGCACTTGCGGCGGAACTCCTCGGGATGGCGCAGGTCGCCGGCGCGCAAGCCGCGGCGGCCCGCCTTGTCTTCGTAGCAGGGTCCGATGCCTTTGGCGGTCGTTCCAATCCTGCCCACGCCGCGCGCCTGTTCAGCGGCGACCTCGTGGCTGCGATGGTAGGGGAGAATCAGATGCGCCCGGTCGCTAACCAGCAGGCGCCGGCCGACCGCAACGCCGGCTTTCTCCACCCGCCCCACTTCGTCCAGCAGCGAATCCGGATTCACCACCAAACCGTTGCCGATCACAGCCGTCTTGTCGGGCCGCACCACGCCGGCGGGAAGCAGTTGCAGAACGAACTTACTCCCGTTCACGATGACGGTATGCCCGGCATTGGCCCCGCCCTGATAACGGGCCACAATGTCAAAATGGTCCGCCAGCGCATCGACCACCTTGCCCTTGCCCTCGTCACCCCACTGCGCACCGATGACAACGATGTTTTGCCACATGGTAGTTAGTCTCTCAGCCGTCTTTGTTGAGCGGCCTATTGTACATCGGAACGAACGGCCAACTGCTGGCTGCGAGCGAGGCTTGCGGAATCCGGGAAAAGCTGCCTGGGGGGCGAGGACCGCGCCGCGCCCCGCCCCGCGGAACTTAAAGGGCGCGTTCGAGCATCTTTGCGACCGCTTCCTTGGACGTCACGCCCACATACTGGTCGGCCACCTGGCCGTTCTTGAAGACGAGCAGGGTGGGGATGCCGCGAATCTGGTATCGCGGCGGGGTCTCGGGACTTTCGTCCACGTTCATCTTCCCCACTTTCACGCGGCCCGCGTATTCGGCGGCCAGCGCTTCCACGGTGGGGGCGATCATGCGACAGGGGCCGCACCATTCAGCCCAGAAATCCACCAGCACGGGCTTGTCCGATTTCAGCACTTCCGCTTCGAAGTTCTCATCCGTAAACGTCAACACATTGGCTCCCGCCATGACTTCACAATCCTCCTTGAGATCCCGTCGCGCCGGGCCTGCCGGCCGGCTTGAGCCCGGCGCCTGCCGCCCTCCGGGGCGGCGCTCCATCCGGCTAAGCATTGGATGCAGCGGGGGCTGCTTTCGGTTCGGACCTGGCCCTCTTCGCCGCCTGATAGACCTTGAGGTACTGCTTGGCGGAGCTCGACCAAGAAAAGTCCTTCTTCATGCCGTTGACCATCACCTGACGCCACACCTTGGGCTGGCGGTAGCAGGCCACGGCCGCCTCGATGGCACCCAGCAGCGCTTCCGGCGTGTATTCACTGAATTTGAAACCCGTTCCAGTTTTGCCATTAAAATGTTCAATCGTATCGTCGAGTCCGCCGGTAGCGCGCACCACCGGGACGGTTCCGTATTTCAGGCTGTAAATCTGGTTCAGGCCGCAGGGTTCGTAGCGCGAGGGCATCAGGAACATATCGGAACCCGCCTCGATCTGGTGCGAGAGCGCCACGTCGAATCCAACGCGCACCAGGAATTTGCCGGGGTATTTCGCCGCCATGCTCTTGAAAAGCTCTTCGTAAACCGGCTCGCCCGTGCCCAGCGCCACGATGTAAAGGTCCATGGCCATCAGCTTCTCGATGACTCCGGCAATCAGGTCAAAACCTTTCTGAGCGGCAAACCGCGATACGATGCCGATCACCGGCCGGTCCAGAACCGGATCGGCCGCGCCCATCGCCTGGAGCAGCGCCTTCTTGCACGCCTGCTTGCCCGCCAGGTCCTCGGGGCCGTACGCTGCGGCAATGAACTTGTCCTTGGCGGGACTCCAAACGTCGTAGTCCACACCGTTCAGAATACCCTGCAGGCGGTCCGCGCGCTTGGTCAGCACGCCTTCCAAGCCATAACCGAATTCGGGCGTCTGGATCTCCTCCGCGTACTTGCGGCTGACCGTCGTGATGTAATCGGAATAAACCAGCCCGCCCTTCAGAAAGTTTACCTTTCCCCAGAATTCAAGACCGTCCATCGTGTAAAGGCCCGCATCCACCGATATCTCCCCCAGAACCGAGGGCGGGAAAAGGCCCTGATACCCAATGTTGTGGATGGTGAACACGACGCCCGTCCTGGCATAAAACTCGTCGCCTTTGTAAAGGCAGTTCAGGTAGATCGGAACCAGCGCGCTCTGCCAGTCGTGGCAGTGCAGGATGTCGGGAGCCGGTCCCAGCCGCTTCAGAAACTCCAGGCAGGCCAGCGAAAACGCCGCGAAGCGGAGATGGTTATCGGGGTGGTCCGTGCCATTGACCTGGTACAGCCCCTCGCGGTCGAAGAATTCGGGGATGTCCACCAGAAAGGTCTGAACCCCGGCGGACTGGCCGGTATCCTGGATGCTGGCGTAGCGAAAACGTCTGGCAAAAGGCAGGGTTACCGAACGGCCTGCAGCATGCACCTTGGCAGGCTTGGTCGCCCTGTAGCGCGGCAGAAAAACCTGGATTTCGTGTCCGTTGGCGGCCAGCGCCTGGGGAAGCGCTCCCACCACATCGGCCAGCCCACCCGTCTTCGAATATGGCACACCTTCCGACGCGCAGAATGCGATTTTCACGTCAATACTCCTATGAGGTCAGAGAAAATACGATTCTCCAAGTTAAGAGATGCCTTAGGTCTTGTCAAGAAAATAGGGCGTACGCGGCGATTGGTTCCGGTCGCCGTTCGGATCTTGCCCGATCCTTTGTTTTCAACAAGATCGCGGCTTCGTTCCGAAGACTTGACGCAGCGAAAACTGGCATTTCGAGCCCTCCGGCCAGCCATCCCGGCGGATCAACAGCGCCGGACGCATCGCCAGATAGGAGGCCCCCCGCAGCCTTCGAAAGGCGGCGTCCCGGCCGCCGGGCGGCCACCTGTTGCAGACTAACATATGTAGCCTCTCCTGTCCAGTGAATTCAGTCCGCCGCAGGGGAGCCGGAGGCCAGGCGAATCCCCCCGGAGACAGAACGCGCCGCGCGTAACTCTTGACTTCCCCGCGGTGGTCATGGCTAGATTGCGAGCGGGCGCCTTTTCGGCGAATCGTCGCGGCCCCAACACCGGAGGATACGCCGGCTTGATCGAAACCTTCCTCAAGCGCCAAGTTCTGGCGGTACAGGAGTTTACCGAACTCCTCACGAATGCCGTCCGGCACGCTTTCACCCGCCCCCGCTACCTGGTCGACACTCTAATCCAGATAGACATCATCGGCTTCGGGTCGCTCTTCATTGTCCTGCTGACGGGGTTCTTCACGGGCGGCGTGCTGGCCCTGCAAACCTACCGCAGCCTGAGCCGGTTCGGCGAGTCGGGGCTGCTGGGGCAGATCGTGGCGCTTTCCATGGTGCGCGAACTGGGGCCGGTGCTGACGGCGCTGATGGTGGCGGGCCGGATCAGCTCGGGCATCGCCTCCGAAATCGGCTCGATGAAGGTGAGCGAACAGATTGACGCCATGCGCGCGCTGGGCACCGACCCCCTTCGGAAACTGGTCACCCCGCGCGTCTATGCCTCCATCATTTCGCTTCCCCTGCTGACCGTGCTGGCCGACCTCTTCGGTCTGATGGGAGGGGCGGTGATCAGCATCACCACGGCGCGGGTGAGCAACTCCGAGTTCTGGCATTCCGCCTATCAGGCACTGGAGTTTTCCGATTGCGTGCAGGGGCTGACCAAACCGTTCTTTTTTGGCGCAGTCATCGCGCTGGTCGGCTGCTTCTTCGGGCTGCACACCACGGGCGGCACGGAAGGCGTGGGCCGAGCCACCACCCGGGCTGTGGTCTGGGCCTGCGTGCTCATTCTGGTGCTGGATTTCTTCATCACCAAGACGCTGATCGCCGTCGGGTTCTTCTGACGCGGCGCTGAGATTCACCGCGCGGCGCCACCGTCCCATTTGGCAGCAAAGCACATGGAACAGGCTCCCAGCCCCGGGCACCTTCACCACCCCGCCGTCGAACTGCGCCATGTCTGGCTGGGATTCGAAGGCCGTTCGGTGCTCGAAGACATTTGTTTCCAGGTGCGCCGGGGCGAGACGCTGCTCCTGCTGGGGGTGACGGGATCGGGCAAGTCCGTTTTGCTGAAGCTGATACTGGGGCTGATCAAGCCGGACGAAGGGCAGGTGCTGGTGGACGGGCGCGACATCGTGCCGCTCGCCGAGAGCGAACTGTTCGGGATCCGCCGCCGCATGGGCATTGTCTTTCAGGAGGGCGCCCTGTTTGACTCGATGAGCGTGCTCGAAAACGTGGCCTATCGCCTGCGCGAAGACGGCGAGAAGGACGAAGACTGCATCGAGCGGCGGGTGCGCGAGGTGCTCTCCATCGTCGAGATGGAGCAAGCCATCTTCAAGATGCCGGCGGAACTTTCCGGCGGCATGCGCCGGCGCGTCTCGATTGCGCGCGCCATCGCCAGCCAGCCATCCATCATGCTGTATGATTCGCCCACGGGCGGACTGGATCCGGTCACCGCGCACACCATCAATACGCTGATCGCCAAGCTGCGCGACACGCAAAACGTCACCTCGCTAGTCGTGACGCACCGTCTGGCCGACGCCTACGCGCTGACCCATTTCGTCTATTCGACCGAGAAGCACGACCTCGTGCCCTCGGACGAAAACGGCGCCGCCCGGCGCGCGCGCACCCGGTTTCTGGTCCTGCGCAACGGGCGCATCTGCTTTCTGGGGACGCCGGAGGAGATCATTGCCGCAGCCGATCCCTACGTACGGAGATTTCTTGAGTAGTGGGCCCGCCTCCCCGCTATCGTCTACAATGGGGCCAGGTCGGGATGCCGCGCCGGGCTTGGGCCCGACGTCGCTCACCGTCCCCCGCCTGACGAGGGGCGGCCCGGCCTTTCGGAGATGGTTGACCTGCCGGCCGGTGAGCCGGCGACGGAGGGAGGATTGCGATGCCTGAACGAAAACAGATCACCTGGGCCAAACTGCGCGTGGGTTTGCTGGTGGTGGGCAGCCTGCTCGTCTTCGCGGTCGGAGTTTTTTTCATCGGCGGACAAACGGCGCTCTTCACCCGCAAGTACACACTCCGAACGTACTTCTCTGAGGCCAAGGGCCTGCGGGGCGGTTCCCAGGTCCGCGTGGCGGGCGTTCCGGTGGGCGTCGTGGAGGTCGTTCGCATTTCCGACTCGACCGACCCCATGAAAGCCGTCGAAGTCATCATGCGCATCCCGGTCACCTATCAGAACGAGATCCGGACAAATTCGGAAGCCACGCTGGCCACGGCGGGACTCCTGGGCGAAGCTTATGTGGACATCTCGCGCGGCACTCACGATCAACCTGCCGTGGCCGCCAACGGCGAGGTCAGGAGCGTGGAGGAAGCCGACATCAAGCGCATCGTGCAGAACACCAACGACGTGATCGCCAATCTTCGCGTCCTGAGCGACAAGCTGAACGAAATCATGGGCCAGGTGAAGGGCGGCCAGGGCACGCTGGGAAAACTCATCTATGACGAAGCCGTCTACCGGCGGATGGATCAGACCGCCGAAGAAGTGCGGACGCTGGTCAACCGCATCAACCGCGGCGAAGGCACCATCGGCAAGCTGATGGTGGACGAAACCCTTTACAAGCGCACCGTGGCCAGCATCGACCGCCTGAATCACATCCTCGACGCCGCCGAAAGCGGCAAGGGGACGTTTGCCAAATTCCTGAACGATCCCTCCGTGTTCAATAACATTGACGATCTGGTGAAGAAAGCCAACACCACGATGGACAACGTGAACCAGGGCAAGGGCACGCTCGGCAAACTGGTCACGGACGACCAGCTTTATACCAAGATCAATAGTACCTTCGATCATGTTAGTACGATTACGAGCCGGATCGATAAAGGTGAAGGGACGCTGGGCAAACTCTCGACGGACCCGACGCTCTATAACAATTTGAGCACCAGTTCCTCGTCACTGCGCGAATTCCTGACCGAATTCCGCAAGGACCCGAGGAAATACCTGACGGTTCGCGTGCGCCTGTTCTAGACTTTCACCATATCCCACGGAAAGGGGCCTCATCCGCCATCGCATGACATCCCGACGACCGATGACTCTGGCACTCGCTGCAATCATTTTGAAATCCGGCGCCCTCATGTCCTCCGGGCCGGCCAAACCGCTGGAGGTAGTTCCGTCGGTCGATCTGGGCCGTTATGCCGGGACGTGGCACGAAATCGCGCGCCTGCCCAATGTCTTCCAACGCAAGTGCACGGGAGAGATTACCGCCACCTATACGCTGCGCCCCGATGGCAAAATCGCCGTGGTGAACGCCTGCCGCAAGGCAGACGGCAGCATGACCACGGCACGCGGCACGGCCCGCGTGGCGGACAAGAAGGGACCCAACACCAAGTTGAAGGTCAGCTTTTTCTGGCCTTTCAGCGGCAATTACTGGATTATCGACCTCGACCCGGAATACCGCTGGGTGGCCGTCGGCGAACCCAACCGCAAGTACTTCTGGGTTCTCAGCCGCACCCCGCAGTTGGAAGAACCGGTCCTCACGGCAATCCTGGAGCGTGCCCGGGCGCAAGGCTATGACCTGAGCAAACTCATTCGCAGTGCGCCTGCGGCCCCACTCGCTCCCAAGTAGCCGCCTGCGCCACCCGAAGCGTGCAATTCCGCCTCCGCCTCAGTATAATGGCTTCTCGCCCATGGATCCGTGCTGGAGTGGCGGAACTGGCAGACGCACGAGACTCAAAATCTCGCGCTGTGTAAACAGCGTGGGGGTTCAACTCCCCCCTCCAGCACCAAGTCATCGGAGTCGCCCGCAGGAGCCGCCACCTGCCCAGAGACGCGGAATAACATCTCCCCGACTGCGTTCGCAATGATGCCGTTGAGGATGGGAATCTTGCCGCCTTAGCTCGCGAGTGCTTCGAAAGCCGCGCCTGCCGCCTGGACAGTCTGAGCGACATCGTCGTCGCGATGCGCCAGTGAAACGAAGGCCGCTTCAAACTGCGCCGGGGGAAAATAGACACCGCGATCGATGAGGGTGCGGAAGAATCTGCCAAACTTCGCCGTGTCGGAGGTTTTGGCGTCCTCGTAATTGGAAATCGGTTTCGCCGTGAAGAAGACCGTGAACATCGATCCGACGCGATTTATCGTGATGGGTACGCCCTTCGCCTCGGCCTGCCGTCGCAGACCATCCACCAAACGGGCGCTCGTGGCCTCGAGCTTCTCATAGCTGCCCGGGCGGCGGAGAATCTCGAGAGTCTTCAGGCCGGCGGTCACCGCCAGGGGATTCCCGCTCAAGGTTCCGGCCTGATAGACCGGCCCCGACGGAGCCACCAGATCCATCAATGACGCCTTGCCACCGTAGGCGCCCACCGGTAGCCCGCCGCCGATGACTTTACCCAGTGTTGTCAGGTCGGGTTGGATTCTATAGAGCTCCTGAGCGCCGCCATAGGCCAGCCGGAATCCGGTCATCACTTCGTCGAAAATGAGGACGGTCCCCTGCTCAGCCGTGAGGGTTCTCAGGCGTTCGAGAAATCCGGCGACGGGCGGCAGGCAGCCCATGTTGCCGACCACCGGCTCCAGAATGACCGCCGCCACTTCGTTGCGGTGGGCGCGGAAGGCTTCTTCCAGGGCGTCGAGATCGTTGAATGGCAAGGTGATGGTCAGCTCCGCCAGGGCTCGCGGAATCCCCGGACTGTCCGGCAAGCCGAGCGTGGCCACGCCGGAACCTGCCTTCACCAGCAAACTGTCGCCGTGGCCGTGGTAGCAGCCTTCAAACTTGAGGATCTTGTCGCGCCCGGTCGCAGCGCGCGCCAGGCGCAGTGCCGACATGGTCGCCTCGGTGCCCGAATTGACCAGCCGCACGCGTTCCATCGAAGGAACCGCCTCGTTGATGCGCTCGGCGAGCTCGACCTCGGCGGCGGTGCACGTTCCGAAGCTGGTGCCGGATTCGAGCACGCGCGCCAGCGCTTCCATTACTTCCGGATGGCAATGGCCCAGAATCAGCGGCCCCCAGGAGAGCACGTAATCCACGTAACCGCGCCCATCCACATCGGTAAGGCGCGAGCCCGCGCCGCGAGCCATGAAGATCGGATCGCCTCCCACGGCGCGGAAGGCCCTGACGGGCGAATTCACGCCTCCAGGCATGAGCTGAGTTGCTCTGCGGAATAATTCCTGAGAACGGGTGGCCATGGGGGCGTGACTCCTGTCTTCTGGGAGCGCGGGCAACCTGCCCGAATGCTTCGAAGGAGCAGCATAGCACTGCTCCACTCGCCCCGACAAACATCGCAGCGGTGTGGCAGGCCCCTGCTGCGCCCCTTCCCCGCTGCCAAGACCCCCTTTTGCCCTGCGGGCCTGCTGCCCTTTTTGGTATTCCCTTTCACGCGCGCCGTCGGTCCGCCAACATTCATGACGTCCCCCGCGGGGCGCAGGCGAACCCGGTGTGCAGGGCCGCCGGGAAGGGGGGGCAAAGCGTGCTGCGTCCCCGGCTGGGCAGGGACCAGCCCTGCCCTTACGACGCCGACCCCGCCGTCGGACCCACGGACCTGGGCGGCGGTACGACGGACGCCCCCGAGCGACGTGATACAATTCTCAGTGGGAAGGAGCAAGAATGCCCAAAGGCAAGATCATTCCGCTGGAAGCGGCTTATCGGCTCGCGGACGAGATGAAGCGTGCAGGCAAGCGCGTGGTCTTCACCAACGGCTGCTTTGACCTGATTCACCCGGGGCACACCCGATTGCTGCAAGCGGCCCGGCAACTGGGCGACGTCCTGATCGTGGCGGTCAACAGCGACGCCAGCGTGCGCGGGCTCAACAAAGGCCCCGACCGCCCGATTCTGCCCGAGAACGAACGGGCGGAAATCATCGCCGCGCTGGAAGGCGTGGACTACGTCACCCTCTTTGATTCGGTCAGCGTCCTGCCGGTGGTGGAGCGCATGTTGCCCTCGGTGCTGGTGAAGGGCGGGACCTACCAGCGCCACGAAATTGTCGGGCACGAAGTGGTGGAAGCGGCCGGCGGCGAAGTCGTTTCCATCCCGGTGGTGGAAGGATTCTCAACCACCTCCATCGTGCAGGCGGCGATGCGGCTCTTCCCCGCCTGAAGTTCCATGTCTTCCCTGAGAAATCTTCTGGAACAAATCCTTCAGCGGCCTGAAGTGGAGCGCGTCCGGTCGCAGCTCGCGGCGAATGCTGCGGTTGCCTCCCTGGGGGGTCTGACGCCGCCCGCCAAAGCGCTGGTGCTGGGCGCACTCCGCCACGCCCTCCAACGGCCGATGGTGGTGCTGACTTCGGACAACGCGGCTGCCGATCGCCTGGCAGTCGCTGCCGCCGAGGCCAGCCGCTGGTTCGACCCGCAGGGCACGCCAGGCGTGGGGGTCCTGCCCGCACCCGATGCCTCGCCCTACGAGGGTCGCTCACCGCACGCCGAAATCGCGGAGCGCCGGGCCATTGCGCTTCTAAAGATCGCTCGCGGCGAGACCCGGCTGCTGTTTGCGCCGGTCGCTGCCGCGCTGGGACGCTTTCGCGAGAAATCCTATTACGCCAGCCTGCGGCTTGAACTCCAGCCCGGCGACGAAGTCCTGCTTCAGGATCTCGCCGAGCATCTGGAAGCCGTGGGGTACGAGCGGGCCGAGCCCGTTACCTTGCCGGGACAATTCTCCCTCCGCGGCGGCATCGTGGATGTCTTCCCGCCGGAAGCGGAGGGTCCCTCGCGCCTGGAGTTTCTGGGTGACACGATCGAATCCATCCGCGAATTCGATCCGGCCTCGCAGCGCTCGCGACAGCCGCAGGCACTGGTCCGCATCCTTCCCTTCTCGGAACACCGACGGTCCGCAAGACTGTTCGCCGCCATCGTCGCCGCCCTGGAAACGCGCCGTCCCGCCCGGCCCGGCGACCCGGAATGGCAGGCCGAGTATTCGATTCCCTTCCCGGGGTGGGAATTCTACGTCCCGCTGGCCGAGTCGCACCCGCAGACGCTCGTCGGACTCCTCGGCAGACCGATCGTGGTGTGGGACGAACCGGTGGAACGCCGAAGCCAGCTGCGCGCCGCCTTGCAGCAGCTGGAGGCGGCTTACGATGAAGTGCGCGACGCTGTGCCCCCGCGACCGCGGCCGCAGGAATTCCTCCTCGACGAACCGGAATTTGAGCAAGCCGCACGCGGATGCCCGGCGCTGCATCTGCGCGAACTCATCGTGGACTCCGCGCCAGAGGAGGCTGGCAGCACGCTCGCCACACAGCCGCCGCCGCAGCTGCATGGCGGCGTGAAGGCGATGATCGAAGAGCTCGGGGCGCGCCAGCGGCGGGGCGAGCAGATCATCGTGGTGCTGCCCACTGCCGGCAAAATGGATCGCCTGCGGGAAATTCTGGCGGAATACCGCCTGCCTTTCCGATTGGAGGATTCCGGTCCCGCGCCGGCGGGCGAATTCCTGACCCGGCCGATCACCCTGGCTCGCGGGGAACTGAATGAAGGAGTGATTTTCCCTGATCTCGCCACGGCGTTGTTCGCCGATGCCGACCTCTTCGGCGAATTCCTCTGGGGCACGCGCGGGCGGCGGGAGAAGTCCGTCGCCACCACCTTCATCTCCGATCTCAGCGACCTGAAACCTGGCGATTACGTGGTGCACATTGATCACGGCATCGCGCAATACCAGGGGCTGCGGCCGCTCGAAGTGGATGGGGCACGGCGCGACTTTATGCTCCTGATGTTTCAGGATGAGGCACGTCTTTACGTGCCGCTGGAGCGCCTGGATCTGGTGGAGAAATACCGCGCGGGGGGCGAAGGTGCCCCCCGCCCGCAACTCGACCGCCTGGGCGGCGCCACTTGGGCCCGCACCAAGACCCGCGTCAAGCGCGCGTTGCGCGACATCGCCCAGGAGCTGCTCCGCCTTTACGCCGAGCGAAAGCTGCACCCGGGCACCGCCTTCAGTCCCGATACTCCATGGCAGAAGGAATTCGAAGACGCTTTCGAGTTTGAGGAGACACCCGACCAAATTACGGCGCTGGCGGAAATCAAACGCGACCTCGAATCGCCGCAGCCCATGGACCGGCTGCTGTGCGGCGACGTGGGCTACGGGAAGACTGAAATCGCCATGCGGGCGGCCTTCAAGGTGGTCCAGGACGGCAAGCAGGTGGTGGTGCTCGCGCCCACCACCGTCCTCGCATTCCAGCATTTCTCCACCTTCCGGCGCCGTTTCGCCGCATTTCCGGTGCGAATCGAGATGCTCAGCCGCTTTCGCTCCCCTTCCGAGCAGAAGAAAGTAGTCGCCGACGCCGAAGCGGGCCGCGTGGACATTCTGATCGGAACCCATCGGCTGCTCTCCAAGGACGTGAAATTGCGGGACCTCGGGTTGCTGGTGGTGGATGAGGAGCAGCGGTTCGGCGTGGCGGCGAAAGAGCGGCTTCGCAAATTGAAGGCCAGCGTGGACGTGCTGACGCTTTCGGCCACGCCCATCCCGCGTACGCTGCACATGTCGCTGGGCGGCCTGCGCGACCTTTCGGTCATTGAAACGCCCCCGCGCGGCCGCCTGGCCATCCAGACGGTGGTCTCTCCTTTTAACGATGCTCTGGTGCAGTCCGCGATCCTGCACGAACTGGCGCGGCAAGGGCAGGTCTATTTCGTCCACAATCGCGTCGAGACGATCTGGCAGATTGCCTCGATCCTCCAGCGGCTGGTCCCCACGGCGCGCATCGGCGTGTCGCACGGCCAGATGGGCGAAAGGGAACTGGAGCGCGTCATGCTCAAATTTATGGAAGGCGGCTACGACGTGCTGGTTTCGACCGCCCTGATCGAGAACGGACTCGACATACCCCGCGCCAACACCCTGATGGTGAATCGAGCGGAGCGCTTCGGCCTGGCGGAGCTTTACCAGCTGCGCGGGCGCGTCGGCCGCTCGGACCGGCCCGCCTACGCCTATTTTCTGATTCCCGACGAAGAGACGCTGACTCCCGTCGCCAAACGGCGCCTGGCGGCACTGAAGGAGTTCTCCGGGCTGGGCGCGGGCTTTCGCCTTGCGGCGCTCGATCTGGAACTCCGCGGCGCCGGCAACCTGCTAGGCGCGGAGCAATCCGGCGACATGGGAGCGATTGGGTTTGACCTTTATCTGCGCATGCTGGACGAAACGGTCAATGAGCTTCGCGGCGCGCCCCCCAAGATCGAGGTCCGGACAACCCTGAATCTCGGCCTGGATATCAAAATACCCGAAGGCTATATCGCCGATGAGAGCCAGCGGCTTCGCATGTACAAGCGCATTGCAGGCATCACCAGCCCTGGGGAATCCGAAGACATGCGGGGCGAACTTGAGGACCGTTTTGGCCCGATGCCGGCTTCGGTCAGGGACCTGCTCCGCTACGCAGTCCTAAGGGCCGTGGCCGAGCAGCGGCGTGTGCAATCCATTGAGCGGAAAGGGGATGAGGTCTGGCTGCGGTTTCACCCCGAGGCGCCGGTGGACACCGCCCGGTTGACGTCGTTTGTCCGCAAGCGGCGCGGGGCCGCGCTGCGTCCCGACGGCATCTTGCGCTTCCGATTGGAGGCGCCGGAAGCCCTCATCTTCGAGCGCCTGCAAAACGTCTTGCAGGAACTCGCGCCGCAGCCTTAGAATGGAGCAGCGTTTTTTTCACGGCGCGTGGGTCATCCAGACATGCTCAAGAAGTGTACTTCGGCAGTTGGCATCCTGACTCTTGTGGCCCTGGCCGCAGCCCCGGCTGCGGCCAAACGCCGCGTGATCGAGCGCGTCATCGCGCGTGTCAATAACGAAATCGTGACGCAGCGCCAGTTCGAGCGCGAGCGCGAAAAGCTGCGCCGCGAGCTGGCGCGCGAGTACTCGGGCGAAGAGCTGGAAAACCGCGTGCGCGAAGGCAGCAAAGACCTGCTGCGCGACCTGATCGACCGCTCGCTCATGGTGCAGAAGGCCAAGGATCTTGACATCAACGTGGAAACCGACGTCGTGAAGCGCCTGGAAGAAATCCGAAAGAGTGTGGGCGCCGACTCCCTGGAAGACCTCCAGAAGGAGGCTGAAAAGAGCGGCATCAACTGGGAGGACTTCAAGGACGACATCCGCCGCGGTTTGCTGATGCGCGAAGTGATCGGGCGCGAAGTGGGCCGTACCATCATCGTCTCCCGCGAAGACGCCCGCGCCTATTTCAACGAGCATCAAGAGGACTTCGCCTCGCCGGAGGGAGTCAATCTGGCGCAAATCCTGATCTCGAACGAAAAGCACAAGCCGGAGGAAGCGGAAAAACGCGCCAAGGAGGCTTACGAGCAACTCAAGGCGGGCCAGAAGTGGACCGAGGTCGTCAAGAAGTACTCGGACGACACCGCGACCGCCGGCGAAGCTGGCCACATCGGTTTCATGAAGGCCGGTACGCTCGCGCCCCCGCTCCAGGAGGCCCTGGCCAAGGTTGAAACGGGGGAGTTTACCGAACCCATTCCCATCAAATCTGGCTTCATTATCCTGAGAGTCCTGGAGCGCCGGCGCGCCGGCATTCCAACCTTCGAAGAAGTCGAATCGCGGGTCACCGAAACCATTTACAGCCAGAAAATGGCGCCCGCGTTGCGCCAGTTTCTGCTGACGCTGCGGCGGGAAAGCTACATCTTCCTTGCGCCTGGATACGTGGATACGGGCGCGGAACGGCCCAGCGAGGCCGCGGAAACGGCCCGAGGGCAATGAAAGAATCTCCCGCCAACAAGAAAGCCGTCGATTCTTCCTTCCTGGTTCAATCCAAAGAACGCAAGACCGCCCGCACCGGCAGCGCCTATCTGGACGTGACCCTCCTGAATTCCAAGGGGCCGATCCGCGCCAAGTTGTGGGACGCCGATCACGCCATCGCCGACTTCGAAGCGGACGATGTCGTCCGCGTCATTGGCGACCTGGAGGATTTCCAGGGCTCGCCCCAGCTGCGCATTCGCAAGATCACGCGCGTCCTGCCGCAGGATATCGATCCGGCACAGCTCTTCCCCCGTTCCGAGCGCGATCCGGATGAAATGCTGGCGGAACTCGTGGCGCGCGTCCGCCAGATGGCGGAAGGCCCCCTGCGCGCGCTACTGCTGGCCTTCCTCGAAGACCCGGCCATGGCGGAGAAATACAAGCTCGCCCCCGCCGCCATGAGCTACCACCACGCCTACCTGGGGGGGCTGATCGAACACGTCCTCTCGCTCCTCGGCCTGGGCGACAAGATCTGCGACCATTATCCCGAGCTGCGCCGCGATCTGATCGTCGCCGGATTGGTGCTGCACGACATCGGCAAGATTGAGGAACTCAGCTACAAAACGGGCCTTCGCTACACCACACGCGGCCAGCTGCTCGGCCATATCTCCATCGGGGCGGAGATGGTGAGCGAGAAGGCGCGCACCATTCCGGAGTTTCCCGCCTCGCTCCGCGACCAGCTTCTCCACATCATCCTCTCCCACCACGGCGAACTGGAATTCGGCTCGCCCAAAGAACCCCTCTTCCCTGAAGCGGTGGTGGTCCATTACCTCGACAACCTCGATTCCAAATTGCAGGCCATCCGTTCCCAATACGCCGCCGACAAAGATCGGCCCGGCGATTTTACTTCGCGCAACCCGGCCCTCAAGCGCGAGCTGTTCAAGCCGGAATAAGTGGACTCTTCGGCCTCATTCTTGGCAAAATAGCCTGGATGCTATTCGAAGAACTCCGCATTCGTGACGTGGCGGTTCGCCCGGGGCACGTTCTGGCTCCGATGGCGGGGATTACCGACACGGTCTTCCGGCGCTTCATCAAACGCCTGGGCGGCTGCGGACTGATCATGACGGAGTTCGTTTCGAGCGAAGGCATGCTGCGGCAGAATCTTCGCTCGAGGCGTTATCTTTACTTCAGCGAAGAGGAGCGCCCCATCACCGCCCAGATCTTCGGCGCGGAGCCCGGCCGGCTGGCGGAAGCCGCGCGCATGATCGAAGACCTCGGGTTCGACCTGGTGGACCTCAACCTGGGATGTCCGGCCAAGAAAGTGGTGAAGTGCGGCGGCTCCGGCCTGCTGCGCGACCTGCCCCATCTGGGCAGGATCCTGCAAGCGCTCCGCGCGGCAGTGAAGATTCCCTTAACCATCAAGATCCGGGCCGGCTGGAGTGAGGAAGAGATCGTGGCGGTCGAGGTGGCGCGCATGGCGGAGGAGGCGGGCGTCGAGGCGATTGCCGTCCATCCCCGGACACGCGTCCAGGGCTTCACCGGCCCCGCCAACTGGGCCATCATCCGCGATGTCAAGCAGGCGGTCCGCATACCGGTCATCGGCAACGGGGACGTCAAGACGCCGCGCGACGCCGAAGCACTCTTCACGCAAACCGGCTGCGACGCCGTGATGATCGGGCGGGCGGCGGCCACCAATCCGTGGATCTTTCGCCAGATGGACGCCTATTTCCGGACGGGCCAGTACGCCGAGCCCACCGAGGCCGACCGCTATGAACTGATCCGCACTTACTACCAAATGCTGGCCGCAGAAGAGGCGCCCGGCGCCATCGGCAAAATGAAGCAGTTCGCCAGCTGGTTCACGCACGGCGTGCGCAACGGAGCGGAATTGCGACGCAGCGTGCACAGCGCGCGGCGGGTGGAAGAAGTATTGAGCCGCGTGGACGCGTACTTTCAGCGGGCGCTGAGCGCTGCGTAGCGGCGGTGGTCCGGCAGACTCGGATGGCCGGTCCCCCGCCGGGGGCCGGCGCCAGGCCCGCCAAGGTGTGGCATACTAGTGTGGTGCGTCGCAGATAACTATTCAATCGCGGGGCGCCGCGTAGCGGCGGCCTTCAGGCCGCCACCCGTACGTGTCGCCCTGAAGGGCGACGCTACGTCCCGCTCGGCCGAAACCACGGAGGAGACCACGAAGGACATCCACCCTTGTAAAGAACCGTTAGATGCACCACACTAGCCGCCAGCCAAGGAGGTACGTTTGGTGGAGCACCGCGCTCAGCATCGCATTCATGCCGCCGTTCCCCTTCATGTTGACGGCGTTGACGCCCACGGCGAGTCGTTTTCGGAGGCCACAGAGGCGATTGAAGTAAGCCGCCGTGGACTCTCCTTCTTCACCCGGCGGGATCTCCCGGAGTTGTCGAAGGTCACCGTCACGCTGCCGGGACGCGGTCCGACGCGACCCGGCGAGGGGGCCAGTGATTTCTTCTCGGAAGCGGCGGTGGTCCGCGTGCAGAAGGAAGGCGACTTGCGTCGGGTCAGCGTGCGCTTCATGGGTGCCACGCTGCCTACCTACACCGCGGAAACAGTGTAAAAGCAAATACAAGAGCAGGGGGGAGGACCTCAGGGGATCTTGCGAGGGGGCGAAAGCATCCCTGCTTCTGGCTGCTCGAGTTACTTCGCCTCCGCCTTTTCAGCCTGGAGCTGGCGATAGGCTTCGCTGCGTGAGAGGCCGCGGCGCCGGGCAACGGATTTGAGCGCGGCGCGTTCGTCCACGCCTTCGGCGGCCACCACGCGCTGCACTTCCTCCCGGATCGAGGTCGCGGCCGGGGTGCCACTCCGCTCCGCCAGTTGCGGCGCGACCAGCACGGTGATTTCTCCCTTCACCGGTTTCTTCCGCAATTGTGCGCGCACCTCGGAGGCCGTCCCGCGGCAGAACTCCTCATGAACTTTGGTCACTTCACGCGCCACCACCACCGGCGGATCGCCCAGCACTTGAGCCAGGTCTTCGAGCGTATCCAGCAGGCGGTGCGGCGCCTCATAGAAAACCAGCGTCTTGTTGGCATCCTTCAACTCTTCGAAGGCGTTGCGGCGCTGCGATTTTTTGGAAGGCAGGAAACCCAGAAAGCGGAACTTGTCCACGGGCAAGCCGGCAGCGGAAAGCGCCGCCACCAGCGCCGAGGCGCCCGGAATGGGCACCACCGGGATGCCGTGGCGAATCGCCAGATGCACCAGGCGATAGCCGGGATCCGAAATGACGGGCATGCCGGCGTCCGACACCAGCGCGATCTGACTGCCTTCCTCCAGTTGCAGGACGAGTTCCGGGGCGCGCGTCAGCTCATTGTGCTGGTGATAGCTGATGGTGGGAGTCTTGATGCCGTAATGGTTCAACAGGATCTGAGTATGTCGCGTGTCTTCGCAGGCGATCAGATCCACCTCTTTCAGGACTCGGATCGCCCGAAAAGTAATATCTTCCAGGTTGCCGATCGGCGTGGCCACCAGAAACAGCTTCCCTGCGCTCTTTGACGTCATGGGCGCCTCGTCTTGCCCGAGATGAACCGATTTCCGCTCACAGTCTATCAACTTGACGGCATCTCAGCAACCACGGACCGCCGGACGATAATCTGGAATGGCCGCACCTCGTTGAACTCGTGCGCTGACGGCCTGGTGCCGCCGCCGCTCCTGTGATTGCTTTGACCGAACTCCCGGATTCTTGATAGACTTATTTAATAGGGTACTGGGGAGGACAGAAGTGCCGCTCTACGAATACGCGTGCCGAAAGTGCGGTGCGACGATTGAAAAGATTCAGAAGTTCTCGGACAAGCCGCTCCAGAAGTGCGAATCCTGCGGCGGCCAGCTCGAGCGCCTGCTCTCCTCGCCTGCCATCCAGTTCAAGGGGAGCGGCTGGTACATCACCGACTACGCCCGGAAATCTTCCCCCGCCGCGGACGGCAATGAGTCCGGCGCGAAGGCCGAAAGTAAGCCGGAAGCGTCCACCCCCTCAGGCCCTGTAGCCGCCAAGCCGGCTCCGCCCGCGAAGTAATCGCGCCGTCCCTTACAGTTTGAGCGATTTCAGGTAGCGACGGAATTTCCGGGCGAGGTCTTTTCGCGCCAGCGCCATTTCCACGGTCGCCTGGAGAAATCCCACTTTGTCGCCCGCGTCGTAGCGCTTGCCCTCGAAGATGAACCCGTAAACGGGCTCGGATTGAAGCAGGCTGCGGAGCGCGTCGGTCAGCTGGATTTCGCCGCCGGCGCCGGGCGAAGTCTCCTCGATGGCTCGAAAGATTCCGGGCGACAAAATGTAGCGCCCGATAATCGCAAGGCTGGAAGGCGCTTTCCTGGGCGCGGGCTTCTCCACCATGTCTTCGATGCGAAAAAGCCGGCCGTCCCACTCGCCGCCGCGCACCGCGTGCCCGCGAATAATGCCGTAGTTCGAGGTGGCGCTCCGCGGCACGCGTTGCAGCGCCACGACGCTCGCGCTGTAATGTTCCGATACCCGCATCATCTGCTTGAGGCACGGGACGCGACTGGAGATCACGTCGTCGGAAAGCACCACGGCAAAAGGTTCCTCCCCGACCAGTTCGCGTGACATCAGAATCGCGTGACCCAAACCCTTCGGCTCCTGCTGCCGCACGTAAGCCACCTGCACCAGGCTGGAAATGGAACGAATTTCCTGGCGGAGATCCTCCTTGTTCCGGCCGGCCAGCTCGTGCTCCAGTTCGAAGGACACATCAAAATGATCCTCGATCGCCTTCTTGCCGCGCCCTGTCACGAACACCACCAGCGAAATGCCGGAGGCTGCCGCCTCCTCCACCGCGTATTGCACCAGCGGCTTGTCCACAATGGGAAGCATTTCCTTGGGCTGAGCTTTGGTCGCCGGGAGAAACCGCGTCCCCAGACCGGCGACGGGCAATACGGCTTTGCGAATGCTCATGGCCACCTCGCGCAGCGTGTGTCTTCCTGTGCTCCGTGCCAGTGTAGCTTCAGCTGTGCGGCGGCGTCAAAGGAAAGCGGTTGCCCTGCCGCCACCGTCCGTGGTCCTCGGTCCTCAGTCCTCAGTCCCCAGGATCGAGTGCCTTCAAAAGATTGGCCCGGACCCACCGCCCGTTCCGATGCCGTCTTCTGACTCCTGTCTCCCACCGCCGTGCTAACATGAAACGCGTGCTGATCCTGGGCATTGAATCCAGTTGCGACGAAACGGCGGCGGCCGTGGTGGCCGACGGCGAGCGCATCCTCTCAAACGTCGTCGCCTCGCAGGTGCTAACCCATGAAAAGTTCGGCGGCGTCGTGCCGGAAATCGCTTCGCGCGAGCACTTGAAAAAGATCGGGCTGGTCGTCGAGGAAGCTCTGGCGCGGGCCGCGGTAGACCTGCACGGAATTGACGCCCTGGCCGTCACGGAGGGCCCGGGCCTTATCGGCTCGCTGCTGGTGGGTGTCGTTTACGGGAAAGGACTGGCCTTTTCACTCGGCAAGCCGCTCGTCGGCGTGAACCACCTGGAGGGGCACATTCACGCTGTCCTGCTGGAAAACAAGCGCCAGCACGCCGCCGGCGCCACCCCCGAAGCGGCGACGTTCCCCGCCGTCGCCCTGGTGGTCTCCGGCGGTCACACGAGTCTATTTCTGGTTCGCGAGATGAAGGACGGCTCAGCCCGATTCCAGTACGTGGTGCTCGGCCAGACGCGCGATGACGCTGCCGGCGAGGCCTTCGACAAGGTGGCGAAACTTCTCGCCCTCGGCTACCCCGGCGGCCCCGTCATTGACCGCCTCGCCAGATTCGGCCGTGCAGACGCGGTCGATTTCGGCCGCATCAAGATGCGCGGCAATCCTCTGGATTTCAGTTTCTCCGGCCTCAAGACCGCTGTGCTCTACCGCGTGCGCGGCTCGCACTTGGCGGAAGAGGCGGAGAAACGCCGCGCCTGGCGGAAGGGTGCGGGGGACCGTGTCACCGCCGACGATGTACGCGTCCATTGTTCGGATGCGACGCTCGACCTGATCGCCAGTTTTCAGAATGCCGTGGTGACCGACCTGGTGGAACGCACGATTCAAGCCGCCGAAGCTCACGCAGTCCCGACCATCCTGGTAACCGGCGGGGTCGCCTGCAACTCGCTGCTCCGGGCGCGTTTCGCCGAGGCGGCACGGGCGCGCGCTCTGCAGGCCTTTTTCCCGTCCCTCGAGCTCTCCACCGACAACGCCGCCATGATCGCCGCGGCGGGATACTTCAGGCTGGCCGCAGGCGAGCGGGCCGGCATCACACTCACCGCCCACGCGACGTTCCCGCTGGGCTGATGATAGGAATTCCTTCTTCCACGAGGCATTGAATCCAGTAAAATGACCGCTTCCTATGCGAATCGGCATTGATACCGGAGGGACCTTCACCGACGTAGTGGTTTTTGAGAGGGGAGAAATCCGCGCCCTGAAAGTCTTTTCGACCCCCGAGGATCCCGCCCGAGGCATCCTGGATGGCGCCCTCCGGGCCGTGGGGGGTGAAGCGCGGAATCTCTCCATCGTCCACGGCACAACCATCGGCACGAACAGCCTGCTGGAACGGCGCGGCGCCCGCGTGGCCCTCGTCACCACGGCCGGATTCGAGGATTTGATCGAAATTGGCCGGCAAAACCGGCCACGCCTCTATGATTTCAACGTTCGCCGCGAGCTACCGCTCGTACCCGGCGCGCTTCGGCTCGGAGTACGCGAACGCACCTCCCCCTCGGGCCAGATCCTTGAGAAACCCAGCCAGTGTGAAGTTGAGAGGTTGATGCACCGCATTCGCCGCGCGGGAGCCGAATCCGTTGCCCTCTGTCTTCTGTTCTCCTTTGCCAACCCCATGAATGAACGGCGCATGGCGCGAGCGTTGGAGCGACTGCGAATCCCGATCTCGGTTTCGCACGAGATCCTGCCGGAGTTCCGCGAATACGAGCGACTTTCCACCGTGGTGATCAACGCTTTTCTTGCGCCGCGCGTGGGCCAGTACTTGACAAGCCTCGAACGGCTCGCGGCCCGACAATTCTCGAAAGGGGTCACGCGCGTTTTCATCATGCAGTCGAGCGGCGGCATCACCACGGCGGCTCGGGCGGCCCGCGAGCCGGTGCGAACGATTCTGTCCGGGCCGGCGGGCGGCGTCGTGGCCGCGGAATGGCTGGCGGGCCAGATGGGGTTGCCACGCGCCATCAGTTTCGATATGGGCGGAACCTCCACGGACGTTTGCTTGATCGAGGGCGTGCCGCGCACCACGCGCGAGACGACGGTGGGTGGGTTGCCCGTGGCGGTGCCGGTGCTGGACGTCCACTCGGTGGGAGCCGGCGGCGGCTCGATCGCCCGCTTCGACCGGGGCGGCGCCCTGCGGGTTGGGCCGGAGAGCGCCGGTTCCCTTCCCGGCCCGGCTTGTTACGGCCGCGGCGGGAGACTCCCCACCGTCACCGATGCGCATGTTATGCTGGGCCGACTGCATCCCGCGCATTTCCTGGGCGGGAGCTATACGCTCAGCCGCGACGCGGCCGAACAAGCCTTCGCAAAGCTCCTCCGGCATTCTCACGCCCGATTCAAATCCAAGCTCGAGCTGGCTCAGGGCGTGGTCGCTGTGGCTAACGCCAATATGGAACGCGCCCTGCGCGTCATCTCGGTCGAGCGCGGGCACGACCCCCGCGACTTCTCGCTGATTGCCTTTGGGGGCGCGGGCGGCCTGCACGCCGCCGATTTGGCGCGCGCCCTGGGCCTTGCCCGTGTCATCGTGCCACGCCATCCCGGCGCCTTCTCGGCCCTGGGAATTCTGACCTCCGACATCGTCAAGGATGTATCGAGATCCGTGCTTCGCGCGGTGCCGGATTCACGCCGCGAGATGCCTGCCTTCCTTCACGAACTGGAAGCGGGCTATCGGCAATTGGAATCTGCCGCGCGTGCCGAGCTCCGCCAGGAACAATCGGGGACGGCGCGCCCCGCGGTCACGCGGACGCTCGACGTGCGCTATCACGGCCAGGCGTATGAACTGACCCTTCCTTTCGCTGCGGATTTCGCCGCGCGATTCCACCGCGAGCACGAACGAGCGTATGGCTACGCGCACGCCGGCCGCGCGCTGGAAGTGGTCAGCCTGCGCGTTCGGCTCACACTGCCCACGCCCAAGCCGCCGCGGCTCCGTCCGCACAAGGCCGGACGACGACAGCTCTCCGATGCGGTGGTCGCCGTTCAGCCCGTCTGGTTCGAGTCACGCGCCTGGGAGACGCCGTTCTTTAATCGCGAGAAGCTGGGGCCGGGAATGCAATTTCAGGGTCCCGCCGTAATCCTGGAATACAGCTCGACGACCGTCGTGCCGCCGGATTTTCTTTGCGTCGTTGACGGGCGCCGCAACCTGGTTTTGCAGAAGGTTCCAGACTCGTAGGGGCACGGCGCCGTGCCCGTGGAATTTCGTCGCGTCCGCCTTCAGGCGGACACAGGCCTGGCGGCCCGAAGGCCGCCACTACAACCAGCATGCGAATCGACCCCGCGGAACTCGAAATTTTCAAAAACCTTTTCCACTCGGTGGCAGAGGAAATGGGCGCAGCGCTGCGCCGTTCGGCGTTTTCGCCCAATATCAAGGAGCGTCGTGATTACTCCTGCGCCGTCTTCGACGGGAAGGGCCGCGTGGTCGCCATGGGCGATCACATGCCGGTGCATTTGGGCTCAATGCCGATGTCGGTCGCAGCGGCGATTCGAGCGATCGAACTCGTCCCGGGCGACATCGCCCTGCTCAACGATCCGTACGCCGGCGGGACTCATTTGCCCGACGTGACGCTGGTGCTGCCGGTGTTTCCGCCAAAAGGGCGGGACGGCAACGTAAAAAACTCGGCGCTGACGGACCGGCGATACCCCAAGCGCCCGTTATTCTACGTGGCCAGCCGCGCGCATCATTCCGATATTGGCGGCGCGCAGCCCGCCTCGATGGCCTTGAGCGAGGAAATCTATCAGGAAGGCCTGCGCATTCCGCCCGTGCTGCTGGCCCGCGGAGGCAGGATTCAGCGCGACGTCCTGCAACTGGTTCTGGCCAACGTCCGCACGCCGCACGAGCGCGAGGGCGACCTGGCGGCGCAGATCGCCGCCTGCAAATTGGGCGAGCGGCGACTGATGGAAATCGCCTTGAAGTACACCCCCGCGCGCGTCGGCGCGAATCTTGAAGCGCTGCAACGCTACGCCGCGCGCCTGATGCATGCCGCGCTGCGCGGCGTTCCCGAAGGCACGTATGCCGCTGAAGATTTTCTCGACGATGACGGATATTCGCCTGTACCGGTGCAGTTACGGGTTGCCATCACTTTCCGGCGCGGCCGGGCAACAGTGGATTTTGAAGGCTCGGCACCTCAATGCCGGGGCAGCGTCAACGCCGTCTTTGCCATCACCTATTCGGCAACCTTCTATGCCTTCCGCTGCCTGCTGGGAGAAGACGTTCCGGCCTGCGCCGGCCTGATGGCACCCATCGAAGTGCGGGCGCCGGAAGGCAGCGTGGTGAACGCGCGCCCGCCGGCGGCGGTCGCCGCGGGAAATGTGGAAACGGCCCAGCGCATCACCGACGTGCTCCTGCGCGCGCTCGCCCAGGCGCTTCCTGACCGCATTCCCGCGGCCAGCTCGGGCACGATGAACAATCTCTCCTTCGGGGGACGCGACCCGCGCACGAGCGAGCCGTTTGCCTATTACGAAACGATATCGGGCGGCATGGGCGCGCGCCCGGGCGCCGACGGTTTGAGCGGCGTTCATACGCACATGACCAATTCCCTCAATACGCCGATTGAAGCGCTGGAGACTGCCTACCCGGTGCGCGTGCGCCGATATTCCCTGCGGCGAGGTTCGGGCGGCGCCGGACGCCATCGCGGCGGCGACGGCGTCATCCGCGAAATCGAATTCCTAACCGACGTGCGCGGCAGTATCTTGTCTGACCGTCGGCGCACTGCCCCCTACGGCCTCGCGGGCGGCAAGAGCGGCAAGCCTGGACGGAATCGCCTGACCGTCGCAGGCCGCACCAGGGAATTGCCCTCGAAAGTCACTTTCGAAGCCCCCGCCGGCAGCACCCTGCGCATTGAAACGCCTGGCGGCGGCGGGTGGGGAGTGGAGAAGAAAGCAAAAAGGCGAAAGACAAAGAACGAAAGGCAAATGTAGGGCGGCCTGCAGGGCAGCCCGGTGGCGCTCGGCGGCCTGCCGGACGGCCGGCGGAGCTTCCCGCGCCAAGTACAACGTGTTCCAGCGGTCGTCCCGACGGAGGAAACCACAAATGCACAACGTCAATCGCAGACAGTTCTTCCAATCGGTCGCGGGGACGGCGGCGGCCGCCGCAACAAGTGCAGTCGCTAGCGACGAACTCGGCGCGGTCTTTCTCGCCACTTGGTGGCACGGCAAGCCGGCCACGGAACGCGCCGCTCAGGTCTTCCTGGCGGGCGGCACCTTGCTCGACGCGGTGGAAAAAGGCATCAACGTCTCCGAAGACGACCCCCAGATCACCAGCGTCGGCTACGGCGGCCTGCCCAACGCCGAGGGCGTGGTCGAACTCGACGCCGCGATTATGGACGGCACGCGCCACCGCGCCGGGGCGGTCTGCAATCTGCACAGCATTCGCAATCCGATTTCCGTGGCGCGCCAGGTGCTCGAACGCACGCGGCACACGACCCTCGCCGGCGAAGGTGCGTTGCGCTTTGCACTGCAGGCGGGTTTTCGGCCCGAGCAACTGCTGACCCCGGAGAGTTTGAAGAAGTGGCTGGAGTGGAAGGCCGACCCCAAAAGAGAAACCTACTGGCTCACGGCCGATCACGGTCACGACACCATCGGCATGGTGGCCGCGGACAGCAAAGGCCACGTCGTTTCGGGCTGTTCAACGTCGGGTCTGGAATGGAAACTGCCGGGGCGAGTCGGCGACTCCCCCCTCGTCGGTTGCGGTGTCTTCGCCGATGACAACGTGGGCGCGGCCTCAGCCACCGGCAACGGCGACGTGATGACCAATTACTGCACCAGCGTCTCAATTGTGCATCGCATGTCGCGCGGCGCCTCGCCGCAGGAGGCCTGCGTGGACCTGCTGGAACACATGGCGCGCACCGATCCCCGGAACAAGGAGGAACTGGTCTGCGTCATCGCCATCGACAATCGGGGACGCACCGGCGCCGCCGCCATGAACAAAGTCAAACATTTCCAATATGCCGTTTGGCGCGATGGCAAGAGCCAGCTGGCGGAATCGGTGCAAGTTTTCTAGCACGTCAGGTCAGCAGCCGACATGCCGGGCCGATGGACGGCGTTACAGCGATTTCGCCATCACCCAGGCCGCCTGGCCGTTGGAATAATACCCTTCCACTTTTTCCACGCGGACATAGCCGCGCGCCTGGTAGAAACGCTGCGCGCCGGAGTTATCTTCGGCCGTCTCAAGGTAAATGACCTTGGCGCGGCGCGCGGCGGCCCACGCTTCGGCTGTCTCCATCAGCGCGCCTCCTACGCCCCGGCGACGGGCGGACTCCACCACATCAATGGTCACGATATGGACGGCGTCACGCGATTCCCGGCAGGCAATGAGGAAACCGACGATTTCGTTATCCGATTCGGCGACCCACGTGCGCGCACCACGATCATCAATGAATCGCTTCAGTTCCTGCCTGGGGTAAGCAATGCCGGGCGGGAAGCACGCCTGGTCAATCTGGGCGAGCCTGGCGAGATCGGAAGGGCGGAAATCGCGGATCATCGTCCCAAGAGCCTGGACCAGAAAGATCTCGGTTGGGCCGTTGCCTTCAGAGGAAGCGCGGCGAGATAGGATTTGATTTCGGCTTCCGCAGCGGGCGGGACATTGCGGCGCAGGAACTCGGCTTCGCGTAACGACGCCCAGACGTCCAAGCAGTGCAGGCACCGCGCCATGTGATTCTCCGCTGGAGTCTTGTCGTACCACGAAACCTGGCCGTCCTCGATGCGCGCGAAGAGCCGGCGCGGCGGGCAGGCGTCGGTGCGCGCGGCGCAGACCTCCTGAAGCACCTCCAGCCACGCGCCGGGCGCGGCATGCTGCGCTGCCTCCGCGCCCTCCAGCACCTTGCGGACCAGCGATGCCGGCGCCGCCAGCACTTGCTCCAGTGCCGCCGGCGCATAGCCGCTGAGGCGGAGCAGAATCACCTCCTGGTGGGCGATCGGCCGGCCTTCGAGAAGAAGGCGCAGGGCTTCCAGCGTCGGCCGCGGAGTCGCGGCATCGGCAATCTTCGGCCGCGCCAGATCCAACACAAGCCGTTTCAGGTCACAGAGGAATTCGCGCTCCCCCTGATGATCGAATTCTCGCAGCCGGTGGAAGCCGTTCGCCGCGAGCATTTTCAAGGCTTCCCTCCAGATTTCCGCGTGCGATGCCACGGGAAGCCGAGAGGCGTGAACCTCCAATAAGCGAAAAGCGATCGGCGTGTAGGCGGCCAGAAAGGCTCGCCAAGCTTCGGCGCTGCCCGTCTCACAGGCGGGAAGCAGGAGTTGAAAAATCATAGGATGGGTATTCGCCGGGGCGGCTTCCGTCCGCCGTGGTATCCGGCCGGCCCGCCCGGACGCCGGCGTGACAACTACTTGGCCTCGTGTCGCTCGGCCTCGATGATGCTTTCTGAAAGGTGCGTTGCGATAATCTCAGCCGTTTCCGTCGCCGCCGCCTCAATGGTGGGCGGGTGGATGGGCCGCTTCACATTATCCTGCCAGATCGAAGCGCCCCTCACTTCGTTCAAAAAGACATCCGTCTTCAGCGTCTTCAGCCGGCGCATGTCGATGCACGTGCCGCGCAGTACGGCGTCGGCTTCCACGTAATCGCCCACCAGGCTAACGCGCTTGACCTTGGTCAGCGCAGCGATCAGCTTCTCATGCAGGCCGTTCTCCATGCGCTCGACGTAGACCTTCTTCACACGAATCAGCCGGCGGGCATCGGTGATGGACGCCGTGCGCGGGCCGCTGAGTGTGGGCACAGACGAACTGCCCAGGGTCGGGCGCTTGGGCGCGGGTTTTTCGCTGGGCGCTGGCGCCGGCTCGCTGGCCGGGGGGGGCGAATCCGAATCCTGCGCCCGGAGAAGCGGAAACATCAGCAGGATGACCAGCAACCCGACGACTCGACTCTTCATAGCGACCCCGCGCGAGGGCCACTTGCTTCCGCCGGCGAAACCGGCAGAGCTAACCGCCCTGCGACTCGCGCAGCACCCGCATGCGGTCCTTGAGGGACTCCATCTCCTGTTGATGCTTCAGCTTGAGCGCCTGCTCCTCACGTTTCATCTCGTTGAGCATCTGCGATTTCGTCGCCTTAGAAACCTGCTGCCCCTTCATGGAATCCTTCGCGTACTTGTGCTTGAGTTGAAGCGCCTTCATTTCCGCTTTCTGGCGCTCCTTGACTTGGTGGATTTCGTGCTCGAAATCCTGCGCTGCGAGCGCCAGCGCCAGCAGTAAGATCGAAACCACGACCGACCCGGCAACGAGAAACCTGTGCATGCATCCTCCCTCAGAAGTCAAACCCCGACTCAAAGCATGGCGCGAATCTGCGAGCGACCCTCCACTCGCGAATATATGCCACTTGAGGCCATTTGTAAAACACTATCCCGTCCGTAATTCGCGCCACGCTTTCGGCGCGGGCTTGCTCCGCCAATCGGCGGCCGAAAGCCGCCCCTACTCCAGCCCCGCCAGCTGCCAACGGCGGATCGTATCCCTGACCAGCGCCGTGACGCAGGCATTCACCTTCTTGAAATACTCGCCGGCCTTCTTTGGATCAAAGTCGCGCGGCATGCCTTCGCCCTTCTTGTAGAGCCCGATCGAGGAAGGCGCCGGAGTTGCCGAAGAGGCGCTGGACGCCGCGTTGGGTGAAGCCATCGCGTCGGAATACCGCTCCCGATGCACCAGCCGGGGATTGATCGCCTGGATGAACGCCGTCTCGTTCTCGCCGGCGTGCCCGCCCGCGTTGCCGAACACTTCCTGCGTCACGTCCGAGCACGCGCCCCACCAGTGCACCACCAGGGTGTTCACGCGAAACTCCAACCCGACGTCCTGCGCCGTCTTGTTCAGCAATTCTCCCTGCGGGCCTCCGTGGCCGTTAATGACGATGATGTTCCGAAAGCCGTTTCGCACCAGCCCGATCATCACAGCACGGACATAGGGCGCGTAAACCTCGGCAGGAATGTGCGTTGCGCCGGGATAAGGCGCCATCGAACCGGTAACCCCGTACGGAATGTGCGGCGCAATCAGGGCGTTCACCTCCGGCGC
>CAZHKT010000033.1:10346-29081 GCA_964533045.1 uncultured Acidobacteriota bacterium | reverse complement strand
GGGAATAAACGAAATCAGCACGGTGATCGGAATGGTCAGGATGGGAATCAGCGCGCTCGGAATGTGCCAGAGGAAGATCAAAATCACGCCGCTGACGATTAGAATTTCCTCAATGAGGGTGTGCTTCAGCGTCTCGATGGAGCGCAGGATCAGGTCCGAACGGTCGTAGGTGGTGACGATCTTGACACCGGGCGGCAGCGACGGCTCGACCTCGGCGAGTTTCTCCTTCACGCGGTGGATGACCTTGAGCGCGTTTTCGTTCGAGCGCATGATGACCACGCCGCCCACCACGTCGCCCTGGCCATCGAGGTCCGCCACACCGCGCCGGATGTCGGGACCCAGTTCGACGCGCGCCACGTCGCGAATACGCACCGGCGTCCCCCGCTGGATGCCACGTACCGTCATGGTGCCGGAAGCGTGCAGCGCCTCCGCCGGACCTTCCATAGGCGCGGGGGCCATGGCGCTGGGCCCGATCACGATCTCTTCCAGATCGCGCTCCGACTTCGCGTAGCCGCGGCCGCGCACCATGAATTCCCGCCCGCTGAATTCCACCAGCCGTCCGCCCACGTCGTTGTTGCTCTTGCGGACGGCTTCGATGACCATCTCGAGCGGAATCTTGTAGCTCGCCAGAAGATTGGGATCGACGTTGACCTGGTACTGGCGCACGAAGCCGCCGATGGGCGCGACTTCCGCCACGCCCGGCACGCTTTGCAGGTAATAGCGGAGATACCAGTCCTGGTAGGAGCGCATCGCTTCGAGGCTCTGGCGTCCGCTCGTATCCACGAGCGCATATTGAAACACCCAGCCAATCGAAGTCGCGTCGGGCCCGAGTTCAGTCTGTACGCCCTGCGGCAATCGCGGCGAGATCTTGGAGAGATATTCCAGCGTGCGCGAGCGCGCCCAGTAGATATCCGTGCCCTCGTCGAAGATGACGTACACGTACGAGTAACCGAAATCGGAGAACCCCCGGATGTCCTTCACGCGCGGCGTGCCCAGCATCGCCGTGATGATGGGATACGTCACCTGGTCCTCGATGATGTCGGGGCTGCGGTCCCAGCGCGAATAGATGATCACCTGCGTGTCGGAAAGATCCGGGATGGCGTCGAGCGGCACGTTCTTGAGCGACCACCAGCCTCCCACGCACGCCGCGGCCACAAACAGGAACACGACGAATTTGTTCTGGGCGCTGAATTCGATGATGCGATGGATCATGGCTCAATGCTCCGTAGCGCCGGCCTTCAGGCCGGCACCTGTAGCGTCGGTCCCCGCCTGCCGGCAGGCCGGTCCGACCGCCGTCGGGCCGGGCTAATGCCCGGCGCTGCCACCTCAGTGCCGGTGCTCCGCCGGCGCCGGTACAGCCGGCCTTGCCGGTGGTGGAGTCGGAGTCGGCACCCCGCCCTGCGCGCCGTGTCCGGCGTGGCCGCCCGTGCTCATGCCCGCAATGGCCTGCCTCAGATTGCTTTCGGAATCGATCAGGAAATTAGCGCGGGTGACCACGCGCTCGCCCGCGCGCAGGCCGCTGGCAATGACGATGACGTCATCAACCCGCTCGCCGGTCTTCACCGCGCGGGGCTCGAAGGCGCCGTTGCCGTGATCGACGAAGACGCGCTGGCTCTGGCCGGAATCAAGGACGGCGTCGACCGGGACCGTCAGTCGCCGGCCGAGTGAACGCGTGAGTTCCACGTTAACGAACATCTCCGGTTTGAGTTTGAGTTCCGGGTTGGCAAACTCCAGTCGGACCGGCAGGGTGCGAGTTTCATTGATCAGGTGCGGCTGAATAAAGACCACTCGCCCTTGGAGTTGCTGCCCGGGCAGCGCGGCGCTGGTGAGCGTTGCCGGCTGGCCGACTTCGACGAGTGGTAATTCGGATTCGTAGATGTCGGCGTAAACCCAGACTTCGCTGTGGTCGGCGAGTTTGTAGAGTTCCGTTTCGGGCGTGACGTACTGGTTTGGAAACACTTTACGCTCCAGCACGTGTCCCGTGGCGGGCGAATAGAGAGTGATTTCCTGGTGTGGCTTGCCGGTTTCGGTGAGTTCGCGCATCTGCGTTTCGGTCAGATCCCAGAGTTCCAGCCGCCGCCGCGCCGCGTCCAGCAGATTCCTTCCGCCCAGCGCGACCTCGGTATACGAACTGCCTCCGAGTTCGCGGTGCGCCCTATGCGCGAGAAGATATTCCTGCTCGCTGGCGAGAAGCTCGGGACTGTAGAGCGTGAACAGCGGGTCGCCTTGCTTGACGTGCTGGAAGGTGTAGTCGACGAAAACCTTTTGCACCCACCCGGTCAGCTTGATGTGGATGTTCGAGACGCGCTCCTCGTCGAGCGCCACACGACCCGCGGCGCGCAACCTCTTCTCCAGCGTGCGATACTGGGCGGGCTCGGTTACGACCCCCATGAGTTGTTGTCGCGCGGCGCTGATCTGCACGGTCCCTGGCGCGGGCGGCGCGGCGGCCGTTTCATCCGCGTAGACGGGCACCAGCTCCATCCCGCAATCGGGAGCGGTCCCGGGCTTGTCGGAGCGGTATTGCGGGTGCATGGGATCCTGGTAGTAAAGGACCTTGCGCTTTTCCGAAGCGGCAGCGGGCGGCGCCTCGCTCTCCATCCGCACGAGTTTCATCTGGCAGATCGGGCAGTTGCCGGATTTGTCCGACGTCACCTGGGGATGCATGGCGCAGTGGTACAGCCGCTTCGTCGCCGCAGCCTGCGGCGCTGGCGCTGCCCACGTTGCGAGCAGCGCTCCCGCCGGATTCCACGCCGCCGCAATCGCTCCGCAGAGTGCGGCGAAGGCCGCGATGGTGATGATCTGCTTCTTCAGATTCGCTTTCATAATTCACCTCTCGATTCCTGCTGTAGCGGCGGGCTTTAGCCCGCCACCTTGCAACCTAACGGCTGTAGCGGCGGGCTTCAGCCCGCCACCTCGAAACTGGCGACCTGAAGGTCGCCGCTACGGTTCCCGGATCAACTCCAATCCGGTCATTTCTTCCAGCCGCGCCAGGGCCTTCTCGTGCGCGGCGAGTTGCTGATGAATGTTCAATTCGTATTCCAGGATGGTGGTGAAATTCATGAGCACGGCCTGAAAATCGGTGGCTCCTGTTTCGTAGCTTGCCACCGACGATTCCAGTGCCAGCTTCGATTGTGGCAACAGGGCCTGCTTGTAGAGATCCATCAGGCGCGCCGCCGCCTGGGCTTCTAGGAAATCCTGCTTCACGCGATAGCGCAGCAGGGCGAGCGCATTGGCTTCGCCGCGCTTGGCCGCTTCCAGGTTGTAGGCCGCCTCGCGAATTGCCGGATCCTGCTTCGACTTGCGAAAGATGGGAAGGGACGTGGTGAAGGTGAAGCCGACCATGTCGGGCATCTCGGCGCGTTGCATGTAGGTGTAGCCGATGCTGAAATCCGGCCGGACTTCCTTGCGCGCCAGTTCCACGGCGAGCTGATTGCTCTCGATGAGTTTCCGTTGCCGGCCGAGCGCCGGGAGAGTTGCCTCCGCCGCCGACTGCAATTCTTCGACCGACTGGGAGAGGATGCTCTGCTCGATTGCTTCCACCGGCCCGATGGGCGTATCGGGCGGCAGGTCGCGCAGGCTGTTGATTCGCGCTTCCAGCGTGCGGCGCGTCTGCTCGAGCATGGTTTGGCGCTCGGCGAGACGGGTGACTTCGAATTGGGCGCGAATGGCGTCGGCCTGCGTGCCCTTGCCCACCGAGTAGCGGATCTCCGCGACCTTGGCGATCCGCTGCAAAACCTGGCGGTCGAGCGCCAGCGTGGCCAGCGCGCGCTCGGTGTAGTAAAGGTCGAAATACGCCTGCTTCACTTCCGCCGCGACGCGCCGCGAGACTTCCTCGATCATCGTCGCTTCGGCGTCGGCTTCGCGCGCCGCAATCTGGCCGCGCAGTCGCGTCTTGCCGGGGTAGGGAATCATCTGCTCGGCCATGAACTGCCGCTGGCTTGACGGATCGCCGCGCATCAGCGTATAGGGCGGCAAGAGGTTCCCGCCGTAGCCGAGCGTGATCGTCGGGTCGGGCCACGCCCTTGCTTGCGAAATGCGGGCGCGACGTGCTTCCAGATTGCGCCGCGCCATCCGGATTTCCGGATTGCGCTCCAGCGCCTCGCGCACCAGGTCGGCCAGCCGCACGGGCGGCGCCGGTTCCTCAGCGCGGGCAGGGATCACGATCGCGAGAAGCAAGAACGCATATCGGGTAAACCGGTTCATATCAGTTCTCCATTCCATCGCCGACGCTTGAGGTAGCGCCGGGCTTCAGCCCGGCACGTCGGCGGTCAGAGACCGCTGCTACAGCTTGCAGGGCAAATCGAGCGGGTGGAATGGAGAACTAGATCAGCAGCAGACAGGACTGCTTGAGAGGATCGAAGGGCGGTGAAACAGGATGTTCGAGAATCGTGCGGTCAAAATGGGCGTTGGGAGCGGGAATGGGTTGCAAAGGCCTTCGCGGTGCCAGCTGGACATCGGGAGCCACGTCCTCGGAAGTCGTTTGCCGTTGCCCGAGCGAGCCCTGCTCGTGAAACGCGGTGACAAAGCAGCACTCCGGCATCGTAGTTTGAGGATGCGCCTGATCCTTTTCGCTGGAAGGCGTGCAGCAATCGTGCGCAGCGGGCGCCTGAGGGGGCGCGCAGAATCCCGCCATGCCCGTGAACTGCATCACGAGCGCCAGAAGAACGAGTTGGGCAAGTCGCCTCATCCCTGAGTACGTGAGCTTTTAGTTTACCCTTTTGGTCTGGCCAAATCAATGCATTGTAAATATTTCATAGTAAAAGGGTTGCTGTCATTTGCCGCAGGCCTGTTCTGCGACCTGACCCCTCTTTGACCGCCGCCGCGCCGCCGATACCGCCGTGACGCCCCACAATGTTAGACATTCGACCCCGCGGAAAGGATGTTGGAATTTCGTCAGGCTGCCTGCACGACGGCCAACTGCAGCGGTTCGATGCAGCCGACCATTACGGGTTCTTCTCCATACTTGGCGACCAGCGGCTTGGCGAGCTCGTCAAAGAATGCGGCGACGGTGCGATAGGGGGTCACATTCGAACCTTCGCCGAGAATGCGTTTGAGGATGGAGAGTGTTTCGGTGAATCGCCGATCGGTGGCGAAGAGGGGTGACCGCCAGATGCCGATGTTCATCATCTTCTCCCAGCCGGTCTCGCGATTCCATTCGAGCAGCGCTTCGAGATAGTCGGTCACAAGGCGCGCGCAGTCGGCGCGATCGTTCTTCCCCGTGCGGATGCGCAGGAAGCGTTCGCGCGCCAGGCGAATCCTGAGTTGATGGGCGATGCCGCGCGCGATGACTCGATCGTCGGGAAAGAGTCTTCGTCCCAGCACCCCCGGCCGCCCCAGTCCCTTTCCATCGAGCAACGTCTGAAGCTGCGCGAGCGCCGATGCCATCTTATCGAGATCGGTGGATTCCAATTGCTGCCAGCATTCCACGATCAGGTCGCGATGCTCGGGATGAAGCCGCTCGGCAAGGTTGAGTAACACATCCGTGTCGCTCAAGCTCCGAAATCCTTCGTCCCACGCACCCGTCAGCAGGTAATGGGTCCGGGGCAGTTGCACGAAGACGGTCTGGTTGTTGCCCATCACACCCTGGGCTTCAGGGTAATCATCCAGTGTCCTCAGGGCGCCGCGAACGGGCCCGAGGCTGACGTTGGTCGAGGGAAACGACGGTTCGTATTCGATGGCGCCATACGGAAGGGAAACGGTCTTCCCGAGCACTCCTTCCTTGCGGCAGACGTCGAGATAGGGCGAAAAGCCTGCCAGCAAGCCCCACGGCTCGCGCAGGCCTTGCTGGAAATTGCGGATCGTCTCACCCATGAAGGCCAGGTCGCTCGCGTCAGGATTCTTCTCCGTCCAGTCGTAATGCGAAACCACGGTCTCCTCGGCGGCGGCAAACTTGTGGCGTCCCCAGCCCACCCACATCCAGTCCACCAGCATCGCGTCGCGACCCTTGAGGTGATGCCGGTCGAGAAGATTCCGCGCCATCTGAAAGATCTTGAGCTGATCGCTGAGGGGGCTCTGTGGCCAGCCGCCGGGATCGGAATCGATCATCACGTAAGCTGCTGCATTGTTCAGGATGGAATAGAACGTGTCGAACGATTTCTCGATGCGTGCGAATGGCTCGGGCACCGCGGGGTTCATGTCCTTCTGGCATCCATTGACCCAATACGGCCGCGGCCTGGGGTCGCGCTCGCCGCAGTCGCGGAGCGCGATGCGGTTGGCGCTGTGCATGATCCAGACATCAATGCCGCGCATCGTCTGCGCGTATTCGACGATTCGACGGACTTCGTCGAGATAGGAGCGGTCCTCGGCTGATAACGGAAGAGGAAGAATCTCGACCGCCGGCCAGAGGAGCAGCCGGTTGGCGCGCTCCAGCCAAATCATGTCGATGTAGCGCTGCCAGTCGCTTTCCGACCAGGCGCGGAACGCCCAGGGATGCCGCAGCGGCCAGCCGTTCAGATGAATTCCGCGCACGGCGAGCTTGGGGATGCTCTCGAACTCGGGTGCGCACTCGAGTAGAATCTCGGCGCCCTGCCGCCGCATCATGCCCATCAAAGTGGCGACGCCGAAATTCGTTCCGCCCGGCTCTGTGCCCGCCACGATGACGCACTCGATCGTCGCCGTCCCGCCGCGCCTAATCACAAAGCCTTCCTTGCCGAGATGGCGGCCCTCAAAGAAGCCAGGGTCCACGTTCCGGGCAAAGTCGGCGCCGACGACGATGGTCGTGCCAGGCTGATTCCCCAGCGCATGCGTCACGGGAATATCTCTGCCGGTCAAATCGGCCAGGTAAGAGGCCAGATCCCGCGCGGCGTGACGGGTGAACTCAGGCTCATGAGGGCCGATGAATACCGACGTTCCTTTGGGCGATAACCTCCCGCTGCCGCGCGGGATTCCCTGGGACGGAGCGGAATTGGCGGTCCAAAGCCCGCCGGGCGTGAGAGTGCCCGTGAGGGCTCCGAGCGAAAGCACACCTGCCTTTTGAAGAATGTGTCTTCGGTTCATTTGGCTTCCGTTGATCGTTCGCTATGAGCCGGGATGGGTCCCGTAGAACTTCCAATTCGATCTGAAATCCCGCGGCAGTTTCGCGCCCGTCAAGATCGCCCGCAGGATTTCGATGGGCATGCGATTCTGACGGATGATGGCGTCGTGGAACTGGCGGTCGGTTATCTTGCCGGTTTCGACCAGTTCGCGATGCATCTGGCGGATCTGCAACCCGCCCAGCAGGTAGGCAGCCTGGTAGAGTGGCGGTGCGCTTTCAAACGAACGGCGCACCTCGGCGGTGGCGTTTTCGCGCTCGTGGCCGACGCGCTCAACCAAAAAGTCGATGCACTGCTGCGGCGTCATCTTTTCCAGGTAGAAGCTGAGCGAAAAGATAATCCTCGCGCAGCGATGCATTCTCCAGAAGAGCATGCCGATGCGGTCTTCGGGCGTCTTCACGAAGCCGCGATCCCACAGCAGCAATTCCCAGTAAAGGGCCCAGCCCTCCGTCCAGAAGGGCGTGGCGAACAGGCGGCGGTAGGGCCGGTAGCGGCTGTTCATGAACTGTTGCAGGTGATGGCCGGCGATCAGTTCGTGGTGCACGGTGGCGCGCGAGAAATGCGGGTTATTGCCGCGCATGCTCATCATTTTTGCTTCGTGCGACATGGTGCTGGTGGGGTAAGAAACGCGGATGGTCTCCCCGCCGGTAAAGAAGGGATTCACCAGCTGGCGCTCCGGCGACATCATTTCCATGCGCCAGGTTTCGCGCGCCAGCGGCGGAATGGTGATCAGGTCGTGGTCATCGAGGAATTTCTCCGCCTCGCGTTCGAGATCGACGATGAGCTGCGGCTGCTTGCCCGGCTCGACGTAGAGATTCTTCACGTGCTCCAGCGCCCTGTGCCAGTCATCGCCGAAGCCCAGTTCGCCCGAGGCTTTCTTCATTTCAGCCTCGCACCACGCCAGTTCCTTCTGGCCGATGGCAATCAATTCCTCCGGCGTATACGGAATCATCTCGTTTTCGAGCTCGACCATCAGCGCGTCGCGGCCGATGGGATCGCCGATGATGTCGCTCGCGTCGCCCGCCCGGGCGCTCACCGCCGTCCGACTCCCGCCGCGGCCGCCCGGGCGCGGGCGGTCGTCGTCATCGTCGTCGCCGGACGGGGCGGAGGCATTCTTTTCCAGCTTTACCCCGACCAGTTTCTCGCTCAGAAAGGCGGCGTAGGCGCCGAGGGCGCGGTCCGCTTCCCGGTAGGGTTGATCCGCCCACCAGGTGAACTGCGGGTCGTAGCCGTAGTAGAAATCGAACCAGTCCTTCAGATGGCCCCGCAAGCTTCGGATGGCGGAGACGGCGCGATACGCGGCAGTTTTCTTCACCTGCAAGGGCTCGGTTTTCGCATCCGGCCGGGCCCCGGGCAACCCGGCCTCGACTTGTTTCTGCACCGCTGCGATCTGCGACTTCATCTGGTCGAGCCGGGTTGCAGCCTGCTTGGAATCGACGGGCTCCATGCGGCGGCGCGTTTCCTCGAGCGAGATAATGGTTCCGGCAAAGGGCAGCAGCGGCTCGATTTCCTGGAACTGTTTGGCGCGCAGCTCGAGCTGGCGCTCCTCGTAGCGCAGGCGATTGTCGAACAGCAGGTAATCGGCGCGGCTTTCCACGTCCAACGCCTCGAAGTCCATTTTTGCCAGTTGCTCGCGCCAGCCGGCGTAGAAGCGGGCCAGACGCGACTGGCGGGTCGGAGAAACGCTGATGGGGTACGTTCGCTCCAGTGCGCCCAGGTCAGCCGTATAGCGCTCGATGAACGGTCGCATGGCGCTTGAATAGGAGTCGAGGTCGGCAGCGGGCGCAGCGGACGCCGGCGGCTTGTCCGTCTTTGCTTTTCTCGGTGCCGCCAGCAGGGAGCCACCTGCCGCCAGCAGCGTCAGGACTCCCCACAGCGCCACGATCAGTTTCAGCGATGCCACCGCACGATCTCGCATCATGAATGTCAGCCCTCCTCTCGATTCGAGCATTTCATGAAACCGCGATTCTACAACGCGGCCCGCCGGCGCCGGGGAAAATATTGGATTGGCAAGAATGTCATTACCCCCCTTCCTCGTTGACGCGCCCGGCGCGCTCTTTTATCATCAGGTTCTCTTTCGGAGACCCGGCGGAAGAGCGTCACGGGCCGGGAAGCGGGCACTCGCCGACCGGGTCAGGTAGCGGGGGCGGGGGCATGCACGGCGCACATCGTGGACGAGCGGCGGCACAGCGGCAGAATTCCGGTTCAGATTCCCGTCGTCCTTCGCGGCCAGGACGGGGCGGGCCGCGTTTTCTTCGATCGCGCCCAGATCGTCTTGATTGACGAGGGCGGGGCGCGTGTGCACACGCGGTTTCATCTGGCGGCGGGCAGCACGGTGACGGTGGAGATTCCCGGTGACGAAACCCAGAAGTTGTTTCGGGTCATCTGGAGCGGCGCTCCGGGCAGCTTTTTTGACGGAATGGTCGGCCTCGAGTTCGCCGATTTTCGCGACAGCTGGGAAGTGGAGAGTCTGAAAGTGCGCTGGACGGCGCGAAACCGCTAAGGGCGCGGGCGACCGCGGCCGGGAGGACCGATTGACCACTCCAGGCAATCGCCAGACGGAACGGCTTCTGCTGGCCATTCCCATCCGCGTGCTGGGCCTCCAGTGCCAGCAGGGCGAGTTCATCGAGGACACCCGCACGGTGGTCGTCAACGGCCGCGGCGCGCGCATCGCGCTCAAGCGGCCTGTCTTTCCCCGCGATACGCTGCGCCTCATCAATCTGAACAATTACCGCAAGGCGGATTTCCGCGTGGTCGCGGCGGCGGGCCAGACCGACGAGGGCGTGCCGCAGTGGGGCATCGAGTGCCTCACGCCCGCCGAGAACCTCTGGGGTATTGACTTCACGCCGCCGCTGCAGGGCCGGCCGGGGGCGCTGCTGCAATGCGCGGAGTGCCACAAGGAAGGCTTCAGCGCGCTTTCGGAAGCGGACCTGAATTCCCTGACGCAGCACAGCTTCATCGAGCGCTCCTGCGCGCAGTGCGGGCGCGCCACGCGCTGGCGCTACTCCAGCATTCATCATCCTTCGCGCGAGCATGAGTTCGGCGCGGGCGTGGCATCGCCGCAGCGGCCTGCCCCGGCGCCGGAGCCTGCCGATCGCCGTGCCGACGACCGCCGCGGCGCGAAATTCCCCGTGCGGATCCGCAACGCCGCAGGCGATAACGAGCTAAGCTCGACCGAGAATCTCTCGCCCGGCGGCCTGGCCGTGTCGCTGGCTATGGACCTGCGCGTGGGCGAGACGGTCGAAGTGATTCGCGCCAATCCTGCGGCTTCGGAATGGGCCTCTCGCAACGCGGTGGTGCGCCGCCGCTCCGCCTACCCGCTGGGCGGCCGGCGGCTTTATGGCCTTCAGTGGGTGACTTGAAGCATGAAAGGGAACGTCTCTCGACGAGCCTTCCTGGCCGCCGCCGCTGCCGCCGGTCCCGCCGCGCTGCTCGCCGCGCCCCGTCACTTCTGGAAACTGGGCGTCATCAGCGACGAGATTTCTCAGGACCTCGGCGAAGCCCTGGACTTCCTCCGCAGCTACTCGCTTGAATACTGCGAGCTGCGGGAAATCTGGGGCCAGAACATCATGAACGCCTCCGGGGCCGATCTGGCGCGCGCCCGGCGGCTGCTGCGTCAGCACGGCGTCCGGGTGAGCTGTATCGCCTCGCCCCTTTACAAGTACGATCTGCCCGAAATGCCCCCGCCCGCCTCCCGGGGCGACGTCTTCCGCGCCCTCTTCACCGATCGCGACACGGACAAACTGCTGGGCAAAGCGGCGGAAATCTCCCACTTCTTCGACACGCCCTTTGTGCGCATCTTCAGCTACTGGCGCGTGGCAGACCCCGCGAAGGCATTTCCTTACGTTCGCGACCGGCTGGCGCGAGCGGCAGCCTTCGCGCGCAGCCACGTCATGGTGTTGCTTCTGGAAAACGAGCACGCCTGCAACGTAGGCACGGGCGCGGAACTGGCCCGCATGGTGAAGGCGGTCGCTTCCCCTCACCTGCGCGGGGTGTGGGATCCGGGCAACGCCCTGACGCTCGGCGAGGCGCCGCTGCCCACGGGATTCGAAGCCGTCCGCGGCCTCTTCGATCACCTGCACGTGAAGGATGTGCGCAACGAAGCAGGGAAATGGACCTGGCTGCCCGTCGGCCGGGGAGTGGCGGATTACCCTTCGATCTTCAGGACTTTGAAACAGGAAAACTACACCGGCACCGTCTCGCTGGAAACCCACTACCGCCGCCCCGACGGTAACCGCCTGGAAAGCACCCGCGAGTCGCTGGAAGGCTTGTTGAAAATCTTGGGAACCTTGTAGCGCAGGGCTCGTCGTTTAGCCCTGCGGCTTGTCCCGACGGTCCACGAACCGGGTAGCGCAGGGCTCGTCGTTTAGCCCTGCGGCTTGTCCCGACGGTCCACGAACCGGGTAGCGCAGGGCTCGTCGTTTAGCCCTGCGGCTTGTCCCGACGGCACACGAACCGCCTAGCGCAGGGCTCGTCGTTTAGCCCTGCGGCTTGTCCCGACGGTCCACGAACCGCGTAGCGCAGGGCTCGTCGTATAGCCCTGCGGCTTGTCCCGACGGCACACGAACCGCAGGGCCGGAGAGCGGGCCCTGCGCTACAAGGCGCGCCCAGCGGCAAACTTCATCGAGTTTTCCGCCGCGGCGCGCCCGGTGCGAACGCAATCCGAAATACCGATGCCCGACCACGCATTCCCCGCGACGAACAAGCCGGGCAACTGTCCCAGGTATTTCTGAATGGATTCCACGCGCGCGGCGTGGCCTACCTCGTACTGCGCCATGGAAGCGGGCCAGCGGTGGATGCGCGTGAAGAGCGGCTCGGCGTCGAAGCGAAGGATCTCGCTCAGTTCCTGCCGCACCCGTCGGATCACCTCCGAATCGCTGAGTTGCAGCGCGTCCGAATCGGCCGCGCCGCCCAGAAAGCATCGCAGCAGCGCATGGCCTTCCGGCACGCGATGGTTGAACTTGCCGTGCACGAACGTGCAGGCGAGCATGCGCCGGTTCTCCTTGCGTGGCACCAGGTAGCCAAATCCGGGAGGGAGCTGCTCGCGCGCGCCGCGCCCGTAGGCGAGCGATATGGTCATGGAGGAGCTGTAAGGAATCTCGCTGAACTGGCGGGCGAGGGAGGGGTTGAGCCCGCCGGTGAGCGCGGCGCAGGCGTGTGCGGGCATGGCCAGCACGACGGCGTCGGCCTCTTCCACGGCGCGGCCGCAGGAAATGCGGTAACGGTTGCCCGACCGCTCGACCGACTCGGCGCGCATGGAGAGTTTGATTCTGGCGGGGTCAAGCTGCGCCACCAGCGCCTCCACGAGGCGCCCCAGGCCTTCGCGCAGCGTCATGAAGAGCGGAAGGGGCGCTGCTTTGCGCGCCTGCTTCAATCGCTCGCGCCGGGCGCGCAAGGTGGCGCGCGTCAGGCTTCCATGCCTCTGCTCCATCTCCCAGAAGCGCGCCAGCACGGATCGGATGCTCAGGCGGCGGCAGTCGCCGCCATAGACGCCCGCCAGCAGCGGGTCCACGATGTTTTCCACCATCGCCGGGCCGAAATGACGCTCGACGAACGAGGCCACGGATTCATCTTCGGGAGAGGTTGCGGGCGGCTGGCGAAACCATTCGGCGGCGAGGGCCAGCTTCTCCCGGAACGGCAGCAAGGGCGTTGTCGCCATGGGCCACAGGCGCGTCGGCACCAGCAGCATCAGCCCGTCGGGGAGGGGCACCAGCCTGCCGCCATGCAGGATGTAGGTGCGCCGCTCGCGGTCGTTCGAGCCCATCAGCGAATCGCCCAGGCCCAGTTCGCGCGCCAGCGCCGCGGCTTCGGGCTTTTCCGCCAGGAAGCTGTCGGGGCCGGCTTCAATCACGAAGCCTTCCAGGCGCTCGGTCAGGATCACGCCGCCCAGGCGATCGGATGCTTCAATCAGTACTTCCTCGATCGCCGCGCCGGCGCGCCGCGCCTGGGCGAGCGTGTGCGCCGCCGCCAGGCCGGTGATGCCTCCGCCAATCACGACGATACGGGCAGGGTGGTTCATGCGGGTGAGGCAAGGCGCGCCGAAATCACTTCGGCAAGCGCCCGGATGAAGGTGGGATGATCGTTCAGCGAATCGGAGCGATGCACGGTGAGGCCTTTCTTTTCGCCGTATTCGCGGAACAAGATGTCGATGTCGTAGAGGATTTCGACGTGATCGGAAACAAAGCCCACCGGTACGAGCAGCACATGCTTCTCGCCGCGCGCGGCCAGTTCGTCAATTTGCGATTCGACCGTCGGCCCGATCCAGGGCTCGGCGGTCATCCCCTGGCTTTGGAAGGCCAGGCGATACTCCGCCAGACCCATGCGGGCCGCCACGCGGGCGGCGGTTTCCCAGACTTGATCCGCGTAAGGGTCGCCGTCATCGATCGTCTGCTTGGGCACGCTGTGCGCCGTGAAAATGACGGGCACGGGCCCGCCCGCCTCGCGCTCGACGCGGGACAGGGCCTCGGACGCCTTTTCGCAGAAGGCCTGGGCGAGCAGCGGCTCGTCGTGCCAGTTTTCGATGAAGTCCGCGGCAAGCTGGGGGGCCTCCGCCGCCACCGCGGCTTCCAGCGCCTGGCGATAGAGTCCGATGCTGGTGCGCGAATTCTGCGGCGCCAGACACAGCGCCACGACCCGCTCGACGCCCGCCGCCGCCATCTCGCGCACCGTGTCGGCAATAAACGGCTTCCAATTGCGCATGCCCAGATACACCGGGTGGCTCAGCTGATTCGCCAGGGCGCGCGCCTGTAATTGCGTCAGGCGCAGCAGCGGCGAGCCGCCCCCAATCAGACGGTAGCGGTGAATGATTTCCTGCACCGCCTGCTCAGGCAGCCGGCGCCCACCGCGCACGTTGAGCAGAAACTCGGGAATGTCCGCCAGCCGGTCCGGCGCCCCGTGCGCCAGCAGCAGTACCGCCCAGCGCGCCGACGGTGGGTTTGGCGGATTGTGGTAGGACGAATTCACAAGGCAGCCTTGCCGCGTCCGGGTCCGTTAACCAATATACCACGCGGGCAGAGAGGACCATATAGAGCCTGCAGGCCGTCACGGAACTCCCCCGCCTGACCATTGACATCTGGATGTATGTTATGATACATAAATATGTATGAAGACAACCGTAGAGATTTCGGATGGGTTGCTGCACCAGGCAAGGAAGCTCGCGGCACGCGATCACACCACCGTGAGGGCGCTGGTGGAGGAAGGTCTGCGCCATGTTGTCGCTGAGCGTAAGCGATTGGCCGGCTTTAAGTTACGTAAAGTAACCTTTCGCGGAAACGGGCTTCAGCCGGCCCTCAGGGCGGCATCCTGGCAACAGATCCGAGACCTGGCATACGAAGGCCGAGGCGCATGATTGCTGTGGATACCAACCTGTTGGTCTACGCCCACCGCGAAGACTCGCCCTGGCACGAATCAGCCCTGGCACGCGTCGCGGAGCTGGCGGAAGGGAGGGCCTCTTGGGCGATTCCCTGGCCCTGCCTTCACGAGTTCCTGTCCATTGTGACCCATCCCCAGATTTATGACCCGCCCACGCCGCTGGAGACGGCCTTGGATCAGGTTTCGGCCTGGTTGGAGTCACCCACAGTGGTTCTGCTCTCCGAGGCCGAGGGGTATTGGGAAGAGCTTCGCCTCTTGCTCGTGTCGGGGCAAGTGGCCGGTGCTCAGGTCCACGACGCCCGCGTCGCGGCACTGTGCCGGTTCTATGGGGTTGAAGAACTCTGGACCGGGGACCGCGACTTCGGGCGCTTTCCCAACCTCAAGACGCGCAACCCGCTCATCGCTTGAGGTAGTGGCGGCTTCATGCCGCCACGGTGGCGAGGTAAACTCACCCCTGCCCAAACCTTATCTTCCGCTCAATTCCCGCACCATTTCCACCAGCGCGATAACATTCTCGACCGGGGTTTCGGGCAGGATGCCGTGGCCGAGGTTGAAGATGTGGCCCGGGCGGCCCCCGGCCTGGTGCAGAATCCGTTCCACGCGCTTTTTGATATAGGCCCGGTCCGCGTAAAGCACCACCGGATCCAGATTGCCCTGGATGCCGCGGTCATATCCGATGCGCGCCCAGGCTTCATCGAGTTCGATCTTGGAATCGACGCCGATAACGTCGCCGCCCGCCTCGCGCATCAGGGTCAGCAGCATGGGATTGCCCGTGCCGAAGTGGATGACGGGCGCGCCCGGCGTAAGGGCTTCGATCATCAGGCGCGAGTAGGGCAGCACATACTCTCGATAATCCTCCGGTCCCAGGCAGCCGACCCAGGAATCGAAAACCTGCACGGCCTGGACGCCCGCCGCGATCTGGGCGTTGACGTAGCGCGCCAGGCTGCGCGCCAGGTGTTCCATCAGGGCGCGCCAGGCGCCCGGGTCTGAGTACATCAGCGTCTTGGTGTGGCGGTAATTCTTCGAGCCGCCGCCTTCGATCAGGTACGAAGCGAGGGTAAACGGCGCGCCGGCGAACCCGATGAGCGGAATCCTCGGATTCAAATCGGCGCGCGTCTGTCGAATCGCCTCGTAGTGATAGGCCAGCGATTCCTCGGGATTCACCTCGCGCAGGCGGCCGACGTCGGCGGCCTTCCGCAGGCGGGGCGAGATGACCGGCCCCTCGCCCGTGTCGTATTCGAGCTCAAACCCGAGCGGCTCGACGATCAGCAGCAGGTCGGCAAAGATGATCGCCGCGTCCACCTTCAGGCGCTCGGCGGCGGTCACGGTTACTTCCGAAACCAGCGCCGGATTCTTGCACAGCTCGAGAAAGGGGACACGCGCCCGCACCTCGCGGTATTCCTTCATGTAGCGTCCCGCCTGGCGCATCAGCCAAATCGGCGTGGCGTCCACCGGCTCGCGCCGGCAGGCCTTCAGGAAGCGCGACTCGTGCCATGGCGGCGTCGCGCCGGGCTTCAGCCCGGCTGGGAGGGCGTTTTCCTGAACCTGTGCCGGCCTGGAGGCCGGCGCTCTCGACTTCTTCTCCATTAATTCAACAATCCTTTCGGCCGCTTCGTGCACCAACGCTCCCATTTTGGCATGCTGAGGTTCCATGTCCACAGGAATTCCGCAGGCGAGCAGCGCTTCCGTGCAGGCCGGGCCAATCGAACCTACAACCGTCGAGCGCATTTTCGCCCGCACATCGTCCCGGCAGCCCATCTGCCCGGCGACTTCCAGCAGGTGATAGACCTGCGTGGCGTTGGTGAAGAGCGTGGCGTGGACTTTTCCGGCCACAATGGCGTTCACGGCGTTCCGGAGTGGGCCCAGATCCTCCGGCAGGGTCCAGCGATAGACCGGAACCGGCATCACTTCTGCGCCGCGTTGCCGCAACTCCTCGAGGAATTTCAGATTCGAGATTCCATACTCCTGAACGGCGATGCGGCTGCCGGCGAGCGCAAACCCGCGCGGGTTTTGGTCGAGCTCGAGAAGAACTTCGCGCCAGGTATTCGGCTCCGGAACGGCGATGGTGACGGGAATTGCCCACTCGCGCAGGACCTTGATCGGCTTCGGTCCGCGCGCCATCACAGTGGTCTGGGCGAAGGCTTTGACGATTTCCGCGCGCGTCCAGCGGGTCTGCAAGGCATCGAGCAGCGTTCGCGTGCCCACGCCGGTCATGCAGATGACGGCGGTAACTTCGCCCGCGAAAAGCTTCTCCGCGAAGGCAAACGCGGCGGAATTCTCGCTGAGCGGGACTTCGCGCACGGACGGCGCGACCAGCGGCACGCCGCCGAAGTTCTGGATCAAGGCGGCCATCTCCTCGGCCCGGCGGCTCTCAAAGGCCGCCACGGTCATGCCGCGAAAGCTGGGTGCAGGATGGCGTCCGTCGTCCACTTTTTGATTGTAACTGAGATGACGATTTGATGTAGCGCTGGGCTTCGGCCCGGCAAGGCGCCGCGCTCAGGGGAACGCTACGCGAGCTGCCACTTTCCCGGCCGAGCGCCGGGGACGGGGCGAATCTTGCCCTGCTGTTCCAGCCGGTCGAGGTGGCCCTTGACGGGAAACATGGCGAGAAGCCAGGTGTCACGCGGCCAATCGCCGACGGCATTGGCGACGGTCTCGATCAGTTGTTCCAGCGTCAGACCCTCGGGGTGTTTGCCGAGGTCGCGCAGAAGGACGCGGTCGAACAGTTCCACAGTCTGCCGCGATTCCGCAATGAAGTTCCCGATCTCCTCGCCCCGCATGGGCGGGAAGTGGCCGGAATAGAAAACGTCCATATCCAGGCTCTCGAAGTAGCGCAGCGTGGACAGATACACGTCCACGAAGTAGTAAGTGACGGGAATGGCCATCGAGCCGTCGGCTTTGGGGCAGCCGCGGCCGTGCAAGGCATCGCTGGCGTAAACGGCACGGTGCTTGGGGTCGTAAATCGCCAGGTGCCCGTGCGAGTGTCCGGGCACGTGCAGGACTTTGAGCGCCCAATCGTCGGTGAGCGCGATGGTTTCGCCGCCCGCGAAGGTGACGTCCATGCGGCGTTTCTTGCCCGCCAGCGGCAACATTTCCAGATCGAACCCGACCTCATGCTCCTTCTTCATGTGGTTATAGCGGCGCTCAAAAAGGGTGACCGGATCCTCAATCAGAGCGCGGTCGGCTTCGCCGCAGGCCAGCCAGGCGCCCGGTGCCGTGCGTTTGATGGCGTCGTTGCCGCCCTGGTGGTCCACGTCGGGATGAGTGGTGATCGAGAGCGTCAGGCGGCTGGGGGCGAGTTGGAGGCTGTCCATGTAGGGGAAGATGACCTTTTCCGGCGTTTCGGCGATGCCCGTGTCCACCAGAACGACGTTTTCGCCCACGAAGAGGTATTGAAAGAGATCGCGACCGCCGAAGAGGGATTGAATCAGATGGACGTTGGCATGAATTTCCATATGTTTTCCTCATATATTGAGGCGGAGTGAGGCTGCCCGAGGGCGAGCTCAGCCGGCCGCCTTGGGGCCAGGTCCACGTGCCGCTACCCGGGACCGCGTGGCAGTTCTACACCAGCGAAGGTCTGCTTGACAAGCGCGTCCAATTACCATAGCGTAAGCGCTTACGTCCTAATGGACTTCGACGGGGCCCGGCTCGCCTGCCGGGCCCCGGGCCTGAACCTCGCCGAAATTCTATCTCGCAGGTGCGCTGATGGCTAAAGACAAGTATGCAGTTGGCATTGACTACGGAACCGAATCCGGCCGCGTCGTGGTGGTGCGCGTGCGCGACGGCAAGCTGATGGGATCGTATGTTCTGGCCTATCCGGACGGCGTCATTGACGAAAAGCTGCCCACCGGCCCCAAGCTCGAACCCGACTGGGCGCTGCAGAATCCGCTCGATTACCTAACCGTGGTGGAGAAGGCCGTCCCCAAAGCCCTCAAGATCGCGGGGGTGAAGGGTGAAGATGTGGTCGGCATCGGCACCGACTTCACCGCGTCCTCGCCCCTGCCGACCAAGGCCGACGGCACGCCGCTCATGGCGCTCCCGCCATACAAGAAGCAGCCGCACGCCTGGGTCAAGCTCTGGAAGCACCACGCCGCGCAGCCCGAGGCCAATCGCATCAACGAAATCGGCCGCGCGCGCAACGAGGAGTTCATTCGCATTTACGGCGGCAAGTATTCTTCCGAGTGGTTCTTCTCCAAGCTGCTGCAGGTGGCCGACGAAGCGCCGGCGATTTACGACGCCATGGACCGTTTTATCGAGGCGGCGGATTGGATCGTCTGGCAGCTTACCGGGGTGGAGAAGCGCAACACCTGCACCGCCGGTTACAAGGCGATGT
>CAZHKT010000033.1:0-10336 GCA_964533045.1 uncultured Acidobacteriota bacterium | reverse complement strand
TCCCTTCGAAGGAGTTCTTCAAGGCGCTTCACCCGCGCATGGAGAACGTGGTCGAGGAAAAGCTGGGCACCGACTACTACCCGCTGGGGGCGAAGGCCGGCGGCCTGACCGCCGAGTGGGCGAAGAAGACCGGCATCCCCGAAGGAACGCCGGTTTCGATCGGCAACGTGGACGCGCATGTCGCGGTGCCGGCCTGCACCGTGGTCGAGCCCGGGTCGCTGGTGATGATCATGGGCACCTCCATCTGCCACATGCTGCTGGGCACCAGTAAGCAGATGGTGGAAGGCATGTGTGGCACAGTGGAAGACGGCATTGTGCCCGGCCTGTGGGGATTTGAAGCCGGCCAGTCGGCGGTGGGCGACATCTTCGCCTGGTTCTTTGAACACGGCGTGCCGGACTACATTCACCGGCAAGCGCGCCAGGAGAAGAAGCCCTTCGCGGCAGTGCTGGAGAAACGGGCGGCGGCGCTCCAGCCGGGCGAGTCGGGTCTGCTGGCGCTCGACTGGTGGAATGGCAACCGCTCGATCCTGGTGGACGTCGAACTGACCGGTGTCATGCTGGGCATGACGCTGGCCACGCGGGCCGAAGAAATCTATCGCACCCTGATCGAAGCGACGGCCTTCGGCACCCGCACCATCGTCGAGGCCTTCGACTCCAAGGGTGTGAAGGTTGAGCACCTGGTGGCCTGCGGCGGCCTGCCGGAGAAGAACCGCCTTCTCATGCAAATTTACGCCGATGTGACCGGACGCGACATCAAACTGGCCGATCCGCTTCAGACCTGTTCGGCGCTGGGCGCGGCCATGCACGGCGCGGTGGCGGCGGGCGCGGCCGGCGGCGGCTACGACACCATCTTCGAGGCGGCCAAGCACATGGCCCGCGTCCAGAAGCTGATTTATAAGCCGCACCAAGATGCCCATCAGATTTATAATCGGCTCTTCCAGGAGTACACCACGCTGCACGATTACTTCGGCCGCGGCGCGAATGATGTGATGAAACGGCTGAAGGCGCTGAAGCGGGAGCAAGCGTAATTTTATGGACGCCATTGAAAAGCTTCGAAAAGAAGTTCTGGAAGCCAACCTCGGCATCTACCGGGGCGGCTTGGTGACCGAGCACGCCGGCAACGCCAGCGGCATCGACCGCCAGCGCGGCTTGGTGGTCATCAAGCCGAGTGGCGTGGATTACCTCAAGATGCGGCCGGCGGACATGGTGGTGATTGACCTCGACGGCAAGAAGGTGAAGGGCCGATTGAAGCCCTCGGTGGACTGGCCGCACCACGTTTATCTTTACAAGCACTGCCCTGAGATTGGCGGTGTCATCCATACCCACTCGAACTACGCCACTAGTTTTGCACTGCTGGGCAAGCCGATTCCGGTCTGCCTGACGGCCATCGCGGACGAATTCGGCGAAGACATACCGTGCATGCCGTATGTGGATAACCTCGGCGATCACATCGGCGAGATGATTCTGAAGCACAAGACACGCGCGCCGGGAATCCTGCTGGGCCAGCACGGAACGTTTTCCTGGGGGCCGAATCCGCGCGAGGCGCTGAAGGCTGCGGTGATGCTGGAGGATGTGGCCAAGACCGTGCATCTCGCCATGCTGCTGGGCGGCGAGCCCAAGCGCCTGCCGCCCGAAGAAGTCAAGAAGTGGTGGGACCGTTACCATAGCACCTACGGGCAGCCCCAAGACTACTGATCGTGGGGCCTGAAGACGGCGGTTGCCGGAAACGGGACTGCCGGAACGTCATTCTGAATTGAGGACGGAACATGAGCCTTTCCTTCCCTCTCGCATTTCTGTTCTTCCAGGCAGCGGAGGCACCCGCCGCGCCCAGCAAGCTGATCAACTTGTACGCCGTGGATTACGCCATCATCGCGATCTACTTCTTGATGGTGCTGGGTATCGGGTTTTATCTGAAGCGGTTCGCCAAGAGCGGCGAAGACTTCTTCTTGGCGGGTCGGGAAATGACGGCGTGGGTGGCCGGGCTGAGTTTCGTCTCCGCCAACCTGGGCGCCCTGGAACTGATGGGGTGGGCGGCGGCCACTTACCAGTACGGCATTCTTGCCGCGCACTGGTACTGGATCGGCGCCATTCCGGCCATCATCTTCCTCGGCCTGGTGATGATGCCGTTTTACTACATCTCGAAGACCCATTCCGTGCCAGGTTACCTGCAGTTGCGCTACGGGGAATCTTCGCGCGGACTGGCGGCGGTGATGTTCTCGCTGATGACGTTGTTCATGGCGGGCGTGGACATGTACGCCATGGCGCTCATCATGAAGATCGTGCTGGGCTGGGATATCAACTTCAGCATCTGGATCTCGGCCATGACGGTGGCGGTATATGTCACGCTGGGCGGGCTCTTCTCGGCCATCTTCAATGAGGTGCTGCAATTTTTCCTCATCTGGCTGGGGGCGCTGCTGATTCCTATCCTGGGCCTGATTGAAACGGGTGGCTGGAGCGGCCTGGTGGCTCGCATCCATCAGAACTTCCCGGAGGGCGACTACACCCACATGTGGAGCAACATGGGGAACTTCACCGACAATCCCATGGGCATTCACTGGACGGGCATCGTTTTCGGTCTCGGGTTCATCATTTCGTTCGGTTACTGGACGACGGACTTCCTGGTGGTGCAGCGCATCCTGGCGGCCAAGAGTATTCGTGCCGCCAAGCTCGCGCCCATCATCGGCGGCTATTTCAAGATGGCCGTGCCCTTCATCGTGATTCTGCCCGGGCTGCTGGCGCTGGCCGTCCTCACGGATCCCTCGGGGAACCTGATCCGCCTCGTGCCGGAAAGCCAGGTGGGTCCCGGCCAGCACAGTTACAACGAAGTCTTGCCGCTGATGCTGGCGCGTTATTGCGGTCCCGGCCTGCTGGGGCTGGGCATGACGGCGCTGATTGCCGGATTCATGTCGGGCATGGCGGGCAATTCCAGCGCCTTCGCCACCGTCTGGACCTATGACCTCTACCGGCCGTTCATCCGCAAGGGCATGCCGGACGAACACTACGTCAAGGTGGGGCGTTGGACGGTGATGATCGGCATGCTGGTTTCTATCGGCACGGCCTACCTGGTGATGGAATTCAAGAGCATCATGGACTACGTCCAGGCGCTCTTCAGCTTCTTCATCGCACCGCTTTTCGGAACTGTCGTGCTGGGCATGTTGTGGATGCGGGTGACGCCGGCGGCCGGCTTCTGGGGGCTCTTGTGTGGAGTGGTCTCCTCCATCACCATGTGGGCGGTGGTTAAGGCCGATCACGACATGTTGAGGTATATCGCGCTTTCCGCCGATGCCAAGGACATGGCGGAAAACATGTACCGCGCGCTGTGGTCCTGGTTGGTCTGCGTGATTGTGACCGTGGTGGTGACCCTGTTTACCAAGCCCAAGCCGAAAGAGGAATTGACCGGCTTGGTTTACGGCGCGACTGAACTGCCGAGCGAGGGCCATCTGCCCCTCTGGCACCGGCCCATCTTCTGGGCCGGAGTCCTGTTTGCCATCTTTATCGTTCTGCAGATCATTTTCTGGTAGGGACGGAGGGCCTGGCTCTAGCCCGGCATGGTGAGAGGCGGGATGAGGCCGGCCTCAGGGCCGGCGCAACAGCAAGAGAAGGAGCGTGGCATGGCTGAAGATCATCACATTATTCCCGTTTGGTTCTTCATTGGTGCGACTCTGCTGATCTACGGTGTGCTGATCCTGGGGAACAGTCTGATCTACATATCGCAGCCGCCCACCACGGTGCTCGGAGAATTGCGCCCTCAGATCTGGTGGGGCGCCATCTTAATCCTGATTGGCGGCGTGTACGTCTATCTGTTCCGGCCGGGCAGATCGTAAAGCCCGGCGGAAGGGAGACGCCCGCGACTTCACATTCGAGCGGGCACGCCGTGCCGCGCAGGCGATTGACTCCGCTATCCCACGAAGGTAGAATAGTATCTCTCCTGCAAGCTTGCGTCGGGCGAAAGTCGAGGAGGCCTTTTTCATGTCACTGGATGACAACCGTGGTTCCGTGCTCGCGGACGGAACAACGGAGGAGTCCACTCCCGCGCCCGAAGTCATCAACGACCCCGACGCGACCCAGCTGAACCTGAACCCGGCAGCCCTGGGGAGCGCGACAGCGGGTCCCACCGAGGCCCCGTCGGAGTCCGCTCCGGCCGCCCACGCGGAAATCGACCACCTGCTCGAGCACATGGACGGCCTGACGCCCATCGCGGTGGGCGAAGTGGTTCCGGCCACCGTCGTGAATGTGACCGAGACCGAGGTGGTGATTGACGTCGGCCTGAAGAGCGAAGCGGCGCTCCCGCGCAGCGAATTCCTCAACCGGGAGGGTGAGATTACCGTCCAGCGCGGCGACTCGATTCAGGTCCTGGTCGAACATTACAACGAAAGCACGGGCACGCTGCGCGCTTCCTATCAGAAGGCGGCCTTCCGCCGCGTTTGGGACGAGATTGAGGCGGCACACCGCGAACAGAGGACCATTCAGGGCAAGGTCATCAGCCGCACCAAGGGCGGCGTCACGGTGGACGTCGGCATCCCCGCCTTCCTTCCCGGTTCCCAGGTGGACTTGCGGCCCCACCCCAACATGGACGCTTTGATCGGGCAGACCATTGAAGTCAAGGTGGTGAAGGTCAGCCGCGAGCGCAACAACGCGGTGGTCAGCCGCCGCCAGGTTTTGGAAGAAGCGCAGGCGGCGCGCAAAGCGAAACTGGCCGAGAAACTGCACGAGGGGGCGATCCTGACCGGCAAAGTCAAGAACCTGACCGATTATGGCGCCTTTGTGGATCTGGACGGAATGGATGGCCTGCTGCACGTGACCGACCTTTCCTGGGGCCGCGTGTCCAAGCCCTCCGATGTCATCCAGCCTGGGCAGGAGATTCGCGTTAAGGTCTTGAAGTACGACCCGGAAAAGGGCCGCGTCTCGCTCGGCCTGAAGCAGCTCACCCCCGACCCCTGGTCGCAGGTGGCCCGCAAATACCAGCCCGGCGGCAAGGCCAAGGGCCGCGTGGTGGGGGTGGTGGATTACGGCGTATTCGTCGAGCTCGAGCCGGGGATTGAAGGACTGATCCATGCCTCGGAAATGACCTGGAGCAAGCGGCACAAGCACCCCTCGAAGAGCGTCAAGGTGGGCGATGAGCTGGAGGTTTGCGTCCTGGACGTGAACCCGGCGCAACGGCGGATTTCTCTCAGCCTGAAGCAACTGCTCGCCGATCCCTGGACGACGCTGCCCGCCCGCATGGCCGCCGGTACCGTAGTGGAGGGTCGCGTCCGCAACCTGACGGAATTTGGCGCCTTCGTGGAGCTGGAAGACGGTATCGACGGGCTGGTTCACCTCTCCAACATGTCGTGGGCGAAGGACATCAAGCATCCCTCGGAAGTCCTGAAGAAGGGCCAGAAGGTTGAAGTCGTCGTGCTGGGCCTCGACCCGGAGAAGCGGCGCATTTCCCTGGCGCTCAAGCAGTCCGGGCCTGATGCCTGGACTGAATTCTGCTCGCGCGTCAAGACCGGCGACGTGGTGCGCGGCAAAGTTCTGCGCCAGGCGACCTTCGGCGCCTTTGTGGAGATCGAGCCGGGCGTGGAAGGGCTCTGCCACAATTCCGAAGTGGAATTGGGCAAGAAGGGCGGCAAGCTGGCCATCGGCAAGGAATATAACTTCTATATCCTGAAGCTGAGCCCCACCGACAAGAAAGTGTCGCTGAGCATGAAGGGCGTGCCGCAGGAAGAACCGGCCCAGCCCGCAGCAGCCGACAAACCGGCGGCGGAAGTGGCCGCGCCCAGCGCGAGTCCGGAGACAGCACCCGCGCCCAGCACGGAGTAGCGCTGTGCCGGCGGTCTCTGACCGCCGCCCTCGTAGCATCACCGAACACGGCGGCGAGGACACCGCCGCTACAGAGCGTGAAAATTTTGGAATCGCCCGATTTTATGGTAGCCTCTCCCCAGATTCGAAGGGAGGCGCTGGCAGAGAGAGGTGGATCCTCTCGCGCTGCCAGAAGCCACGGGCAGACGGACCGGAGTGAAACATGACCAAAGCAGAATTAATTGACGATGTGGCGCGGGCGGCGGAGCTGAGCCGCAAGGATTCGGAGACCATCGTCGAGACCATTTTCGACAGCATCGTAAAGAGCCTGCGCAGCGGCGACAAGATCGAGATTCGCGGCTTCGGCAGTTTCCGCACCCGGCAGCGCAATCCGCGCGTGGGACGCAATCCCAAGACCGGCGCGCGCGTCGACGTGCCCGCCAAGAAGATTCCGTATTTCAAGCCGAGCAAGGAATTGAAAGACCTGGTCAACGCCGGCGATGCGGCGGCCGTCGCGCCGGCGCCTCCTCCGGCCGAGCCCACCGCCTAGCGGGGTGTTGAAAGTCGTTGCTGGACGTTGTCATTCCGAGCGCAGCGAGGCATCTCGCTCGGGACGTAAAGATTTTACGAGATGCCTCGTCGTTCCGATTCGATCGGAACTCCTCGGAATGACCGGCTGGACAGGTTCTTCAGGTTCCTGCCACGTCCGCCCGGCAAGCCCATGGATATTCTCTGGACACCCTGGCGATTCAGCTACGTCAGCGATGGCGTCAAGCGCCAGGGTTGCATCTTCTGCGAGAAAATTGCGGCGGACCCGAAGCTGGACGCCGAAAACCTCATCCTCTACCGCGGCCAGCGAAATCTCGTCATCCTCAATCTGTTTCCTTACACCACCGGCCACGCTATGATCGCCCCCTACGCGCACCAAGCGCGCATGGCGGGCCTCGACGCCGAAACCCTGAGTGAAATGATTCTGCTCAGCCAGAAGCTGGAGGACGCGCTCGAGCAGGCCTACCACCCCGACGGCTTCAACATGGGCATGAACCTCGGTCGCTCGGCCGGGGCGGGCGTCGCCGACCACGTTCACCTGCATTTCCTGCCGCGCTGGATGGGCGACGCGAGCTTCATGACCACGATCGGCGAAACCCGCGTCCAGCCGGAAGACCTCGCAACCACCTATCGAAAACTTGCAGGATTCTTCAAAAGCCTGTAACCCCTCGCAGGTTTTGCGGTATGCTCTCGCCTATGTTGTAGCGTCGAACTGCGTTCGACGTTTCGGCGATCACAGATCGCCGCTACAGCCGACGGTCGGCGAACATAGTTCGCCGCTACAGATATGGACGCCGTGAACAAACTCTACTTCGGCGATAATTTGAAAATCCTCCGCGAGTATGTCGCGGACGCAAGCGTGGACCTGATTTACCTCGACCCGCCGTTTAATTCCAGCGCCACCTATCCGTCAGCCGACGGACTCTTCAAGGAAAAGACGATGCAGACATCGCGTGTGCGAATGGCGGACTCTGTCGCCATCTTATCTGATTTTAGGTACAATTCAGAGACAGGTTGAGATGCAAACCGCAAAGGTGGAAATACTAACTGGCGATTGTCGAAAGCTGCTGCCTTCGCTGCCCGCGGAGTCCGTGCAATGCTGTGTCACATCTCCGCCGTATTGGGGTCTGCGTGATTACTCTCATCGGTCGCAAATCGGAAGTGAGCCTTCGCCCGACCGATACGTGAGCAGCCTCGTGCAAGTTTTCAGGGAGGTTCGGCGCGTTCTGCGCAAGGACGGCACATTGTGGCTTAACGTCGGGGATGGATATGCCCGCAACGGTGGCACGGGAAACTGCGGCCCCAATGCGATCGTTGCCAACACCAAAAAGCTAATTCAACGGCGGAATTGCAAGGTGCCTGAGTGTTGGGGGCTCAAAGACCGGGACCTCATGGGGCTTCCCTGGCGGGTGGCTTTCGCGTTGCAAGAGGACGCGTGGATACTGAGGTCGCGGATCACCTGGATCAAGAAAACGGCGATGCCTGAGAGCGTAAAGAATCGGCCGACTAGCGCCACGGAAGACATATTCCTCTTTGCTAAGGCACCCCAATACTTTTACGACTCGAAAGCCGTGAGGGAGCCGACCGGAGCAAATCTACGTAATTGTTGGGTGCTCGGGCCTGATCCAAACGGAAAGGGACACCCCGCCACCTTTCCGAGAGAATTGGCGAGACGCTGCATCCTCCTCGGAAGCAGGTCGCGCGATACGGTTTTGGACCCGTTTGCAGGATCGGGCACAACGGGTGCAGCCGCTCTTGAACTCGGCAGGAGTGCCGTCTTGATTGAGCTGAATCCGGATTACTCTGAGATTTGCAGAGGAAGGGTACGTCATGCCGTCCAAGAAAGACTCGGGTTCGAAACAGAGGATTCTGAGATTTTTTCTCTCCAACCTCGGTAAGGTACTCGACTCACGAGATATCCAAGAGGCCAGCGGCTGGGCCGCAGAGTGGGCGCGCCGAGTCCGCGAACTTCGCAACGAAGAGGGCTACCAAATTCTCTCTCATCGAGATCGAGTCGGCTTAAAGCCTGGGCAATATCTTCTCGAGACTGGTGTCCGGGTTCCGGCCTTTAAGCGGGGCATCTCGAAAGAAACGCGGGCTTGGGTGCTCGAGCGCAACGGCTATACCTGCCAAATGTGCGGGGTCGCGCCAGGTGATCCTGATCCGCTTGGAGGCCCTCGCCATGTGCGCTTAACTATCGGACATATTGTTGATAAATCTAAGGGCGGCGACGACAGCCCCCAGAATTTGCGCGCCCTTTGCACCAACTGTAATGAGGGCCTCCAAAATACTGCACTCCCAAAGCCCGACCGGATACACCTTCTTGCCCAAGCGCGGCGCGCAACCATTGACGACCAGCGCACATTGCTGGAATGGCTTTTACGCAAGTTCAACTTAGTTGCTAAGCCCAAGAAGTCAAGATAGCGGAGGGCTTTCAAGCAAATCAGCCCGCATCAGTTCGAGTGGTGGGCGGTGGACTTGGTGAATGCGCGGCCCGCCAAGGACCACAAGAAGGGCGCGGACACGGGCATCGACGGCTACATCAATTTCTTCGACGACAAGAGCGGCCAGGCCAAGCAGGTGATCGTGCAGGTGAAGAGCGGCCACATCGGCGTGAACCACGTGCGCGACTTGAAAGGCGTGATCGAGCGCGAGAAGGCCGCCCTCGGCGCGCTGATTACATTGCGAGAGCCCACGAAGCCCATGCTCACCGAAGCCGCCTCGGCGGGCTTTTACGAACCCAAGGAATTTCCCGGCCGCCATCCCCGCCTGCAAATCCTCACCATCGCGGACACATACGCGGGGGAGTTTCCAGGGAGCATTCTTCAGTATAACGACCAGAGCCTACCCTGGGGCGGACTGTTCGATATAGGACCGACGCAAAATTGCCAGAATTGTGTGTTTTGGCAGACGCCACACAGCTCGCACCGGCTTGGGACAGACTGCGACATCGACAAATCCATCGTTCCAGTTGAAAGACGTGCCAGAGTGAGGCAGATCATCGACGACCAAGCCGATATCCCCGAAGAGGATGGAGCGCACTGGCATGCCCGCTTTTGAGTATCTTTGGCACACTGCTCCTTTCAGGACAGTGCGTCGCGCAAAGGAGAAGTGTCTTTGAAGCACACGATCGCTTTTGTTACGGCGGTTGCGGCGGTCCTCGGGGCGGCAATGGCCGATTTGGCTCACGCCAAGCGAAAGCCCCTGCCGAGGCCCGCGATTGAAGAAAAAATACAACACACCCCAACAGGTAATTCTGTGCGCATGAACCCGCGCACTGGCCAAGCCGAAGAATACCCGCTTGAAGGCGAGGTCAGCCTTGATTCCAAGACAGGCCATTTTCGGTTGAGTTGGAATGGAATCGACGGGCGAAGAAAAACTCTAATTTGGGAGCCCCCATGGAATATCGATGCTGTAGTCGCGGCAAGCGCGGCGTTAGATCCTGACACACGCCATATTCGTTACGCCTACTTCATCCAGAACCTTCCATCATCTCGTGAAAAGCTACAGAGCCTGTACGTCGAGGCCAGCGGGGCACTTGAAAATGTGGAGAGCCCGGATGACACTTGGTATACTCGGCCACTCACCGGACGTTTGCGCGAAAAACTTGACGTCACTGCTGGTCGCGCATGGTCGCAGACCGAACGCGGGCTGATTGGACTGCTTCCGGGCCAGAGAGCCACCGGCTTCTCTTACACGAGTATGGCCCCGCCCGGAATCGTGAGGTGCTTTGTGCGTGCTCACACGAGAGGTCACAGCGCGGGTGAGGAAGCGCCAGACGTACTCGTAGACGCCATAGTTAAGTACAACTGGATGGTGCCGCAGGGCTATACGATCGGCCCCGATGAGCGCTTGGCGAAGATGACGCTTCAAGAGCGCCTCAAGTACTTGGTCGAGCGCCTGCCCCAGATGCTTGAACTGGGCTGGATCGAGAATCAGCAGGTGATGGGCTGGTACGAAACCAATCTGAAGGCGGGGAAGGCGGCGGAAGTTCGCGCCCGCGCCG
>CAZHKT010000032.1:0-29100 GCA_964533045.1 uncultured Acidobacteriota bacterium | reverse complement strand
AGACACCCTCTCTCTTTCCAACTCAATTTTCAACACGAAATGTTACAGCCTAGCAGGATGCCCATGCCACGACAAAAGCCACTTCCCCGCGTGTCCTGATTCTTGACCCCGCGTGCGGAACCGGAACGTTTCTCTACACCGTGATAGACCACATCCGAACTGAATTCATGCGCCAAGGCAACGCCGGCATGTGGTCGGGCTACGTGCGGAATCACTTGCTGCCCCGCATCTTCGGATTTGAATTGTTGATGGCTCCCTATGCCGTGGCCCACTTCAAGCTGGGGATGCAGCTCGCCGGACACGATCTCGCTCCCGCGCAGCGGGAGGAGTGGGCCTATGACTTCGCCGGGGATGAACGCTTGGGAGTATTTCTCACCAACACCCTTGAAGAGGCAGAGCGGAAAGCCGAAACCCTCTTCGGGCCCTTGCGCGTGATCACTCAAGAGGCGAATGCAGCCGCGAAGATCAAGACCGAGTTACCAATTCTCGCCGTCATCGGCAACCCGCCGTACTCTCGGGACTCCTACAACAAGGGCGCCTGGCTAAGCGGACTAATGGAACGCTATAAGGTTACGGTCCGCCGCGAAGAAATCCAACTCCAGGCCCTCTCGGATGACTACGCAAAATTCATCTGCTTCGCACACCATCGAATCGAGAAGACCGGCCAAGGGCTCGTAGCGTTCATAACGAACAACGGATGGCTAGATGGCCCCCTCTTCCGCGACATGCGTAAGGCGATCATGGACAGTTTCTCCGGTATCTGGGTGCTTAACTTACACGGAGATAGCCGGAAAGGCGCACTCGCTCCGGGTGGCCTTAAAGACGAAAACGTATTCGACATTCAACAAGGTGTCGCGATTGTGATCTTGGAGCGCACTACGGACCACACCCCAAGTAAGCATGTCTACTATGGTCATCTCTTCGGGTCCCGCGAGGATAAGTACCGCTACCTCTGGGAGCATTCCTTGGAGGATGACAGCTGGGAGAAGTTGACACCTTGCGGTCACTATTGGTTGTTCGTTCCTTCGACTGGAACGTTTGTTGGCGAATGGCAGACAATGGTATCAATCGCCGAGATCTTCAAAGGACAAACCCGGTCTGGCCGACCGCTACCCTTTTTTGGAGCAGGGTTTACTACAAGGCATGACGATTTTGCTGTGGCACTGACTGAACAAGAACTTCTCAAAAATGTGGAAGAATTCCTGAGGCCGGATGCAACGGAGTCAGAATTGCGAGAGCGATTTAGCCTGTGCACAACCGCACATTGGTCATTCGATAGTGCGCGCGAGAAGCTCACACTGGCTGAGGCAAAGAAGCATCTACTTCGGTTCCTGTACCGTCCGTTTGATTTCCGGTATACAACTTACACCCCCCATGTCATCGGAGAAATGCGTCCGGAGGTTATGCGGCACTTGACCAGGGAGAATCTTGCACTGGTGAGTACGCGGCGAGTGACCGGGAAGCCCTTTGACAACTTCTTCGTTTCGAGAACCCTCGTAGAGTACAAAGCTGGCTCACACGACGGAAACACTCAGGTCTTCCCTCTCTACCTTTACCCAGCCAGCAAGGCCAAAAACAGTGGGCAGGCTGACCTCGGCGTACAAATATCTCACTGGCCCGCTGGCAAAGGTGGGCGAAGGCCGAACCTCAGCCCGAAATTCATCGCGGACTTGGAAAAGCGGCTGGGGCTGAAGTTTGTGCCGGAAGGAAGGGGGGACATTTTTGGCACGGGCGTCCCGCCCGTGGGAGAGCACGCGCAGGATGCGCGTGGCACGGGCGTCCCGCCCGTGACAAACCATGGGCAGGATGCCCATGCCACGATTCGGATTCGATACGGCGCGTACCTGCCCCATTGGACCCGCGAGGGCGCGACGTATGCGGTGTGCTTCCGTCTGGCTGACTCCCTACCGGAGTCGGTCGTGGAGACTTGGAAGTTCGAGCGCGACGACATTGTCAAGACCGCAAAGCAGATGAACCGGCCGCTCAGCGCCCACGAGCAGGACCGCCTTCACCAACTTTTTTCCGAGCGGGTCGAAAAGTTCCTGGATGAAGCGCAAGGGGAGTGCTGGATGCAGAGGGAGGAGGTGGCAGCGGTGGTCGCGGGGGCGCTGCGGCATTTTGACGGTCAGCGCTATCGCCTGGTGGCGTGGTGTGTGATGCCCAATCACGTCCACGTCATCGTGCAGCCGCTGCCGGGGTACGATCTTGCGGGCATCGTCCATTCCTGGAAATCTTACTCGTCCAAAGAGGCCAACCGGGCGCTCGGGCGAAGCGGAGAGTTCTGGCAGCCGGAGTACTACGACCACCTGATTCGAGATGAGCAGGATCTTATCCGGCAGATAGAGTACGTGCTAACCAACCCGCTGCGTGCAGGGCTTGAGAATTGGAGGTGGGTGGGTACTGGCACGGGCGTCCCGCTCATGGGACAACATGGCCCGGAGGGCCATGCCTCACACGGGCAAGATGCCCGTGCCACGAGCTTCGGGCCGGAAGATGTTTTCAACTACATTTACGCAGTTTTTTACTCTCCCACCTATCGGAGCCGCTACGCGGAGTTCCTCAAGAGCGATTTCCCCCGCGTGCCCCTCACTTCGGATGCGAAGCTATTCCGCACGCTCTGCGGACTGGGCGGGGAACTTGTCGCGCTGCATTTGCTCGAATCGCCCAGGCTGTCAAAGCCCATCGCTCGCTTTCCTGTGAAAGGCTCGAATCTAGTCGAAAAGGGCTTCCCCAAGTACATTGCTCCCGGCGAGCCGGAACCCAGCACTGGGAAGCCACTCAAAGAGGGGCGGGTGTATATCAATGCTGTAGCGGCGATCTATGATCGCCGTAAAGGGGAGAACAAAAGCGGCGATGGCACATCGCCGCTACAGAAGGGAAGCGGCCAATACTTTGAAGGCATCCCGCCCGAAGTCTGGAGTTTTCACATCGGCGGGTATCAGGTCTGCGAGAAGTGGCTCAAAGACCGCCGTGGCCGCACCTTGACCGATGAGGACCTGGAGCACTACTGTAAAGTCGTCACGGCCCTGAGTGAAACCATCCGCCTCATGGCGGAAATCGACGCGGCCATCCCGCGCTGGCCAATCGATTGATTCACAGCGGGTTGCCGCGCGCCCGCCCCTCGAAAGCATGGACCGACCGGTCGGTAGGCACCCCCTCCTCCTCCGCAATCTGACCCGAATGGCATCTTTGCCAATGTCGGCAGACTCTCGCGATGCCCCTACGGCTTCACGATGGACCCGTCCATGCTTCTGGTTGTTCGCCAGTCTTCCTCGCCCGATTGCGGGATGAAGGGAATCTTGCGCGCCTCTTCCTCGTTGATGTCAATCCCCAGTCCCGGCAAGCCGCTCCCGTAGAGATAGCCGGCCTTGGTCACGCCGGTTCCCGGCATGATGTTATAGACGCGGTCGGGGAAATGATTCTCCTCTTGAATCCCGAAATTTGAAATCGCCATGTCGATATGGTAAGCGGCCATTTGATTGACGGGATCGTTGTCGCCGCCTTCTTGGAAGGCCGTGCGCACGCCGAAGGCTTCCGCCACCGCCGCGAGTTTGCGCGTCGGCGTGATGCCGCCGGTTTGCGAAACGCGATTGCGAACGAAATCAATCAGCCGCTCGGAGACGAGCGGCAGCCATTCGAGCGGGCTCACGAAGAGTTCGCCCATGGCCTGCGGCGTGGTCGAGGTTTTGCGAATCTCGCGATACCACAGGATCTGTTCCGGCGGCAGCACGTCTTCGAGAAAGAAAAGCTGGCAGGGATCGAGACGGCGCGAGAGTTCCATGGCGCGGATGGGCGTCAGGTGCTCGTGCACGTCGTGGAGGAGCTTCGGCTCAAATCCCAGCCGGGCGCGCAGGTATTCGAACATCTCCACCGTCTTGTTCACATACAGTTCCTCGTCGAACGCAGCTCCGCCGAAGCCCTTTTCCGGGCGGCTCCCGTGCCCGGGGGGCACCATTCCCGCACCGCCATAGGGGCCGAACTGGGCGCGAATGTGCCGGAACCCCTTCTCCCAATACTGCCGAACATCGTCCTCCACTTCCTGAAAGGTGTTGCCACCGGCGTGCGCGTACACGGGCACCGCGTCGCGCACCTTTCCGCCCAGGAGTTCATACACGGGCATCCCGGCGCGCTTTCCCTTGATGTCCCAGAGCGCCATGTCGAGCCCGCTCAGCACGTTGTTGATCACCGTGCTGTTGCGCCAATACGAGCGCACGTTCGAGGCCTGCCAGAGGTCCTCGATACGGTCGGGATCCTTGCCAATCCAGAAAGGCGCTATCTCCCTTTCGATGGCGGCGATGACGGCGTGTGTCTGGTAGACATGACTGGCCGAGCCGATGCCGTAGAGCCCTGGTTCGCTGGTGATGACCTTGACGAAGACCCACGGATACGGCCCGCCCGCGCCGGTGGCGATGACCCGGACTTCTTTGATGGTGAGCGGCGGAAGCCCCCGCGTCTTCTGCGCGTATGCCGCGGCCGCCACCGCCGGCACGGCCGCGATTCCTTTCAGAACAGCACGTCGTCGCATGAGGAAGCTCCCTGGGTTGGTTTTCGACCCGTCCGCAAGGCGGGATTTTCGACGGGGGAAGTTAACCCGAAACGACTGGCAATTCAAGCATCACTGGTCTTGCGTGGGCCGGTGACCTCTGTCAGGATGGCATGGGACCCATGCGCTGGCAGATTCAGGAGGCCGATTCCGAGGCAATTCGCAAGCTGGCGCGCGAGTTGAGCCTTTCGCCGCTTCTGGCGCGGCTGCTGGTGCTTCGCGGTCTCGGTGCGGCGCCAGCGGCGGAACGATTTCTCAAGCCTACGCTTGACCAACTTCACGATCCCTTCCAAATGGCCGATATGCGGGCCGCCGTCGAGCGACTCCATCGGGCCATCGCGCAGAGGGAAAAGATCCTGATCTACGGCGACTATGATGTGGACGGCACGATGGCCGTGGTGGTGCTGCGGACGGCGCTGCGTGCGCTGGGCGCGCAGGCGGACGAATACATTCCGCACCGACTCGCGGAAGGCTACGGCATGCAGACCGCCGTGGTCGAGCGCGCCGCGGCGGAAGGTTACCGTGTCATCCTGAGCGTGGACACTGGAATCCGCGAGCACGCCGTGCTGGCGCGCGCGCGCCAATTGGGCCTGGATTGCATCGTCACCGACCACCACCTTCCGGGCAGCTCGCTCCCGGCCGCCTGCGCCATTCTGAATCCCCGGCGGCCCGATTGCCCTTATCCGGAGAAAGCGCTCGCGGGCGTGGGCGTGGCACTGAAACTCGCTCAGGCGATGCTGGGTGATAGACTGACGCCGCGCCAACTGGAGTCTTACCTCAAGGTCGCGTGCCTCGGAACGATCGCTGACGTCGTGCCGCTCGTGGGAGAGAATCGCGTCATTGCGCGATTCGGGCTGCAGGGGCTGGGGCAGCCGTCCCAGCCGGGGCTGGCGGCGCTGCTGCACGTTTCGGACCTTGCCGGGAAGCCCGTGAGCACTGGCGACGTAGGTTTCCGCATCGCGCCGCGCATCAACGCCGCGGGGCGGATGCAGGACGCCCGCCATGTCATTGAACTCTTCACCACCACGGACCCCGCCCGTGCCCGGGAGATCGCTGAGGAATTGAACGATCTCAACTACAGCCGCCAGAAGGCCGAAGACGAAATCCTGAAGACCATCCTCGCTGCGGTGGACGCCGACCCCGCGCGAGTAAACCGTCATTCGCTGGTTTTTGCGGGCGAAGGCTGGCATCGCGGCGTGATTGGCATCGTGGCCCAGCGCGTGGTGGAGCGCTTCTATCGTCCGACCCTGGTGATTGGCATTGAAGACGGTCAGGCTGTGGGCTCGGGCCGCTCGATTCGCGGGTTTCACCTCCTCGACGCGCTCACAGGCGCCTCGGACCTCTTTGACCGTTTCGGTGGCCACGCCGCCGCGGCCGGATTCGCGATGCCGGCTGAACGAGTTCCGGAGCTGGAGAGGCGATTGGAGGAACACGCTCGGAAGAAGCTCAAGCCGAGCGACCTCGAGCCATCTTTGCGTGTGGACGCGGAAGTTGCGCTCGAGGACCTTGACTGGAAGACCTACGAAGACCTGCGCACCCTGGAGCCCTGCGGCTCCGGCAATCCCACCCCGGTCTTCGCGGCTCGCGCTGTGGTTCTGGAAGGTCCGCCGCGCATTTTGAAGGAGAAGCATCTAAAATTGAGGGTCCGCCAGGGAGCGGCGGCGTTCGACGCCCTGGGCTGGCAGATGGCGGCTCTTGAATCGAAGCTGCCCGCCGGCGCGCGCCTGGACCTGGCCTTTACCCTGGAGGCCAACTTCTTTCGCGGCGAGGCCAGCTTGCAGCTGGTGCTCAAGGACGTGCGAAAGGCAGGGAGCCAGGACTCAGAAGGGGACACCATCAACTCCCAACGCCCAATGGCGAAGGACCCAGGACCAGCGCCTTCGGACTGAGGACTTGCAGTGGATTCTATTCACCAATTCGCCAAGCGTCGCCAGCTGGTCATGCGAGCGGTAGTTGCCGCCATTGTTCTGACGCTGATGGCGATTGGCGGTTCTTACTGGAAGAGGCGGAGCGATGCGTCGAAGGCATCCCTGCCTGTGGCGCCGGTGGCGAAGAACGTCCAGCAGCAAGCGTCGGGTTACACGTTCACGCGCTCGGATGAAGGCCGCCAAGTCTTCACCATCCGCGCCTCACGAACCGTGGCCTTCCGAGAGGGTGGGGCTACCGTTCTGGAAGACGTGCAGGTGGAAGTCTTCGGGAGGGACGGCAGGCGGCGCGACATGCTGCGCACGCGGCAGTGCGACTACAACCAGCAATCCGGCGACTTCTTCAGCGCCGGCGAGGTCGAAATTGAGCTCAACGCCGCCCGGCCGGGCGAGTTGGCTTCGCCGGTGTCCGAGAGCATCCAACTGGTAACCTCGCAACTCTACTTCCGCAAGGCGGGGGCGCTGGTGGAAAGCGACCAGCCCGTGCAATTCCGATATGGGGCCATCAGGGGTTCGTCGCTGGGCCTAAGCTACGCCACGCGGGAGGGAAGTTTGGAACTCCGGCGTGACGTTCGGGCCGAGTACCGACCTCAGGGTGCCGAAACGCCGCCCCTTTCGCTGGCGGCCTCGAAAGCGCGTTTCGACAAGGAGAAGGGCGAGATTCAACTCGCAGGGCCGGTCCAGGTCATTCAGACGAATCGTAAGGCGGAGGCCACCGGCGCAACGCTGAGCCTCGACCGCCGCCATCGGCTGACGGGGGCGGTGTTTGCGGGTCCAGTTCGTGCCTCGGAGGCAGGCGGAGCGACGGCCAGGGCGGGCCGCCTGACGGCCGAGTTCCGTCCGGAGTCCGGCAGTCTCACGCGGGCGTTGGCCGAAGAGGCGGTTGAGGTTCTGTCGGACCGGGCGGCGGTTCGCACGCGCCTGCTGGCCCAGCGCCTGGAAGTCTTGTTCACGGGCCAACCGGCTCGGGCCCGCGAGGGCGTCGCGGCGGGGGACGTTCGAATCATGCAGGAACCGGCCGGAGTGTCGGCGGAGAAGCGAACGTTTGCGCGGCGCGAGTTCCTGGCCCCGGAGTTGCGCTTCGATCTTCAGCCTTCGGGCAAGGCGCTGCGCGAGGCCGCCACCGTCGGCATGGGAATGCTGACGATGATTCCCAGCGACGCGAGGTTGGGTCTCCGAACGGTCACGGCCGAGCGCATGATAATGAGGTTCGGGCCTGAGTCCAGGCTGGAGATGATCCGAGGCGAAGGCGGGACCAGAATTCGATTTGAGCCCGGCGCGGGCGCTCCCGCAGCAAGCCCCGTGCAGGAATCCACCTCCGAGCGGCTGCTGGCGACAGTGGGTCCGGAGACGGAAGCCATCGAGATGGTGGAGCAGACCGGAAACTTCCATTTCCGCGAGGGCGAGCGGCAGGCGACGGCCGAAGTGGCCAGCTACTCAACGGCCAGGGAGTTTCTGACGCTGACCGGCGAGCCCCAGATTTGGGACGCGGAGATGCGCGCCCGCGCGGGAAAGATGCTGTTTGACCTTGCCAGCGGCCGGGCGGAGGGCATTGGCAAGGTGGAGTCGACTCATACGGGGACCGCTGGTCGCGGGGAGCCGGTCAGCGTCCTGGCAGACCGCGTGGTGGTCGAGCGGCGCAGTCAAACGGTCCGCTACGAAGGCCACGTGCGAGCCTGGCGCGGTTCCGACGTCGTGGAATCTTCCACCCTCGAGATATGGCGAGCGCAGCGACGGATCTCCTCGGGCTCGCAGGTTTTGACTTCGCACCTGCAACCCGCCGCGGCCGTGGGCGGTCCGGGCAAGACCGCGGGAAAGCCGGCAACGCGGCCCGCAACAATTCGTGCTGACCACCTGGAGTACTCGGATCAGGGGCGGAAAGCCACCTATCGCGGGAACGTGCTCATGCGGACCGAAAATACCACGCTGGAAGCGGACCAGCTCGTGGTCACATTCCAAGACCGCGGAAGCGTGTCCGAACTGGACGCAGCCGTGGCCGATGGCAATGTCCGGGTGACGCAACCCGGCCGGCGCGCCACAGGACGCCACGCTGAATACGCTGCCCGTGACGGCAAGATCGTGCTGACCGGCGGTCCCCCCACGCTCTATGACGCGGAAAAGGGCTTCACCAGCGGCCAAAGTTTGACTTTCTACAGTCGCGATGATAGGCTCGTGATTTCCGGAGGTGATGAGTCCACAACCATTTCCCGGCATCGGATCGGGCAATGAGCGGCCATGCAGATTCTCTCCACAGACGGCCTGGCGAAGGCGTTTAAGCGCCGCAAGGTCGTGGATAACGTCAGTTTGAAGATTGCGCAGGGAGAGGTCGTTGGGCTGCTGGGGCCGAACGGGGCGGGGAAGACCACGACGTTTTACATCATTGTGGGCCTGACCTCGCCCGATGCTGGCCGGGTTCTCCTCAGCGGAACCGACATCACGCACTTGCCCATGTACCTTCGGGCAAGAAATGGCATCAGCTACCTCCCGCAAGAGCCCTCCATCTTTCGCAAACTGACGGTGGAAGAGAACATCATGGCGGTGCTCGAAACGCGCCCGCTGAGCGCCCACGAGCGCCGCGAGCGGCTGGAGGAGCTGATCGAGGATTTCAGCCTTCAGCAGGTGCGGCGGAGTTACGGCTACATGCTGTCGGGCGGGGAGCGGCGCCGGGTGGAGATTGCGCGGTCGCTGGTGATTTCCCCGTCGTTCATCCTGCTGGATGAGCCTTTTTCGGGCATTGACCCCTTGACCGTGGTGGATATTCAGAAGATCATCGTGCGACTGAAAGGGCAGGGCATCGGGGTACTGGTGACCGATCATAACGTGCAGGAAACGCTGCGCGTGACCGACCGCGCATATATAATTAATAGTGGACGCATCTTTCGGGCGGGCACGCCGGAAGAGCTGGGAAACGACGCGGAAGTGAAGCGAATTTACCTGGGAGATCATTTCAAGCTGGCAGTGTAATGGGCGGACCTTCACCCAGAATCGGACTCAACCTCAAGGTGGCGCAGAAGCAGATTCTGACGCCCGGCCTGGTGCAAATGGTCAGCGTGCTCGCGCTGAACAAGCTCGAGCTGCGCGAGATGATCAACCAGGAGATGATCGCCAATCCGGTCCTGGAAGAACTCTCCGAAGACGTGCCCTTGCTCGAGCAGGTCGAGCAGAAAACTACTGATGAAAAGCCCGTGGATACGCCCGCCGAGCAGGCGGTCCCTCCCGGTGCCAATCACGATTCCTTCGAGGAGATCGATTTCGGGTCGTTCTTCAACGAGTATCTCGACCCGGGCTACCGCTCGCCCGAATCCGAAGTCATCGAGAAACCATCCTTCGAGAATTTCCTTTCCCAGCCGTCCTCGCTCACCGACCACCTGAACTGGCAACTCAACCTTTCCCTCTGCTCGGATGGGGTGCGCGAGGCGGGCCGGTCCATCATTGGCAACCTGAATGAGGACGGCTACCTGACGGCGACGCTGGAGGAAATCGCGGCCACCGGCGAGCACTCGCTCGACGACGTGCAGGAAGCGCTGGAACTGATCCAGGAATTTGACCCCCTGGGCGTGGCGGCGCGCGACCTGCGCGAATGCCTGCTGATCCAGCTGGAAACGCTGGCGCCCGACAATACGCTGGCCCAGCAGATTGTCTATCACCACCTGAAACAGCTCCAGAACAAGCAATACCGCGAGATTGCGCGCGCCCTCGACCGCCCCGTCAAGGCCATCGAGCGCTGCGTGGAACTGATCAAGAGGTTGGACCCCCGCCCCGGGCAGCGGTACAACGCGACGAACGCGCGCCTCATCGAGCCCGACGTGGCGATCGTCAAGATGAGCGACGGCTACCAGGTCGTCGTCAACGAAGAAGGTTTGCCGCAGCTTCGCCTGAGCCGCCATTATCGCCGCATGCTCGAAACCGATGGCACCACGCGCGAGGTTCGCAATTACGTCAAGGAGCGGTTCACATCCGCCATCCAGCTGATCAAAAATATCGAGCAGCGCAAGCACACCATCATCCGCGTCTGCGAGGCCATCATCCGCCGGCAGACCGAATTCCTCGACAAGGGCATCGACTATCTGCGGCCCATGATGATCAAGGAGGTCGCCGAAGAAGTGGGCGTTCATCCTTCCACCGTCAGCCGCGCCGTGGCCAACAAGTACGCGCACACGCCGCAGGGCGTGTTTGAGCTGCGGTTCTTCTTTTCCGAGGCGGTCCAGGGGCCTTCCGGCGGGTCCACCTCGCTGATCAACCTGAAACGCCTGGTCAAGAAGATGATCGACGAGGAAGACCCGGCGCGGCCTCTGACCGACGATCAGATCGCGCAGCGGCTGCACGAGCAGGGCATCTCCGTGACCCGCCGGACGGTGGCCAAGTATCGTGAAGATATGCGAATACCCAGCACGCACCAGCGCAGGGTCAAAGCATGAACCCGTCCCGCCGTTTCCAATTCCCTCCAATGAATGCACCAGGGGAGGTATGCCTATGCGGATCGAATTCACCGGCCGCCAAATGGAAGTTGGTCCCGAGCTTCAGAAATACACCGTCCAGCGCTTGAACAAACTGAACCGCCTGCTGCGGAATAATTACGAACTTCACGTCATCCTGACGGCGGAGAAACACCGCCGGATTGCAGAAATCACCCTGAACTTCCGCGACCACTCGCTGGTGGGGGTGGAAACCACCGGCGACGCGCGAAGCTCCATCAACGCCGCGCTCGACAAGCTCGAGCGCCAGGCGGTGCGGCTGCTGGGCCGCCGGCGCGAGCGCAAGCGCCGCCCCAAGCCGGCTTCCGCCGTGCTGCTCAACGTGCTGCGCAGCGAACGGGCGGTGGACGACGGCCACGAAGTGCTCGAAACCGAGCGCGCCCCGATCAAGCCCATGACCGTCGAGGAGGCCATTGATTCGCTGGGGGCGGGCCGCAGCGGCCCTCTCGTCTTCCGCAACTCGGAGACCGAGCGCGTCAACGTGCTTTACCGCCGCGAGGACGGCAACCTCGGCCTGATTGAGCCCGAACCGTGAAAGACAGTGACGAGTGGCAAGTGAAGAGTGACGAGACAGAAGTTGGCCTCATGAATCTCGACAAAGTCCGCCGTATCGATCCTGATCCGGCAACCCTTCAAGCAGTTCGTCACCCCGAGCATCGATGCTGGCGCTCGTCACGTGTCACTCGTCCCTCGTCACTGCACTTATGAAACGAACCGCGAAGAAGACTTCCCGCCAATTCGTTGTCATCACGGGTCTGAGCGGGTCCGGGAAGGGTTCGGTCCTGAAAGCCTTCGAGGATCTGGGCTTTTACTGCGTGGACAACCTGCCCGTGGACCTGATCCCGATGTTTGCGAAACTGTGCGCTACGCCGGGAAGCCGCATCGAGCGTGCCGCCGTGGTGGTTGACATTCGCGGCGGCGAGGCGCTGAGTCAGCTTCCCGAGATGTACCGAGCCATCGCGAAACTTCATCTGAAAACGGCGCTGGTGTTTCTGGAAGCGAGCGACGCGGCCCTGGTTCGCCGTTTTGTCGAAACCCGCCGGCCGCATCCCATGGGGCGGGACCTGCCCGTCCGCGAAGGCATTCGGCTCGAGCGCCTGCTCCTCAAGCCGATGCGGCAGCTGGCCGACGTCATCGTGGATACGACCCGGATGAACGTCCACGAATTGCGCGAGTTCGTTCAGGCCCGCTTTGGCCGCCTGGAAAAGCGCCAGCGCATGCTGGTGTCGGTCGCCTCGTTTGGTTTCAAGTATGGCGTTCTTCCTGATGCCGATCTGGTTTTCGATGTGCGCTTCCTGCCCAATCCCCAGTACGTTCCCAACCTGAAGTCCAAAACCGGTCGCGACTCCGCCGTGAAGCGGTACATCGAATCCTTCCACGAGACACGCGAATTCACCAGGCGCGTTACGGATCTGTTGCTCTACCTGCTGCCACACTACATGCGGGAAGGGAAAAGCTATCTGACGATTGGTTTCGGATGCACGGGCGGGCGGCACCGCTCGGTGGCGATGGCGGAGAAGTTTGCGGAACGAATCAGCCGTGAGGGATACAAGGTGAAGGTAACGCACCGTGACGTCGGGCGGAGCGGAACCTGACGCCTCTGGAAACCGGAAAGGATTTTGCCCCTGTGAACAACCTCCTGGCTATTGACATTGGCGGCACGCGGTATCGCATCGGCCTGTTCGACGGCGAGGGGCAGCGCCTACACGGGACGGAAGGCGCGACCGACCGGACCGTGGGACGTGAATGGATGCTGGCGCGCATCGAGCACGAGTTTGGCGCCCTGCAACAAATGTTTCCAGAACCGGTCGGAGCCTGCGGCATCAGCTTTGGCGGCCCCGTGGACTTCGGGAAACAAACGGTGACTTCCCTCGCCAATCCGGGCTGGGAGCATTTTCCTCTCGCCGCGTGGGTGAAGGAGCGACTGGGTCTGCCGTGCCTGCTTGACAATGACGGCAACGCCGGCGCGCTGGGGGAATATCGCTTTGGGGCGGGCCGCGGGGCGGAATCCATTTTTTACGTGACGCTCAGCACGGGGATCGGAGGCGGTTATGTCTCCGCCGGCAAGCTGGTGCGCGGCAAAGATACGCTGGCCGGCGAAATCGGTCACCTCCCCCTGGCCGATTCCGGTCCGCGTTGCGACTGTGGCGCCCGGGGATGCCTGGAGGCCTATTCGTCCGGCTCGGCCATTGGCCGGGCGGCGCGCGAGTGGGCGGAACGCCGCATCGATTCCATGCCGCGTATGGTAGAGTTGGCCGGCGGATCGGTCGAGGCGGTGACGGCCCGGGAGGTGGCCCTGGCCGCCGCCGAGGGTGATCCCATTGCGGCGCGCATCTTCCACGATGCCGCCCGCTGGCTGGGCCGGGGACTGCTGAGTGTGATTCGCATCCTCAACCCCGACAAGATCGTGCTGGGCGGGGGAGTGGCCCAGGCAGGAAAATTGCTGCTCGATCCCATCCAAGAGGTTTTCGACGAACGCAAATCGCCGGCGCTGCGTTTCAGCACCGAAGTGGTCATCGCCGGGCTTGGGACCTACTCCGCGCTGTACGGGGCCGCCGGCCTAGCCCACGAGGCGGCGACCTGACGGGATGATAGATTTCTAGTAAATACGATCCTTGCATGATGGTCCGTGGATAACTATAATCAATACAATCAGTTACGCCGATTCGATGTTTTGGATGCATGTTCTGTGCACGGTCTTTCCTTGACGGCGTCTCAATGCCGGAAATAGCATAAAAGGGGAGAGGTCCCTTGCCCCGCGGCGCGTCAAGAGCCCCATGACTCACGTCACTCGACTCCTGAGCTACTCGCGGCCTTATTGGCTTCGCTTCGCCGTCGCAGTGTTTCTGATGGCCGTGGTCGGTGCGTGCGAGGGCCTGACGGCGCTGATGATCCGGCCGGTGTTTGACCAGTTGCTCAAACCGGATGCCGATACGTCCTCGGTTCTGCTTTTCGAGTTTCCCTGGGGCGGTTCGCTCTCTCTCCAAGACTTGCTTCCCGGCAGGATCCGGCATATCTGGTCGATGGTGGCGGTGGCGTTTATCGGGGTCACGCTGGTGAAGGGCGCGGCCGAGTACCTGGCTACCTATTTCATGAACTTCGTCGGCCACTCCGCCGTGCGCGACCTCCGCAACCAGCTCTATGCGCGAATCATTCAGCAATCCATCGAGTTCTTCACGCAGAATTCGACCGGCCGCCTGATGTCATCCATCACCAGCGACGTGGAAAAGATTCAGAACGCCGTCTCGCAGGTCGCCGCCGACTTCCTGAAGCAGTGCTTCACCCTCGTCGGATTATTGGCGGTGGTTTTCATTATGGACTGGAAACTGGCACTGGCGTCGATGCTCCTGATTCCTTTTGTCGTCATTCCCGCCGCCAAGCTGGGCCGCCGGATTCGCATTTCCAGCCGCCAAAGCCAGGACAAGATGGCGGAAATGAATAACGTCCTCCAGGAAACTTTCTCGGGCATCCGAATCGTCAAGGGTTTCGTTATGGAGGCGTTTGAAATCGAAAAATTCAAAGCCGCCACCCGGCGCCTGCTGCGCGACAACATGCGCTGGGTCCGGGCCCACGCGATGACCTCGCCACTCATGGAGATTCTGGGGGCGGTGACCATCGCCGGCCTTCTGCTTTACGCCCGCAACGCGATCATCCATAACGCACAGACCACGGGTGGCTTCGTGGCGTTCCTTTACGCTCTGCTCAAGTTGTACGAACCCATTAAGCGGCTGACGGGCGTGAACAATTCCTTTCAGCAGGCGGTGGGCGCTTCCGAGCAGGTTTTTCGATATCTCGATATTCATTCCGAGGTGAAGGAGAAGCCACAGGCCATCCCGTTGCCCGCCTTTCGTCAGGAGATTGTGTTCGAAGGCGTCGGTTTCGAATATGAGGGTGGCGCGCCGATTCTTCAGGATGTGGATCTGCGCATCGGGTATGGCGAGGTGGTCGCGATTGTCGGTTCGAGTGGCGCGGGGAAGACCACCATGGCCAATCTCATCCCGCGATTCTTTGACGTGACGCGCGGGCGCATCATGGTGGACGGGCACGACATTCGCGACGTCAAGCTGGACTCCCTGCGCGGGCAGATCGCACTGGTCACGCAGGAGACGATCCTCTTTAACGATACCGTCTTCAACAATATTTGTTACGGTCGGCCCGTCCAGGATGAAAAGGAAGTGGTGGAAGCGGCGCAAGCAGCGCTGGCGCACGACTTCATCATGGAGATGCCGCACGGCTATCAGACGTTGATCGGGGAGCGGGGCCAGCGGCTTTCCGGCGGGCAGCGGCAACGCATTGCGATCGCCCGGGCGCTTTACAAGAACGCGCCGGTGCTTATTCTCGACGAAGCGACGTCCGAACTCGATACCGAATCCGAACTCCTTGTCCAGCGCGCGCTGAACAACTTGATGGCGGGACGCACGGTGGTGGTGATTGCCCACCGGCTTTCCACCGTCCGGCGCGCACATCGCATTGTAGTGCTCGACCGCGGCACGGTTTCGGAGATGGGAACGCACGACGACCTGGTCAATCGTGGCGGGATTTACCAGCGCCTCCACGAACTCCAGTTTGTGGACGCGGAACCATGACGTGCAGGATTTGGGGTCGAGGATTCAGGCCGGCGGCCTGTGGCAGAGGACCCAGGGCTAAGGACTAAGGACTCTTGACAACTCCCTATGCTACGCAGCATGACCGGCTATAGCCGGGTTCAATACGAAGATTCGCATTTCACGCTGACGGTGAGCGTCAAGAGCATCAATCATCGCTTTCTCGATCTGCAGCTCCGAATGTCGCCCCTGCTCGACCCCTTCGAGCCGATGCTCAGGTCCCTGGTCAAAGCGCAGGTGGCACGCGGCCATGTGGAGGTGCAAATCGGTCTCGCCAGCCCCGCCCGGACGGCGCTCGAAATTGACCACAAACTGCTGGCCGCGTACCTGGACGCCATCCAGAAAATACGCGCGGAGGGAGGCTATACCTCCGAACCCGACCTGGTCGCCCTGCTTCGGATTCCGGGCGTGGTGACATCCGCCAACGGCGAAGTTCCCGCTGAAGCGGCGGGGGAGATTCGCGAGAGGCTGGCGGCAGCCGTGCGGACCGCGCTCGATCAATTGAACGAAATGAAGGCTCGCGAAGGGGAATCGCTGGAGCGCGATGTCCGTCTTCGAATGGCGCGTCTGGGAGAACTGGCGGAGCAGATCGCCGAGTTAGCGCGCGATGTGCCCTCGCTCTATCGGCGGCGGCTGGAGAAACGGGTTCAGGAACTGCTCGCGCCCACGGGTCGGACCGAGGTGGATCCGGCGCGGCTGGCTCAGGAAGTGGCGTTTCTTGCTTCCCGCTCTGACATTGCGGAGGAATTGACGCGATTCCGGAGTCATCTCGATCAGGTGGAACGGCTGCTCGCCGAAAGCTCGGAAATCGGGAAGAAACTTGATTTCCTCCTCCAGGAGATGAATCGGGAGGCCAATACCCTGCTCTCGAAGACCACCGATATTCCGGAAGTCGGCGTGGCCATCACGGGTCACGCCATCGAGCTGAAGGCGGAGATCGAGAAGCTTCGGGAACAGGCGCAAAACATCGAATGAATCAGCGATCTTCCAAACCGGAGGCACGAACCCCTGGCAGCATCATCATTGTGTCGGCCCCTTCCGGCTCGGGCAAGACGACCCTCGTCCATCGCCTGCTTGACGCCTGTCCCCAATTGCGGTTCTCAGTGTCCTACACCACGCGGCCGCCCCGCCGGGGCGAAAAGCACGGGCGCGAATACTTTTTCGTAACGCGCAAGCAGTTCAACCAGATGATTCAGGCCGGCGAATTCATTGAGTGGGCGGAGGTGGTGGGCGAGTTTTACGGCACCGCGCGACAACAGCTTCACGCCGCCCAGGAGGCCGGGCAGGACATTCTGCTCGATATTGACATTCAGGGCCACCGTCAGGTCCGCAGGAAACTGCCGGAGGCGGTCAGCATCTTCATTCTCCCGCCCTCCTTTCAGGAACTTGAGCGGCGACTGCGCCGCCGGAAGTCCGATACGCCGGACTCGATTGAGCGCCGCCTCCGCAATGCGCGGCGCGAGATCGGGCACTGGAAGGAATACGATTTTGTGGTCGTCAATGACCGATTGCGCGCGGCGACGAAGTCTCTGCGCGCGATCGTGGAGGCGGCCCGCGCCCGCGCCTGCGTGCAGCGGGAAAGAGCGAAGGAGATTTCACAGAGTTTTGGAGGATAACCAACTATGAACGTACCGCAGGCATTCGACAGCAAATTCCGCTTCATTCTGGTGGCGGCCAAGCGCGCCCGGCAGTTGCAGGCGGGCGCGAGGCCGCTGGTGCAGACCCAGACGAAAAAACTGACGAAGGTGGCCCAGATGGAAGTCGAGGCCGGCCTGGTGCCGGTTGAGATCCTTGAGCCCGTCAGTGACAACAACGACAAGGCCAAGAAATCGAAATCCGCGAAGTAGCCGGATTTCTCAAGGCAGCGCATGAGAGTGGCACTTGGCATCACGGGCGGCATCGCGGCCTACAAGGCCGCCGAACTGGTTCGTGTGCTTCAGGATAAGGGAGTGGAGGTTCAGGTGGTGATGACTCGCCACGCTTGCGAGTTTGTCCGCCCGCTGACCTTCGCGGCGCTCTCCGGCCACAAAGTCATCACCGAAATGTTCGGGGAAAGCGGCGCCCAGGCGAATCTGGAAAGCGCCATCGAGCACATCGCGGTGGCACAATCCATTGAAGCGCTGGTCATTGCTCCGGCCACCGCGAACACGCTGGCCAAGCTGGCGCGCGGCCTCGCGGATGATTTCCTGAGCACGCTGGCTCTGGCAACGAAGGCGCCCGTGATCGTGGCGCCCGCCATGAACGTGAATATGTGGGAACATGCCGCGACGCAGGAGAATCTCCAGATTCTGAGGGGGCGGGGAGTCACCGTCGTCCCCCCCGACGAGGGCTACCTGGCCTGCGGCATGACCGGAGCGGGACGGCTGGCTTCCATCGAAGCGATTTCGCGGGCGGTCTTCGAAGCTCTGGGGATTCGCGACGACCTGAAGGGCGAAACCGTTCTGGTGACCGCCGGTCCCACGGAAGAGCCGCTTGATCCGGTGCGGTTCTTGAGCAACCGCTCGTCCGGGAAAATGGGATATGCCATCGCGGAAGCGGCGCGGCGGCGCGGCGCCAATGTTATCCTGGTAAGCGGCCCGGCCAGTGTGCAACCGCCCGAGAGGCTGGAGGTGATCCGCGTGCGGACGGCGGAGGAAATGGCCGATTCGGTGATGAGTTGGCTGCCTCGAGCTTCGACGCTGATCATGGCCGCTGCCGTGGCTGATTTCCGGCCCGCCCGTGTGAGCCGATCCAAGCTCAAGAAAGCGGCCGGAATTCGCTCGATTCGCCTCACGCCGACCTGCGACATTTTGCGCCAGGTTTCCCGCCAAAAACAGGCCGGGCAGATCGTGGTGGGATTCGCGGCCGAGACCGACGATCTACTGGACAATGCCAGGACCAAATTGAGGTCGAAGAAGCTCGACCTGATTGTGGCCAATGACGTGACCCAAGAAGGCGCTGGATTCGATGCGGATACGAATATTGTGACGCTGGTTTTCGCCGACGGCACAACGCGGCCGCTGGAAAAAATGACCAAGCTAGAACTTGGCCACCGAATTCTGGATGAGATCGTCCGCTTGCGAAGGACCAAGGACTAAGGCCCCCTGACATTCCATGAACGACCCACTAAAAGCCGAACTCGCCTCGTGGCTGGAATTCTATCGCGACCTTGGGATTGGTGAATTCTACCGACGCGACCCAGTGGCGGCCGTCGAGAGCCGAAACGCGAAGCTCGAAACTCGCACCTTGGCTGGAGTGGAGCGCGGACCCCACGTGATTTCGGTGAACCGCGAGCCCCCAGTCCCGAATGCCGTGCCCCGGAATTCGAGTCCCGAAGCCCGAGTTCCTGTTCTCGCGCCGCCCCCGGCGTCGCTCAGTCTGTTTGAGGCCCCGCCCGCTGCTCCCAAGGCCGAAGAGACCCTGGAAGACATTCGTCGCGACCTGGGCGACTGCCGGCGCTGCAAGCTGGCACCCACGCGCAAAACCATCGTGTTCGGCCAGGGCGACCCGCACGCCCGGCTGGTGTTTGTGGGCGAAGGCCCGGGCGCGGACGAGGACGAGCAAGGGCTTCCGTTTGTCGGTCGCGCGGGCAAACTGCTCAATCGGATGATTCAATCGGTGGGCATGAAGCGCGAGGAAGTCTACATCTGCAACATCGTGAAGTGCCGTCCGCCCGGCAACCGTACGCCGGAGAAGGACGAAGTGGACGCTTGCTCGCCGTTCCTGTTCCGTCAAATTCAGGCGATCAAGCCGCGTCTTATTTGCTGCCTGGGCGCGCCGGCGATGAAGACGCTGCTCGGCATCAAAGAAGGCATCACGCGCGTGCGCGGCCAGTTCTTCGATTTCGCCTCGACCAAGGTGATCGTCGCCTATCACCCGGCGTACGTGCTGCGCAATCCCCGCGAGGAGAAAGTTCTGCGCGAGGATTTTGAGAAGATGGCGGAGTTTCTCAAGGCCCGCCGGTAAGGGCGCGGCACGCTGCGCCCCTATTGCAGTTTCACCACGACAATATTGTCCACCGGGTCGTTGGCGGAGGCGGGCAGCACGAACACCGTGCCCTCGGCGGCCTCGATGATTTCAACCTTCTCTCCAGTCGCACGCAGCGTGGCGGAGGCATACGCCCGCCCGAGTCGCGGCAGGAGCAGGGCGCGATCCTGCACGCCCAGCACGTGCAGATAGATCTCGCCGCCTTTCTGGGTGGTCACGCCCCACGGGCGAGGCTCGATAGGCCCGCCGCGCGTGCCATAGATTGTGTCGCCGTTCTTGGCCAGCCAGGCGCCGATTTCTTTCAACCGCTCCACGAACTCCGGCTGGATCTTCCCGTTCGGCATGGGTCCCACGTTGAGGAGAAAGTTCGAGTCATACCCCGCCGCCCGAACCAGGTATTGAATCAATTCCGCAGAGGATTTGAATTCCTTGTCGCTGGCGTTATAGCCCCAGGCGCGGTTGATGGTCTCGCAGGTTTCGAGGGGCAGCGCGCCGATTTTAGCATCCTTGTTGAACGATTGCGTCGAGTGGCCGGGTAAATCCTTCTCGAACATCTGGAAATCCTCGCCCGGGAAGGGAAGCCGGTGGTGATTGCTGCCGATCAGCGCCGTGGGCTGCAATTTGTGAATCAAGCCGTAGGTTTTCTCCAGCCTCCAGTCGGCGTCGGGCTTGTCCCACATGCCGTCGAACCAGATGCCGCCGATGGGGCCGTAGTTGGTCAGCAGCTCAGTCAGTTGTGCGTCCATATAGTCGAGGTATCGGTACCAGTTGCCCCCCTCGGGACGCCCCGTGGTCTTGCCTGTCCGGCCCAGCGGAAAATAGTCGGGATGATGCCAGTCGAGCTGCGAATAGTAGAAGAAAAGCTTGAGGCCCTGCTTCTGGCACTCCTCGGCCAGCATCTTGAGCGGGTCTTGCTTCCACGGCGTCCGGTCCACGATGTTCCAGTCGGACTGCTTCGTGGCGAACATGGCGAAGCCGTCGTGATGCTTGCTGGTGATGGTGATGTACTTCATGCCCGCGGCCTTGGCCAGCGCCACCCACTCGGCGGCATGGAACTCGGTGGGATGGAAGCGCGGCGGCAGCTTCTCGTATTCACTCACCGGAATCCTCTTCTGATTCATCACCCACTCGCCGTCTTCCAGGACGCTGTAAACGCCCCAGTGGATGAACATGCCGAACTTCGCGTCGCGAAACCATTGCTGCGCCGCGGCACGCTCAGCAGGCGTTGTGGCGGCCGTGTCTCCACCGCCGAGGGGCACGGGCGCCGGGCCGCGCGCCACGAGCGAGGAAGGGCCGAAGCCAATCATCATTGCAAGCACAAATAGGCGCATCTTCATGGCAGCATCACCTCCGCGAGGGTCAGCGTAGGATAACACAATCGGGCGCGTGCGCTGTGCTATCCTCTCGCACTGTAGCGGCGGTCTATGACCGCCCGTTTGAGATTGTGCCGGGGGTCACAGACCGCCGCTACAATGCCACTGCGGAGCCTTGGGATGAGTGGAAAACAACTGACGCGGCGGGAATTTGTGAAAACGGGTGCGGGGGCGATGGTTCTGGGGGCGGGTATGGGAGCTGCGCGCGGCGTGGGAGCGCCTGCGGCGGGAGATTCTGTACACACGCGCGGCGGGGAAAACGAAATGGCGATGGCGCGCGATTTCTTCCGCGCCCTCGGTGCCCCTACGGGAATCGCGCCGCAAGCGGCGACGAAGCTCTTCCCGGCCGCCCTCAAGTCGCCATTCTTCTTCGGGCTGGATGGGAAAAAGTCTGAGGAATTGCTGCCCAGCTTTCGGGCAGAGACTAAGACTCTGGACGGCGAAGCTGGCAAGCGGCGGCACGAAATTCGTTTCACGGACGCTGCCAGCGGGTTGGCGGTGCGTATCGAGGCGACGACATTCGACGACTTTCCGGCGGTTGAGTGGGTGATCCATCTCAAGAATGAAGGTGGCGCCGACACGCCCATCCTGAGCGACATTCAGGCGCTCGACTGCCAGTTCGATTCTCCCGCTGTTGATCCCACGATTCATTACGCCAAGGGCGCGACCTGCTCGATGGATGACTTCAGACCGATGACGCGCGTCCTGGGGTTGAAGGGTTCGCTGCGGCTCCAGCCGGGCGGCGGGCGTTCGTCCAGCGAGCACTTGCCGTTCTTCAACCTCGAAACGGAGGGCGAAGGCGTGGTGCTGGCTATCGGCTGGACGGGCGAATGGGCGGCAAGTTTCGAGCGGCCGGAGTCGGGTTCGGCTTTTCGAGTGCGCGCCGGCATGGCGCATACGCGACTTAAACTGCGTCCGGGCGAGGAGATTCGCACGCCGCGTCTCCTTCTGCTCTTCTGGCAAGGCGAGCGCCTTCGCGGGCACAATCTGCTGCGCCGGTTCCTTCTGTCGCATCATCGGCCGGCCGTGGGCGGGGAGCCGCTGGCCATGCCGGTCTGCAATCACAACTGGGGCTCGACGCCGGCGGCGGATCATCTGGAAAACATCCGGCAGATTGTCGGCCACAACCTGCCCATGGATTATTACTGGATCGACGCCGAATGGTTTGGCGAGGGGCCGTGGTGGCGGAATCCGGGCAACTGGCAGGTGAAGAACGATCTTTATCCCCGGGGTCTGAGGCCCATCAGCGACGCGCTCCACGCGGCCGGCCGCAGGTTCCTCCTCTGGTTCGAGCCCGAGCGCGTCTGCGACGGGACGGTCTGGGCGAAGGAGCATCCGGAATGGCTGCTCTCCATTCCCAAGGAGCGAAGAAACTTCCGCGGCTTCGTCAGCATCGGGGATTCGGACGTTCCCATGTCCGACCCTCGCTGGGTGCCCAAGGAGAGCGTTCGGAATCAGTTTCTGGAGAACGACCGGCTCTTCAATCTGGCGAATCCCGAGGCGCGAAAGTTCCTGACGGATTTCATTTCCTCGAAGATTGAAGAATTCGGCGTGGACGGCTACCGGCACGACGCGAACATCGCGCCGATCGAGTTCTGGCGCGCCGCCGACGCTCCCGACCGGCAAGGCATCACCGAGATTCGGTGGGTTGAAGGCCTCTACGCCTTCTGGGACGAATTGCGCCGCCGCCATCCGCACCTGATGATTGATAACTGCGCGAGCGGCGGGCGCCGAATCGATCTGGAAACGATGGGGCGGAGCGTGCCGCTGTGGCGCAGCGATTTCACCGGAAACCTGCTCGCCAATCAGTGCCATAGCTACGGCTTGAATCTCTGGACGCCCTTGCATGCGACCTCGCTCGGAAACCTGGGGAACAACACCGACTATCACCTCCGAAGCAGCATGACGGCGGGCCTCAACTATGGTCTCTTCACGCGCGGGGACATGCCGCAAGGGCAGACGGATTACCAGAGTTTCCCTTATGCCGAGGCCAAGCGACTGCTGGACCAGTACCGGGCCATCCAGAAATACTTTCTGGGTGACTACTACCCGCTGACCGAATACACGCAGGCGGAGGACGCCTGGATGGCGTATCAACTGGATCTGCCCGCAGAAGGCGAGGGTCTGGTGGTGGCGATGAAGCGCCCGGCAAGCAGCTACGCACTGGCCGTGTTTCCGCTGCGGGCGCTGCAGCCGGACTCGACTTACGAATTCCAGGATCTCGATCGGGGAAACACTGGGAGGCTCGCCGGTCGAGCGCTTTGCGCCGGCGGCCTCGAGGTCAGGCTGGAGCGCAAGCCCGACACGGCGCTGATTCGCTACCGGCGGGTTTCATGAGATTTCGGGTTCCGTCGCGGCGATGTTCCCTTCGGCGTGCGCCGGTGAGGGCGCCGGTGCTGCCAATCGGAAGCCTCGAGCCTTGCCAACTTGAGGCCCGCCCTCTAAGCTGTTGAGGTAGCACTCTTGACGGGAAGATGCAGGGTGAGCTTCAAAGACAAATTGCTGGACCGAAGTGCGCCGGTAATGATGTTCGAAATCGTGCCGCCGGAGGCGGGAAAGCCCGAGGCAACGGAGGCCGTGCTCCAGGAAGCGGCGGGAGTGCGCGCCCTGGCCGACGCCATCAACTTGCCCGAGATTCACGATGAAGCACGCGGCGCGGAGCGCACCTATCGTTTCGTCCCGCGGGTCGAGCCGCGCTGGCTGGGCGAGCGCCTTCAGCGCGAGGCGAATGTTGAAACGGTCATCAATCGCGTGACCGTTCATGATGCCGATCCCGTTCGCTGGTTCGCGGAGACCCGCGCGAAATTCGGTATCGAGTGCGCGGTGCTGGTGGGCGGAGAATCCGCCCGCCGGGACTATCCTGGCCCCGGGCCGGGTGAGACCGCGAAGCGAATTCGAGATGCCAAACTCCCGCTCACGCTGGGCGGCATCACCATTCCCAGCCGGAAAAATGAAGCCGAGCGCGTTCGTGCGAAGGCCGAGATGGGAATGACCTTCTTCACCTCGCAGGTCCTTTTCGATGCCAACGATATCGTCTGGCTGATTCAGAAACTGAACGGCCTGGAGGCCCGCGTCTTTTTGAGTTTCGCGCCGGTCAGCCATCCGGGGGACCTCAAGTTTCTGCGCTGGTTGGGGGCCGATCTGCCGTCCAGTCTGGACCGCTTCCTGCTGACGGAGAAACCCGATTCTCCCCGGGAAACCTGCTTCGAGCGCTCGCTCGACCTGGCGCAGCGGATTCTCATGGATGTTTTCGACAACTTACCGCCGGATCCGCCGCTTCTGGGCCTGAATATCGAGCACGTCAACCGCCGCAATTTTTCATCCGCCGTCCGCATGTTGGAGCGGCTGGGAACCCTTTACGCTAACCTGGTCGCGGCACAATCCCGAAAGGGATGAGGCCAATGCATTCCTTGTGTATTATTAACTACATGGTGATTAGATGCATGCCTTGCATTTCCTGCTTGGCATTTGAGCGGACTCCTGCTACAAATAGTTCCTCTCCGGCATGACGCTCGCCGGGGCGATATGAGGTGAGATGTGCAGCTGACCACGATGCAGAAGGGCCTGGCGCGCTTCCGAGCGGAGATCGCCCGATGCCACCGTGAGGAAGGCGGTCAGGATCTGGTGGAGTACGCGCTGGTCGCTGTGATCATCGCACTGGCGGCCACCGCGGGCATGGGCGCGATCGCGCAGGAGATCAACACGATATTCGCCAACCTCGCCAAGAAGATCGCCGGCATTCACAATTAGCCAAACCTCGCACTTGGACCGCTTCCCCTGCTCCTGTTTCCCGGCATAGAATGCCTGCATGGCGCGAAAGCCCGCAGAAACCCTGATCAACGTGGCGGTGCTCTCGGCGCTGCGCGCCCCGCTGACCTATCAGGTTCCCCCGGGCATGGACGTGCAGGTGGGCCAGCGCGTGCAGGTGCCGCTGGGGAGGCGGACCGCGGTGGGCATTGCTGTGGAGCCGGTGGCGAGCGTCGCGGCCGGTGTGAAGGTTCGTTCCCTCCTGAAAGTTCTTGACCCCGAGCCCGTCTTGACCCCGGAGCTACTGACCCTGGGACTTTGGATCGCAGAATACTACCTCGCGCCGGTGGGTGAGGTCTTCCGCGCCATGCTTCCGCTTCGCTCCGAAATGCGACGCGAGAAACGGGTGAAGCTGACCGAAGCCGGAGTCGCGCGGCTGCGCGAATTGCAGTCGAACCTGTTGGATGAGGCCCGCGCGAGCGAAGAGGCCCAATTCCTTTCGGCGGTCGCGGCCGAGCGGGATGCCCGGGGAGTCAGCATGGAAAGTCTGGTGCGCCGATTCCCCGGCCGCGGCTCGGCGCTGGCGCGAGGCGCAGTGGAGAAAGGCCTGGCCGAACTGTCGGAGATCCGCCGCCCGCGGGCTCGGCAGGAAGTCTGGAGCGTCCGCCTGGCCGGCGCATCTATCCCCGACCGTCCCCAAAAGATTTCTCCCGTGGCGCGGCGGATTCTCGATGCACTCGCCGAATCTGGTTTCGCAGAAGATCACCGCGAACTCCTCAGGACGACTCGCGCCACGCTGGCGCATCTGCGCAAACTGAACGAGAAAGGCTGGCTGAACCTGGAATCGCCCGCGCGCGCGGCCTCGGCGCCGGCGGTTGACGCGGAGCCTCACGACCTGACCGCGGAGCAATCGAAGGCGCTTGAGGAATTGACGGCACTACTCGAACAGGGCAAGTTTGAGGCGGTACTGTTGCACGGCGTGACCGCCAGCGGGAAGACGGAGGTCTATCTTCGTCTGATTTCGAAGTGCCTCGCGCGGGGCAGGACGGCGCTGATGCTGGTTCCGGAGATCGCCCTGACGCCGGCCGTGCAGGCGCAATTTCGCGCCCGATTCGGAAACCAGGTCGAGGTGCTGCACAGCGGCCTGGCTGAGAATGTTCGCCACGATGCCTGGTGGGCGGCGCGGCGGGGCGAAGCGCGGGTGGTGCTGGGCACGCGCTCGGCGGTATTTGCCCCCCTCGACAACCTGGGCGTGATTATCGTGGACGAGGAGCACGAAAGCAGTTACAAGCAGGAGGAAACGCCGCGCTATCACGGACGCGACGCCGCCGTGGTGCGCGCGCGCCTGGCGCAGGCGCTGGTGGTTCTGGGCTCGGCCACGCCGTCGCTCGAGTCCTATACCAACGCGCGCGAAGGCAAGTACCGCCTGCTCAAACTCGAAGAGCGGGTGCGCGGCCGTCCGCTCGCCACGGTTGAGATCGTGGACATGCGCAAGGAATTCCGCGAGACGCACACGCAAGTTCCGTTCTCCCGCCGCTTGAAAGAGGCCATGGAGGAGGAACTCGGGCGCGGCGGCCAGATCATGATTCTGATCAACCGCCGCGGCTACTCGTGGTTCCTCCTCTGCCGGGCCTGCGGCGAATCGTCGCGCTGCGTCAACTGTTCGATTTCGCTCACCTACCACAAGCGCGAACATCGCCTCATTTGCCATTACTGCGGATACTCGGCGGCGGTCCCCTCCCACTGTCCGTCCTGTGGGAGCGAATACCTTTACTACGTCGGCGAGGGGACGGAGAAGGTGGAGGGCAAAATTAAGGAAGCCTTCCCGGAAGCGCGCGTCTCGAGGCTCGACCGCGACGTGGCACAGCGAGCCGGCGCTTACCAGAAGATCCTTTCCGACTTCCGCGAGCGCAAGGTGGACATTCTGGTGGGAACGCAGCTCATCGCGAAGGGGCACGACTTCCACGGCGTGACGCTGGTGGGCGTGGTCTCGGCCGACCAGGGGCTGTCCATGCCCGACTTCCGGGCTGCCGAGAGGACGTTCCAGTTGCTGACTCAGGTGGCGGGGCGCGCCGGTCGCGGCGATTCACCGGGGCGCGTGCTGGTGCAGACGTTCTATCCTGAGCACTATGCCATCCTGCTCGCTGCCGATCAGAACTACGAAGGGTTCTACAGCAAGGAAATGCGCTTTCGGCGTATGATGCACTATCCGCCGGCGGGAGCCCTGGCCAACGTGATCGCGCAAGGGTCCAAGCTGGAAGTCGCGGCACACGTGGCAAGCGGCATCGGGAAGTTTCTGGCAGGCGTGGCGGACGAGTATGGGTTACGGGTGCTCGGCCCGGCTTCGGCGCCGCTGGCGCGCATCAAGGGCTGCTACCGGATTCAGTTTTTGATCAAGGCTGCGTCGCGCGCCAGCCTGAACGAAGTTCTGCGCCGGCTCGAAACCGAATGTGAACGGCGCGGCGTGCCTCCGCGATCCGTCATGATGGACATGGACCCGGTCAGCATCCGGTGAAGGGAAGGGAAGCGATGCAACTGACGTCACGATTTGAAGAGGCAGCGGTTTACGCCTTGCGCCTGCACGCCGGGCAATTTCGGAAAGGAACAACGATTCCGTACGCGGCTCACCTGCTTTCGGTGGCGAGCATTGCCATGCGGTACGGCGCGAACGAGGATGAAGCCATCGCCGCGCTGTTGCACGATGCGGTCGAGGACCAGGGCGGGGCGCCCACCCTGGCTGAGATTAAGCGGCGCTTCGGACCCGCGGTTGCCGCCATCGTCGAGGGCTGCACGGACACCGACCAGGTTCCCAAGCCCCCCTGGCGAGCGCGCAAGGAGGCTTATATCGCTCACGTGCGACACGCCTCACCCTCCACCCGCCTGGTCTCCGCTTCGGACAAGCTGGACAACGCCCTCGCCATTCTCTCCGATTACTTTACCGAAGGTGAAGCGCTCTGGGATCGTTTCAAGGGCGGCAAAGAAGGAACGCTGTGGTACTACAGCGAGCTGGTTAAGGCCTTCCGCGAAGCGGGCGGGGGGGAAATTGTGGATGAACTCGACCGAGTCGTGCAGGCCATCCACCGCGCCGCTGCAAAATGAACCTCCCTGCCTGCCACACGGAGTCTGCCTGGCGGCAGGCGAAGCAACTGCTCGTGCAGCGCAGGAGCAGGGAAATGCAGATCCTTCGCTTCGCGCAGAGTGAACACGGGTGACGTTAGAGCGATTGCAGCTCTTTGCCGGGCTTGAAGCGGACGGCCTTGCCGGGAGGGATGCTGACTTCCTGGCCGGTTCGCGGATTGCGGCCGATGCCCGTCTTGCGCGGCTTCACGTTGAAAACGCCGAATCCGCGCAGCTCGATCCGGTCATTTTGGGCGAGGGCCTTCTTCATGGAATCGAAGACGGTCTCGACGGCCATCTCAGCCCTGGTCTTGGTAATGCCGGTTCGTGCCACGACCTCATTGATGATATCTAGCTTAATCACGCGAACCTCCTGAAAAGACTAGGTTTAATCCTAAGAAATGCGTTTAAGCGTTGTCAAGCACTTTCACCTGTAATATCATTCCCGACTCACTTTGCTGTAGCGGCGGCCTCTGCCTGCCGACCTGGGAGCGGAGGCGACCCGCCTGCAATCTAAGCGGCGGCGCCGTGACGCGGGTCTGTGATCCGCGCCGACGCGGCTCGCAGGGCCGCGATGCAAGAACCTGTCGCACCGCCCTTCAGGGCGGTTCGTTGAATTGCCGGGCTGGAATCCTGCTCGACTATTACATCCCTACGAGGTGGACTTGAATGGCCGTGAAGAACGATCGCTGGATTCGGCGCATGGCGCTGGAGCAGGACATGATTAACCCCTTTGCCGACCGGCAGGTGCGCGAAGGCGTGATTTCCTACGGAGTCTCTGCCTACGGCTACGACCTGCGCGTGGCCGACGAGTACAAGATCTTCACCAATGTGAACAGCACGATTGTTGATCCTAAACACTTTGACGAGAAGTCGTTCGTCGAATTCAAGGGCCCGGTGTGCATCGTCCCGCCCAATTCCTTTGCCCTGGCGCGCTCGGTGGAATACTTCAGGATCCCGCGTAGCGTGATTACCCTCTGCGTGGGCAAGTCCACCTACGCGCGCTGCGGCATCATCGTCAACGTCACCCCGCTGGAGCCCGAGTGGGAGGGCTTCGTCACGCTCGAAATCTCCAACACCACCCCGCTCCCCGCCCGCGTCTACTCGAATGAAGGCCTCTGCCAGATCGTCTTCTTCGAGTCCGACGAAATGTGCGACGTCTCGTACAAGGACAAGAAAGGCAAATACCAATCGCAGCAGGGAATCGTCCTGCCGAAGATTTAGCGTAGAGGCGATGCTTGCAACGCCCGGGCCGAAAAGGATGGGCGGGGCAGGCACTCTCTGGGACCCTTGGAAGCTAGGCTGTAACATTTCGTGTTGAAAATTGAGTTGGAAAGAGAGAGGGTGTCT
>CAZHKT010000031.1:0-29540 GCA_964533045.1 uncultured Acidobacteriota bacterium | reverse complement strand
GGTGTTCGGCAACATGGGGGAGCAGTCGGGCACGGGCGTCGGCTTCACCCGCAATCCGGCGACGGGCGAAAAGGAATTCTACGGCGAATTCCTGATGAACGCCCAGGGCGAGGATGTGGTGGCGGGCGTGCGCACGCCGGTTCCCATCAAGCAGTTGGGCGAGATCATGCCGGACGTTTACAACCAGCTGCGCGAAATCACCACCCGGCTGGAAAAGCACTATCGCGACGTTCAGGACTTCGAGTTCACCATCCAGGAAGGCAAGCTCTACATGCTGCAAACCCGCGCCGGCAAGCGCACCGGCCCGGCCGCCGTCCGCATCGCGGTGGAAATGGTGGAGGAGGGATTGATCAAGCCGGAAGAAGCGCTGCTGCGGGTGGAGCCCGACCAGCTCAACCAGCTGCTTCACCCGGTGCTGGATGAATCGAAGCCGCTGACCGTGCTGGCCAAAGGACTGCCCGCCTCGCCCGGAGCAGCGGTGGGCCGCATTGTGTTTACCGCCGATGAAGCCGTGAATCAGGGCAAGAATCACCCCGTCATCCTGGTGCGCGCCGAAACCGTTCCCGACGATATTCACGGCATGGAAGTAGCGGTGGGCATTCTGACATCGCGCGGCGGCATGACCTCGCACGCGGCGGTGGTGACGCGCGGCATGGGCAAGCCCTGCGTGGCGGGCGCCGGCGACGTGGACGTGGACGCCGCCCGCAAGCAGATCCGCGTGGCAGGCAAGACGCTCAAAGAAGGCGACTGGATGACGCTCGACGGTTCCACCGGCCGCGTGATTGAAGGCAAGGTGCACCTGGTCGAGCCCGACCCGCACAGCGGCGTCTTCGCCAAGTTTATGGAATGGGCCGATCAATATCGCCAGCTGGGCGTGCGGGCCAACGCCGATATTCCGCGCGATGCCCTGGTGGCCCGCAACTTCGGCGCCGAGGGCATCGGCCTGTGCCGCACCGAGCATATGTTCTTCGAGAAGGATCGTCTGCCGCACGTGCAGCGCATGATCATGGCCTGCAAGGATACCAGCGATCCGGCCGAAGCCAAGAAGCTCGAGAAGGAACGCCGCGCCGCCCTGGCCAAACTACTGCCCATGCAGCGCAAGGACTTCTATGGGCTCTTCAAAGCCATGAACGGACTGCCGGTCACCATTCGCACGCTCGACCCGCCGTTGCACGAATTCCTGCCCAAACGGGAAGAGCTGATGGTGGAAATCGCCAGGCTCGAAGCGGCCGGGAAGAAGAGCCCCAAGCTCGGGCGACTGAAGAAGTTGCTGGCTGTCGTGGAAGGGTTGCATGAGTTCAATCCCATGCTCGGTCTGCGCGGCTGCCGGCTGGGGATCATGTATCCGGAAATCACCGAGATGCAGGCACGCGCCATTTTCGAGGCGGCGGCCGACTGCAAGAAGCACGGCTTCGATGCCAAGCCGGAAGTCATGATTCCGCTGGTGGGCGACGTGAAAGAGCTTCAGGTGCAGAAGGAGATCGTGGTGCGCGCCGCCGAGGAGGTCTCGAAGAAGAAAGGCGTCAAGGTGGATTACCTGGTGGGCACCATGATCGAACTGCCGGCGGCGGCGCTCTCGGCCGACGAAATCGCCAAGGAAGCCGAGTTCTTCAGCTTCGGAACCAACGACCTGACGCAGACCACCTTCGGCCTTTCCCGCGACGATTGCGGGAAGATCATCAACGCGTACACGAAGCAGAAAATATGGCCCTCGGACCCCTTTGCCCAGCTCGATCCGAAGCGCGTGGGGCGCCTGCTCAAGATCGCGACCGCGGAGGGAAGGGCGACGCGCTCGAACCTCAAGGTTGGAATCTGCGGCGAGCACGGCGGCGATCCGTCCTCGATCGAAGTCTGCGCCGAGGCGGGACTCAACTATGTGAGCTGCTCGCCCTACCGTGTGCCCATCGCCCGGCTGGCGGCAGCGCAGTCGGCTGTGAGGAAGGCCGCGGCGAAGGCGTATTCCACTGCCTAGTGACGAGCCAGGCGTGACGCGCGACGAGCAAGAAGGGTGCGAATCTTGCGATTTTCAGAATTAAAGTAATGCTTTAAGTATTGCGGGCCCCGCGGAAATCCCTCCGCGGGGCTTTTGTTTCTCGGCAGGAGCTGGAACTCACCGCCTGACGCCCTTCCCTTGTCACTGGTCTCCCCATGTCGACGCGCCGACATGAAACCGGTGACCCTTCACGAGTGATGAGGGATGAGCAGATGAAGCCGCGAAGATCACTTGTCACTGTTCTTAGTTCTTACGTTCGGGCGCGCAGGAGCATATAGGTCCCGCACAGGCCGAAGAGCAGATCGGGCGACCAGGCGGCAATCATCGGGGGCAGCTGGCTGAGGTTCCCGAGCGATTCAAACAGGCTGGAAAGCGACCAGTAGAGAATGGCGATGCCAATGCTGACGGCGAAGCCGGAGACGGCACCTTTGCGACCCATGGTCTGCGAGAAGGGAACGGCGATCAGGGTCACCACAAAGGCAATCAGCGGGAATGAGAATTTTCGATAGAACTGAACTGAAAGTCGCACCACGTCGAAGCCGCTCTGCCGAAGTTCCCGGATATAATCCCGCAATTCCCAGGCACTCATTTGAGCGGAGGGCTTCACTTCTTTCTTGAAATACTGCGGCTCCTCGGTGAGTTCCACGAAATTGGCTACGGCAAAGGGCGTGTAGGCGGTCACCCGGTCGCCGCGGAAGTCGCGCGCCCAGCCGTCGCGCAGCACCCAGCCATGCACCGCATCATCCCAGGCGGCGCGGCTGGCGTAGATGCGTCGCTCGAGGCGGTAGGTCTGCGGGTCGAATTCAAACACCGAAAGGCCCGCAAATACGTTCTGGTCGGGATCGAAGAAGCGGTGGTTGTAGATTCTCGCCCCCTGCCCGAAAATCCACTGGCGACCCAGGCGGAAGGAGGTTTGGGGCGGCTTGCCCTTGATCTGGTTGCGGTAGGCGTCCTGCTGCTGGTTGGTTTCGGGCAGAGTGTAATCCGCCATCACGAACATGAGCCCGCTGAGAATGGCGGAGCTCAGCAGCACCGGCGCCGCCGCGCGGTACAGGCTGACCCCCACCGAAAGCATGGCCGTGACCTGATTCGACTTGGTGAGAATGCCGAAGCAGACCAGCGTTGCGACCAGCACGGCCAGCGGCAACATCAAGTACACGATCTGGGGCAGCAGAAAGCGGTAGTAATCGAAGACCACGATCGCCGGAACGCGGTTCCGCACCATGTCGCCCAGCAGCTGGAAGAAGTCGAAGATGATGTAAATGCCGCAGAAAGTCACGAGGAGCATCAGGAGATAGAACAGCCAGGTGCGCATGACATAGAGATCGAGAAGCTGGACCCATCGCTCGCCCACGGCTCGTGGGTCAATCCTGTTTCCGGCGGCGAGCCCTTCTCCAGCCTGGCGGGGGGCTTCGCGCCGTTTTTGCCAGCCCTTCCACAGCTCTTCAAACCAGTCCTGCACCACATGCACCCTCTGGCGCACGCCGCGCAGGTTGGAAAGCATTAAGACGCCAACCACGGCGAAGACCGCATTGGCCAGCCAGAGGCCGAGGACGGGCGGGATGCGACCCTGGCGGGCGAACCCGAGCCCGAAAGCCATCAGCATGTAATAAACAAACACCAGAAGAATGGTGAGAATGACGCCCACGGCCTTACCCCCCTTGCGGGTGGAGAGGCCGAGAGGGATTCCCACCAGCGCCAGGACCAGCGTCGCCACGGGCAGGGCGAAGCGATATTGAAGTTCTACTTGAAGTGCCAGCCGGCGCACCGAATCGGATGCCGGCACCCGCAAATCGCTCAAGGACAGAGCCATGGGCGCCTGCCACTCGTCGCGTCCCGCATCGCGCTGTGGGATGGGGATGGGAATCGCGGTTTCCATAAACTGGGCGACGGAGTATTGTTCCGGCCGGTCCGGATCGATCTCGTGGGTGCTGCCACGCTCGAGGTGGAAAGTGATCCGTTGATTGGGGCGGTCGATCACCACGCGTCCGCGTTCGGCGAGGGTGACCTTGGGAGATTGCTTGTCGCTCGAATCGGCAATGAACACCCCATGCCATTCCGATTCGGCGTCGGTCACGTCCTGGATGTAGAGCAGCAGGTTCGGAAACTGCTCGACAAAAATGCGGGGCTGAATCTCGCGCGTCACGGCGCCGGCGCCGATTTCCCGCTCCAGCCGGTGCAACTGGCGGGCCGACTGCGGAGCGAGCACCAGGCTCATATACATGGCCACGGCGCAGGCGGCCACTGCCACCACCATCACAGGCCGCACAAAATGCCGCGTGCCGATTCCCACGGCGCGTGCCGCGATCACTTCCCCGTCAGCCGACATGCGACTCAACCCGATCAGGATTCCCACCAGCACGGCCATGGGGATGGTCAGAACCAGGATGCTCGGGACAGGAAGCAGAAAGAGCGTCAGGACGTTGGTGGCGGGCAGGTTATTGCGGACCGCGAGCTCCATGAGTCGCCCCACGTGCCGGACGAAGATGACGAAGGTAAAGACCAGCAGCCCCAGCAAGGAGTGCGCGAAGATCTCCTTAAGAATGTAGCGAGTCAGGATGCGCATGGCGGCAGACCCCTAGACGCCTGAACGCACTGATGCTAGCATACTGGCGTACGGTCGTAAACGCCGCCTCGAACCACATGCCTCAGACTTACCTCATGCTGTTCTGGCACATGCACCAGCCCTTCTACAAGGACTTGTCGGCGGGCGTGTACGCCATGCCCTGGACCCGTTTGCACGCCTGGAAGGATTATTACGGCATGGTGGCGATGCTCAAGGACTTTCCCAATTTCCATGCTACCTTCAACTTTGTTCCCTCGCTGGTGGCGCAAATCGAGGACTATGCCGCCGATAACGTGCGGGCCGAGCCCTACCGTATCGCCTTCAAACCCGCCGCAGAGCTCCTCCCCGCCGAGCGCCTGACCCTTCTGGATTTTGCGTTTCATATCAACCGGGAAAACCTTCTGGCGCGTTACCCGCGTTTTCAGGAGCTCTTTGAGAGGGCCCGCGTGGGCCAGGACCTGACGGAGCGTTACCGCCTCTTCGGCCTGCACGACCTGCTGGACCTGCAAGTGCTGTCTCAACTCGCCTGGTTCGACGAGATCTATCTGGAGACCGACCCGGAGATCCGCGCTTTGGTCGAAAAGGCACGGAACTATTCGGAAGCTGACAAGCAAACGGTACGGCGGAAAGGGATTGAACTATTTAAAGCAATACTTGAAGAATGCCGGCAGGCAGTCGCGAGGGGCCAGATCGAACTCTCCACCTCGCCGTTTTACCACCCCATTCTCCCCCTGCTTTGCAACACGGATATCGCGGCCGAATCGCACCCGGGAGTTCGGTTGCCGCGGCGCACATTTCGTCATCCCGAGGATGCGCGGGCGCAGCTGCGTGCGGCCGTGGAGCTTCACGAGCGGGTCTTCGGTGCTCGCCCGCGCGGGCTTTGGCCGTCGGAGGGAAGCGTTTCGGACGAAGTCCTGCGTCTCGCCATGCAGGAGGGCTTCGAGTGGACAGCCACCGACGAAGGGGTGCTGGGGCGTTCGCTGCAAATGGGTTTCTACCGCCAGAGCGACGGCACGACCAGCGGGGGCCACGAGCTCTACCGCCCGCACCGCTACCAGGACGGCGATCGGTCCATCGGCATGTTTTTCCGCGACCACCACATTTCCGACCTCATTGGTTTCGTCTATTCGCGCATGGATCCGCAGGCGGCGGCGGCCGACCTTCACCAGCGGATCAAAGCAGCGGGGCGCAGCCGCGGCGACAAGCCGGCCGTGGTTTCGGTGATCCTGGACGGGGAGAACGCCTGGGAATACTTCCCGCGCAACGGGCGCGATTTTCTCAAGGCTTTCTACGGGCGCGTGTCGAATGACCCCGAGATGCGGGCCGTCACGGCCAGTGAAGCTTTGACCCTCAGCGATGCGGGGACGCTGACGCACGTCGTGCCGGGATCGTGGATCAACGCGAACTTCGACGTTTGGATCGGGGCCGAGGAAGACAACCACGCCTGGGACCTGCTCAACGACGCGCGCGATTTCTTTGCCCTGCGATCGGGAGACCCCGGGCTCGACCCGGAGAATGTGAAGCTGGCCGAGCAGGAGGTGTGGATCGCGGAGGGCAGCGACTGGTGCTGGTGGTACGGCCCGGAGCACTCCTGCGCCCACGAAGCCGAATTCGATCTCCTTTACCGCAAGCATCTCAGCAACATCTATCGCCTGCTGGGCGGCACGCCGCCGGACGAACTGGCCGTTCCCATCAAGAAGCCCCACGTTCGCGCCCGTCTGACGGAGCCGACGGCGCCTCTGGCGCCCACCGTGGACGGCCGCGTGACCAACTACTTTGAGTGGCTGGGGGCGGGTGTCTATTCGCCCGACTACCGGTCGGGCTCCATGCACGGTGGCGCGGAGTGCGTGGAAGCGGTTTATTTCGGGGCGGGGAAGCAGGCCTTTTACCTGCGGGTGGATTTCCGGCCGGACATTCTGGACGACTACCCCGAACTCGAAATTCGAGTGAACCTAAACGGCTCGGCACGCGCCCGCCTGAACGCTTTCATTGTGGGTCGCCGCCTGGGCACCGTGCAGTTCTGGAAGGGAAACGAGCCTCTTCTGGTTCCGCTCGCCACCGAGCGGCAACTGCGCGTGGCCTACGGACAAATCTTCGAGCTGGGATGCGGTTACGAACTGGCAGGACTCGGCCCCGGCGAGAAGATTCAGGTCCAGGTAAGCCTCTGGGCCAACAACCTGCCGCTGCAAGTTATTCCCCCCGAAGGCTGGATCACCCTGGAGGCCGCCGAAGACGTGGTTCGGTGGTAAACCTCGATCGCCAGTGATGCGTGACGAATCGCGGGGAGGGAATTGCGCCGCTCGTCCCAAGGGGTCCGGCACACTGAACAGGTCCGAGGGGTCAGCGATACGAGCTTTCCGTTCCTTTCTCGTCGTCGGTCACTGCTTTTCAGCTTGCCGGTTTGATCTGGGTGAGGGCGGACTCGATCTTGGATTTCAGGTCGGGGTCGGCGGTGGCAAGTCCGGCCTTGAGAGCTGCCTGGGCCTCGGGGGTGCCGATGCGGGCGAGGCCTGTGACAGCGCTCGAGCGCGCCGCGGGCGAACCGGCGGAAAGTATGCGCGCCTGGTAGGAAACGGCCATAGGATCCTGGACGTAGCTCAGGGTCATAGCCGCGTCGACGGCGGCATCGGGGTCGGGGGAATTCAAGGCGGCTTCGGTCAGGCGTTCGCAGAGGGTCTGGAGTTTCTCAGGATCGCGCGGTCCGACGACCAACTTGAGGTCATTATAAAACTCCTTCTGCCAGGAAATGCTGCCCGAGGAACTGAGCAGCACGGTCAGCCGCACTTTGAGCGTGTACTCGCCCGGCTGTGAGATGGTCGTCCAATCGTCGAGCACCACGCGCCGCACGCGCGTCTGGTGAGGGCCGACGGTGATCAGGCCCTTGGGCCCCGGCCCCACCTTGCGGTAAGGAGGCACGGACGCCCTGGTGCCGTCCGGTTTCGCCAGTTCAAACTCATAATTCCATTTGCCGTGATGGCCCAGGTTCACGCGCACCGTGTCGGTGGAGCGGTTCTGGATGACGGTGTCGAAGTAGACGGGCGCGCCGACCTGGTATTCCGCGCCTGCCGGAACGACAAAGCCGACCAGCACGGTTCCTTGCGCGCAAAGCAAGGGTGAGGCGAAGGGCAGCGCCGCCAGCAGCAGCGCCAGCCGTCGAAGCGAGCATGTGTTCTGGAGGAGAGCTTTCCGCATAACCCGGTCACGATTCTAGCAGTGTGATGCAAGAATAGGGGAGTAAAAGTTGCATGAGTGGGATGGGATTCTGCGAGGGAGGCCGACATCAACCAAAGCTTGAAGGCTTGTCGGCGCGCCGACATGAAAAACAGTGCCGAGTGATGCGTGACCGCATCACCGGTCGCAGCAGAGCCGGATCCTTATTCGCGGTCGTTTGCTCGTCACTTGTCACGAGTCACTTGTCCATTCGCATCCGGAATGATGACGGCGACTGGCCTGGCTCCCACCGGCAGACTGGTGACAAGCATGGAGCGGGAAGGGGCCATGCGCGAGGGTTCGGCGATCAGCACGGCCAGGCTGGAGGTGCCGGCGTCGGCGACCGCCAGGAATCGTTCGTCGGGTGTTAGCGCCAGGGCGCGCGGTTCGCTCCCCACAAACGTGGAAGCCAGGACGGCACGCGTCGTCACATCCAGCGCCATGACCGACCCGTCGCCGGCATTGGCCAGATAGAGCACGCTCGAGTCCCGACGAAACGCCCCCGCTACCGGATCGCGTCCCGCCGGCAGCATTTGAAGCACGTTGTCGTGAAAGGTGTCCACCACGGTGATGCTGGAGGCGCCCGGCGACAGCACGAACAGTTCGCCGCCGTCCGGTTTAAGCAGCAGGGAATCCGGTCGCAAGCCCAGCTGAATGTGCGTGAACAACCGCCGCGCGGTGAGGTCCGCCACCGACACGGTGTTCTCTCCGGCGTTCGCCACGAAGGCCTTGCTGCCGTAGGGCAGTACGGCGATGGCCCCGGCTCCCCGCCCGGCCTGAATCGTTCCCACGGCCCGCCGCGTGGCAATGTCGAAGCAATGGAGGGCGCCGGCTGAAGGGTCCGTTGCCAGCAACATCTTACCGTCGGTGCTGAGCGCCAGGCGCGCGAGCGTGGCGCGGGCGGCAATCTGGCCCGCCTCGCGCCGCGCCTCGCAGTCGTAGATCACGATATGGCTGGTCCCCGATTCGGGTGGCCGAGCCTCGGAATTCGCGGCAACCGCTGGCCCCACCAAGTAGTAGGCCAATCGGCCGTCGGACGAAAAGACCAGACTGCGCGGATGCTGGTTTGTGCGCGATTTCAAGTAAACCTTGAGGTTCTGGGCGTCAATCCGGTCGAGCCCCCCAGGCCCCGTAACGTAGATCTCCGGGCTTCGGGGACGCCGCACCGCCGCCTCCGGGTGAGGAGAAACCTCGATTGCAGCGACGGTGCGGAGCTCCGCCATATCCACAACTGCCACGGTGCTTGAATCCTGGCAGACAACGAACGCCCGGTAGGGCGCGGGGGGAGCGGGAGGGGAGCTGCAAGAGCCCAGTAACGCCAGACAGAAAAGCAGTGCAAATCCATTGAGAATCAAAGAGGGAGAATGGCAAATTGCTGCGACTTTAGTGGAGGCCATAAGGCGAGGATCCGTCAACAGCGCGCAGGAAAATCTCTGTCCTGCAATCTTCAATGCGCGATCTTCAATGTTCTTCCCACTACCGGCGCGATGGCCGCCACCTGTCTCATCAGTTCGTCAAACTGGGCGGGGAAGAGCGACTGGTAGCCGTCGGAGAGGGCCTGGTCGGGCTGGTCATGGACTTCGACGATCAGGCCGTCGGCGCCCACGGCGATGGCGGCGCGCGCCAGCGGCGTCACCTTGTCGCGCTTCCCGGTGCCGTGGCTGGGGTCGGCGATAATGGGCAGGTGCGAGAGTTCCTTGACGGCCGGAATCACGCTCAGATCGAGCGTGTTGCGCGTGTGGTCGGCGAAGGTGCGCACGCCGCGCTCGCAAAGTATAACGTTGTAATTGCCTTCGGAGAGAATATACTCCGCCGCCATCAGAAACTCTTCCAGCGTCGCGGCGATGCCGCGCTTGAGGAGCACCGGCTTTTTCGAGCGACCCACGCGCTTGAGCAGGCTGAAATTCTGCATGTTGCGCGCCCCCACCTGAAGCACGTCGGCGTACGCCTCGACCAGGTCGCAATTCTCCGGGTCAATCGTTTCGGTGACGATGGCCAGTCCGAACGCCTCCCGCACTTCGGCCAGGATTTTCAGGGCTTCTTCGCCCAGTCCCTGGAAGGCATAGGGCGAGGTGCGCGGTTTGTATGCCCCGCCGCGAAACAGCCGGGCGCCCGCCGCCTTGACGCGAGCCGCCGCGGCGAAGGCCTGCTCGCGGCTCTCGACCGAGCACGGGCCCGCAATAACCTGAAGTTCCGCGCCGCCGAAGGTGATGGGTGCCGGGGTCGCGGCTGCCCGCTCTCCTGCCGGAATGATCGAATCTTCCGCCTTCACTTCGCGGCTGACCAGTTTGTAGGGTTTCGAGACGCGAATTGCCTCGGCCACGCCGGGCAGCGTCTCGAAATCCTCGGGATGGAGCGCCCCGGGGTTGCCCGTAATTCCCACCGCCGTGCGCTGCGCCCCCGGCATGGGATGCGGCCGGTAGCCCATGGCCTCGATTTTCGCGCACACCCGCCGGATGTCGTCTTCGGTGGCGTGCGGCTTCATCACAATCAGCATCGTTTTGCCCTGGGCAGCGATTATACGCCAGACCCGGTCGTTGTAGCGCAAGGCTCGCAGTCCAGCCTGGCGGCGGCAAAGGCCGCAGGGCCAGAGGGCGGTCCTGCGCTGCTGCGAATAATGCTATGCTGGGGCGGCGAGCACACAATGGCGACCACCCAGGGCGGACAACTCGCGTACCATTCCCAGGCTCGAGACGGCCAGGCAGCACCGTTTCCCGTGGTGGTGGTTACCATCATCATCCTGAATCTGGCAATTTTCATCCTCCAGACGCTGAGCGGGGGTTCAACCAATTCTTTAAATCTGATCCGATTCGGCGCGCAGCATGGGCCGTCCATCGAAAATGGAGAATACTGGCGGTTCGTAACAGCGGCCTTTTTGCACATCGGAATCTTCCATCTTCTGTTCAACTGCATCGGCCTCTTCATTCTGGGCAATCTGCTGGAGCACCTTTACGGTTCGACGCATTTTGCCTTTCTCTATCTCGCGTCGGGCGTGGGCGGGACGCTGACCAGTTTTTTCCTGAACGAATTTGTCTCGCCGCAGGTGATCTCGGCCGGGGCCTCAGGCGCCATTTTCGGCGTGGCGGCGGCCATGGTGGTGGCGGGGCTTCGCTACTCCGACCAGATTCCGGAAAATCTTCAGGCTACCTTCGGGACGGGCGCCCTGCCATTTCTGGGCTACAACCTCTATTACGGCCTCACGCGAAGCGGCATCGACAATTACGCCCACATCGGCGGTGCCCTGACCGGAGCGCTGGTGGGCCTGATACTGCACCCGCACGCCGTGTCGCGGCGTCAGGCAAGGATTTCGGCGGCCGGCCTTGCCGCGCTGGTGCTGGTTTCGTTCGGACTGCAGAGGAGGGCCGTCACCCGCTTCGAAGCGAATCTGCGTCAGGCAGAGGTGCTGTTTCAGGAGGGGAATCTCAGCGCGGCCCAGGCTGCTATCGCGGACCTTCGCAAGCCGGGCACGGACGACCCCCGGGTGCTCACCCTGGCGAGCGTGCTGGCGTTGCGGCAGGGGAAGTTGGAAGAGGCGCTGCGGGACTTGCAGATCGCCGAAAAGGTGGGGCCGCGCTACGCGCCCGCCAGGGTGGTTCGGGGCGAGCTGATGATGCTCATGAGGAGATATCCTGCCGCCGCGGCATACTTCCGCCAGGCGGTACAAATCGACCCGTCAAATTCCGCCGGCCATGCGGGGCTGGGAGGCGCGCTGCTGGAAATGGACCAGCCGGGGCCCGCGGCGAGCGCTTTCCAGGAGGCCCTCCGGCGTTCACCGAACCTTGCGGCTGCCCACTATGGCTTGGGGCTGGCGCTGGAGCGGCAGGGAGAGCTTTCCAAAGCCGAGGAATCCCTGCAGCGGGCCGTGAACCTCGACCCCCGGTCGGTGGCGAGCCGCCATGCCCTGGCCCGCGTGCTGCTGGCGGAAGGAAAGCAGGCGGATGCCGTCGCGGAACTGCGCAAAATTCTGGAAATGGAGCCCGCGGACGAACTCGCGCTACGGACCCTTACAAACCTCGAAAGGCAGAAGGGCCGCTGACTGATCTTAGCTCCAGTCGCGACGGAAGACCGGTCTGCGTTAATCCGGAATTTCCTCGAGCCTGTTTTCAGAGCGAGATCCTTTGCAACGCTCGGAATGACGCGGGATAGCTTGCTTGTGCCCCAGAGGCCGTCATTCCTGACATCGTGACTTTCCTCTCGCGAGTGAGGGTCCTGAAAGGGTAGAATGCGGAACCGATTGAGCGTTTTCATCATAATTTCCAGGGAGGGGGAGGGAAGGCTGTCCTTTCTCTATCCCCTCCGTCGAATAGAAGATTGTCACAAGGAGAACCCTTCATGAAGAACTTCAGGATTTGGGTATGCATCGTCATGCTCACGCTGGGGTCACTGGGAGTGGCCCAGCAGGCCGGCGACCTGGCCTCTGCCGGGTTCGATCCTGCCAACATGGATCCCACTTGCAAGGCGTGCGACGACTTCAACCAGTACGCGAATGGTGGCTGGCTGGCGAGGAATCCTATTCCGTCTACTCATCCGAGCTGGGGCAGCTTCAATATTCTGAATGAGGCGAATCGGGAAAACCTGCGGGCCATCCTGGAGGAGGCAGCCCGGAACACCGCGGCGCCGAAAGGCTCGGTGGAGCAGAAGATCGGCGACTACTACGCCGCATGCATGGACGAGCCGGGCATTGAAGCGGCGGGACTCGCGCCGCTGGAACCCGAACTCAAGCGCATTGACAACATCTCAAACCCGGCCGGCCTGCGGCGCGCCATCCTGCGTCTCCAGAGCTTTGGTGCGGACACGCTCTTCCGGCTGAGTTCCACCCAGGACTACAGGAACAGCACCGAGGTTATCGGGGAAATCGACCAGGGCGGCCTGGGGCTGCCTGACCGCGATTACTACACGCGCGAGGACGAGAAGTCCCGCAAGCTGCGCGAGGATTACGTGCAGCACATCAGGCGGATGTTCGAGTTGCTGGGCGATGACCCTGCCCGGGCTGCGGCCGCTGCCCGAACCGTCATGGACATCGAGACGCGCCTGGCCAAGGCCTCGCTGACCAACGTCGAGCGGCGCGATCCGGAAAAGGTTTACCACCGCATGAAGCCGGCCGAAGTCCGCGCCCTGGCCCCCAGCTTCGCCTGGAATCGTTATCTGCGCGAAGCCCATCTGAATCCCAGGGCGGAAATCAACGTTGCCACGCCGGAGTTCTTCAAGGAAGTGGACCGCATGCTGAAGAGCGTGCCGTTGAACGATTGGAAGACCTACTTGCGGTGGACGCTTATCTCAGAGGCGGCGCCGCGGCTTTCCAAGAAATTTGTGGATGAGGATTTCAACTTCAACGGCCGGATTCTGACCGGCACGACCGAGAATCTGCCGCGCTGGAAGCGCTGCGTCGCGCGCACCAACGCCGCGCTCGGCGAAGCGCTGGGCCAGGCTTACGTGGCCCGGCACTTCAAGCCGCAGGCCAAAGCGCGCGCCCTTGAAATGGTGCACAACCTGGAAGCCTCGCTGCGCGACAGCATCCAGAACCTTCCCTGGATGAGCGCCGAGACCAAGCAGCAAGCCCTTGGCAAACTCGACGCCATCGCCAACAAGATCGGCTATCCCGACAAGTGGCGTGACTACTCGGCGCTCGACGTGGACCGCCAATCCTATGTCCTGAACGCTTTCCGCGCCACCCAATTTGAGTTCAACCGCCAGCTGGCCAAGGTGGGCAAGCCGCTCGACCGCTCAGAGTGGATGATGTCGCCGCCAACGGTCAACGCCTACTACAATCCGCAGTTGAACGAAATTGTCTTCCCGGCCGGCATCCTGCAACCGCCGTTCTTCGGCGCCGATGCGGACGACGCCTTCAATTACGGCGGGATAGGAGCGGTCATCGGGCACGAGTTGATCCACGGCTACGATGACCAGGGCAGCCAGTTCGATGCCCAAGGCAATCTCAAGATGTGGTGGACGCCGGAGGATCGCAAGAAGTTTGAGGCGCTCGCCGACTGCGTGCGCAAGCAGTTCGACAGCTACGAGGTGGAAAAGGGGCTGAACCAGAACGGCAAGCTGGTGCTGGGCGAGGCGTTGGCCGACCTCGGCGGCCTGAGTGTCGCCTTCAACGCCTACCAGAAAGCCCTGGAAACGACGGGTAGGAAAGATATCGGCGGGTTCACGCCCGAACAGCGGTTCTTTCTTGGCTATGCGCAGGTGTGGGCCAGCAACCTTCGTCCTGAGTACGCGCGCCTGATTACCAACAGCGACCCGCACCCGCTGCCCCGGTTCCGTGTCCTGGGGACGGTTTCCAACATGCCGGAGTTCTCGAAGGCCTTCGGCTGCAAAGAGAACGACCCCATGGTGCGATCCGGCGAATTGCGCTGCAAGGTCTGGTAGGGGAGCGCTTCGCTATAGCACCACCCGATCGCCCCGGTCTGATTGGGAGCCCGTGGGCTCTGTGGCGGCGTACCCACCTTCGCCGGCCGCGGCACGCGCATCTTGCGCGTGCCTCACGGGCGAGACGCCCGTGCTACGAATTGGAGTGCGGCGGCTTGCCGTCGCTTTGCTTTCATACCTGTGGCGGGAAACCTTACTTAAAGTGTTACTTTAAGTTTCTACACTGATAAGCTCCAGCGCCCTCTTTTTTCGTCCAGAACTTGAGCTTTTGTCGGCGCGCCGACTACGTCTGCGATTTCATCAATGGCCAGGGAAGTTCTATTTCCCCGGACCGCGGGCGCCGGACTGCTCGGGTGGTCTGACGATAATCTCCACCGCCTTTTCCTTTTCCGCACTGGCAAAGAGCGCTTCAATGTCCTCCAGCGTGACACTGCCGTAGTACCATTCGCCCCCCGAGAAGGCCTCGGCCTGAACGATGTGGTGGATGTCGAGAATCGAGCGCTGACCATCCACGTAGTTCAGAGCTTCCCACGCCATCAGGGGGTGCAATCCTTTGGGAGTCTCGACGCGCTGTTTGGCGCGCAGGTGGTCGCCCACCGACCCGATGGGTTGGGGGACCTTGAGCGAAAGGTCTTTCTCCTTGCCCGACAAGGAAGCCGCGGCTTTCTTTTCCCCCAGCGCCAGGAGCCACTCGTCAATGCGCCCGCGATGGTTGTTGCCGGTCAGACGCAAATCCGAAATCAGCGTATCCAGCAGCTTGGAAGCTGTCGGGCTGGCGAATCGCCGCAGGGATTCGATGCCCGCAATCTCGCGCTCCACTGACTGCCGGAGCAGGTTCTGGGCCTCTTGGTATGCGCCGCGGCGTTTCTCGGGAGGCGCTTCGGCCAGGTGCGAGAGGCCGAGGGCCAGGTCGTGCGCCACGCGCTCGCGCGCTTCGCCGGCGATCACCGCCGCCAGCCGAGGCACGTCCTCTTCGCTGAGGTTTGCCAGGTAGAGCGCCGCCGCCGCCACTGCCACCGCGTTGCGCTTGAGCTGCGTGGAATCGATCTGCCACAAGTCGTCGCCCGTGGAGTGGATGTATTCGTCGGGGAAGTTGGTCAGGCTCAGGCCCGGGATGCCAATGGCTCCGTCGTTGAAGGTCATGTGGTCGGTGGAATCGTAGTAGGGGACCGCTTTGGCGTTATACGGTTCACGCGAGCCCAGCCGGGCAAAGATAGGCCGCGAGAAGGGCGCGGGCCGCCCGTTCTGCCATGCCGCGATGTAACCGTTGTTTCCTTGGACCAGACTGGTCAGGATGCTTTCCATCACGTCGTTGACGAAGTGCCAGCGCGACCAGGGCGTCCGGCTCAGATACTGGACTCGTCCGCCCAATGACTGCTTTGCGCCTACCATGTCCTGGTTGATATTGGCCAGGATACGATGACGCTCGCCGGGAAAGTCGGAGAAGTACTGGTACTCAGCAGCGATCTCGTCCGTCCACCAAAAGCGAATGTCGCGCTTGGGCCTTGGCAGACGGCCGTCGGCGATCATGGCGGTGAGGGCGCGCGCGATTTCCAGCAGATTGGCGCAGCCGCTGCGGTCGTCGTTGGCGGAAGTCTTCTCCTCCTGGAGGTGGGCGGTCAGCACGATCGCCTGATCATGATACGTGCTGCCGCGAATGAATCCCTCCACCATTCCAGATCGTTCCGGCTGAGTGACTTCCACCTGAATCTTCAAGTGAACCTTGAAGGTGGGCTTTGCATCGGACGCTTTGCTATCCCGGGAGGCGAAGTGGTGGGCTTCTCCGCGTCCGGCAAGCTCCCGCGCGAGCGCCAGCCCAGCCCGCGGGGAAACGACAAAGACCGGAGGCACGGGCTTTTCGCCTTCCTTCGAGGCGCTGATGCGCGTCCAAGCTACCTGGTCTGGGAAGTCCGTCCAAGGACTCACGCGGCTCGAATAGTACGACACGATGCCCGCAGCCCCGCGCTCCCAGCAAGCCATCTTCTTGACCGTATTGGGATGCCCGTAAGCGAGCACGATCTTGCCCGCCACGTCCTTGCCGGCGTAGTTGCTCTCCTGGGTTCCTTCGCCCACGTCGACCAACTCGGCGGTGATGTCGGCCGTCGGGCTGTTGTCGGCCACGTGGAGGGGCGTCTCGCGCACGTCGCCCAATTTCGTCATGCGGGGCTCGACGAGCCAGAGTTCGCCGGATTGAAGCGTCCAGTTGAAAGATGGTTCCTTTTCCCGCGTCTGCCAGGGAGGGAGGGCAATGTAACTGACGTCCTCGAGCCCGGCTTCCTTGGCCCGCGCCGCCACCCACCGCGCCTCTTCCAGAAATCCATCGGAGTTGCCGCTGGGCGCGTGGTACATCACCAGCGACCGCAGGGTGTCAAACGCGATGTCGCCTGAGATTTCATTCACCAGCTTTTCGTAAGTGGCTTGGGGAAGAAAGGGACTCTCCTGCGCCGCGAGAGAGGGGGAGATCAGAAAACAGGCGAGAGAACTCGAAAGTATTGCCAGCCACCGCATGCATAGCCTCCTGAATATTGCGTAGCTCCATCAAGGTTTGAGCAAGGGTCAGACAGTATATCAGGACGCTCGGATGGCGACGAACGAATGCAAGTTGGCCGGAGCCGAGGCGGGGCAAGTTATCGAGTCGCCCTCTTCCCGCCGCGGTGCGCGGTCAGGGCGTCTGGGCCGGCGCGACGACAAATACGTACTCGAGAGGCTCGTTCCCTGTATTGGTAATGTTGTGCTTCGAGGCGGTGGGAACGTAAACCAGCGCCGGCGCTCGGAAGGCGATGGCGGGATGGCCTTCGACGGTCGCCTCGCCCTGACCGTGCAGCACTACCAGAGATTCTTCATTCTTCCCCGTGGTGTGCTCGCCGACGGATTCGCCCGGCTTCAGTCTGACCAGTCCGCCCCTCATGCCCAAGGTCTGGGGCACACCCTCGAGCAGCCGGCAATACCCCTCGGCGCACACGAGCGGACGCGCAAACGGCTGCGGCTTGGGTGCCTGGGCCAAAGTTGCAGCGCTAAGTCCTGCCAGCAGAGTGGCGATTCCTGCCACACCCGGAATTAAAGGCCGATTCATCTTCGTAATTCCTTTCCTTTTCAGAATTTGAGTTCAAACCCGCCCGCGGCATTGGCGCCTGGCATGACGTAGCCCGATATCACCTCGTATCGGCGGTTCAGGAGATTATCCACGGTCGCGAACACGGTGGCGCGCTCGCCCACCGGTATCGTGCACTTGAAGTTGACAAGGGAGTAGCCGCCGACGGGCAGCGTCTGGCGCGCGCCGCTGAACGTTCGGCCCGTTGTTGATCCTCCCAGAGAAAGGAAGAGTCTCGTCGCGTCGAGATCGAGCGAGTAGACCAGCCGGTGCTCAGGGGAATAGGGGGCAAGGTTGGTGGAATGGAGATGGGCGTACGCCGCGTTCAAACTCGCACGTCGCGTGGGTTGCCAGCGCACGTGCGTCTCCAGGCCTTTATTGATGGTCTTCGCAGAGTTCTCCAGACGCAGGTTGGGGAAGGCGCCCGTGGTGATGATCAGACTGTCGGCATGGGCGTAATACCCCGTCACCCAGGCGAGGACGGTCCGCGCGGGCCGCACCCGGAGAGTGCTCTGGTAATTCCATAAACGTTCCGGCTGAAGGGTCGGGGTAGGGGCCGGGAAGAGGAAAAGTTCTCGAATGGTGGGATTCCGAAATCCCCGCGAGGCTGAAGCCGACAGGGAGAAACGGTCGGACAGGCGATACGTAGCTCCGAATTCCGGTACGGTAATGTCGCCGGCCTGCGAGTGATGGTCGTAGCGCAGCCCCGTGGTCAACTGCAGCTTGTTGGACGCGGTATAGTGCAGTCGCGCGAACCCTGCCGCATCGCTGAGATGGTGCTCGCCGTAGTCGAAAGTGGGGGTGATATCGCGCGCCCGCCCTCCATACCGGACCAGGTCGGTTCCCAGGTCGAGCGTGAGCTGGGGCGCAACCAGAATGCTCTGCATCACGCGCGCGCCGAAGGCGCTATCCACCGAACGAAAGCCGTCATAGAGCATGTGATGGCCATGGCTGGAGAAGACGCGAGCGATGCCCCAGGTGCGCGACCCCTGGTTGTCCAGGTCCCAGCTGAAACCGCCCCGCCCGACCCGAGCCCAGTTGCCGGCTGTGGGGGCTTGGACCTTGCCGGGATCCTCAACGAAGAAGTGCCCGTAGCGCCCTTGCACCGCGGTTCTCCAGGAAGGAGAAATGTCATAGCCGACGGCGAGCGTCCCGTCCTGATTTCGAAATGCGGAGTCAGGGCGGTGCCCATTGGTGTGCGCCGCCCCGGCGGTCAAATTGTAGTACCAGCGGCCCCATTGCCCGCCGTTCGCCAAGCGATACTGGCCCGTGTAGTAAGAACCCAGGCTGGCGGCCAGGGAGGTGTGCATTCCGGCGCCGGGGCGGTTCGGCTTGATTTCGACGGCGCCCGCCATGGCGTTGCTGCCGTAAAGTACCGAGGCGGGGCCTTCCGTAACGCTCAGGCTGCCCACGTCCGTCAGGGTGTAGCAATCGGCCAGGGGGTGGCCCATCAGACCCATGAAGTCGGGGCGCCCATCCACCACCACCAGCAGTTGAGTGGTCGGAGAGCCTCCCAGGCCTCTCAACGTAAATGTTCCCGACTGCCCGAGCCCGAAACCAATCACGCCGCGGCGCGACACGTAGGCGCTGGGAACAAGGTCTTCCACGGCGTCAAAGACGGTTCGAGCGCTGGTACGCTCGATCCGCAAGGCGGTTTGCTCAAGCGTGGTCGCAGGACCGGGAGCATCGCTGACCACAACGTCAATCGTCGTGCGCAGAGCTGCCGGCCTGAGCGTGAGCTCGACAGCCTCCGGCGACCGGCTTTCCAGGCGGACGCGCAGCGGTTCGAAGCCCCGCGCCTCCACCCGGACCTCCACCGGTAATACCGCACTGGCGGTCCACAACCCGTGGGAATTGGTAAGGCCGGAGGAGACCCGAAAAGGGGCATGGAGGGAGCGCACTTCCACTTGGGCGGCCGGGATGGCGGCGCCCTGCGGATCAAGAATCCGGATGGAGATCTCTTCGGAGGCGGCTCCCGCGGAAGCGAGAATCAGAAGCGCGATGAGGGAAAACCCTCGATGGGGCATGGCGGTCATCTTCCGTCCGTTGATAACACGAATTATAAAAACGTAACACCAGCATTCTATCCCAGCGGGGCGCGGGATGTAAACCGAAATCTGTCGTGGGAGTCGCGCGCGCGCCCCCCTTCGCTGGTATGATGGAGGTGACTTCGCCTCCCAGGAGCGGTTATGTCAAAGCTGGTTCGGACCGGAATTTCACTCGACCGGAACTTGCTGGAACGGTTTGACCGCGTGATTGCGAAGAAGGGTTACGGCAGCCGGTCGGAGGCCATCCGCGACCTGGTGCGGGACCACGCCGTCGCCTCCGACCTGGCGGGGGACCGCATCATGGTGGGAACCCTGACGCTGGTCTATGACCACCACCGGCCCGGGCTCTCCCAGCGCCTGATCGAAGCCCAGCATCATTACCACGGCAGAGTGCTTGCGGTCACGCACGTTCACCTCGACCATCACAACTGCCTCGAGGTCATCATCGCGAAGGGGCGCGGCAGCGACATTCAGAAGCTCGCCGATCAGCTCTTGAGCCTTCGCGGCGTCAAGCACGGAAAGCTGGTCTTCACGACCACGGGCCATCAGCTCGATTAGAACCGCGGGGCAGAGACCGTGGCGAGGACCACGGCTGGTCGCGCCGCGGTGCGAATTCCCGGGCTGGATTGACGCTCTTGAAACGCCTTTGTTAACATGAGTATTTCCAGGGACGGAGAGATCGTTTGCGGGTGGGGGTGCACACATCGATTGCCGGAGGGCTCGAGAACGCCGCCCACCACGCGCGGCGCATCGGCTGCGACACGTTTCAGATGTTCAGCGCCAACCCGCGCGGCTGGAAATCTCAGGATCCTGCCCCGGAAGCGTGCCTGGCGTTCCGCGCCGCCTGCGCGAAGCACCAGCTGTCGCCGGTCGTGATTCACGATAACTACCTGATAAATCTTGCTTCGGCCGACCCCTCCGTCCGCGGCAAGTCGGTGGCGGCGTTTCGTGGCGAGTTGAGGCGCGCTCTGGCCCTGGGGGCGGATTTTCTGGTCACCCACCCGGGCAGCGCCAGAGGTTCGACGCCGTCGGCGGCGATTCGCACCTGCGTCGCGTCGCTCCGGCAGGCGGCGCGCGGTTTCCAGCTCGATGGGTTGATGATCCTGATCGAAAACACGGCCGGGCAGGGGGCGGCGATCGGCCGGACGTTTGAAGAGGTTGCCGAAATCATTGCGGGCGCCGAAGCCGACTTGCCCCTCGGCGCCTGCATCGACACGGCGCATTGTTTTGCCGCGGGCTACGCCATCCACACGGAAGCAGGCCTGCGCGAGGCCGTCAGGCAGCTCGACTCGGCCATCGGCCTCTCGCGCGTGCGCGTGATTCACGCCAACGATTCCAAGACGGCGTTCCGTTCGCATGCCGACCGGCACGAGCACATCGGCAGGGGCCAGATTGGCGCAGAAGCCTTTGGCAGAATCGTGCGGCATTCCAAACTGCGCTCGATGCCGTTCATCTGCGAGACGCCGGTGGACCGGCCGGGGGACGACAGGCGCAATATTCGCATGATGCGCCGGCTGGCAGGTATTCGGCAGGGGCGCAGCGTGCGGCGCCCCGGGGGAACCGATTGAGGGATGTCCCGGTGGTTCGGATCGATAGTTGGTGGGATGGGAATGTCCGCGACCGGTCGAGCGACATCCTGCAACTCGTGCTCGCGGCCATTTCGGACGATTATACGAACGTAGGGATGATCCTCGAGTCCATCAATCAGATGGCCTCGGACTGGAGTCCCGAAGCCTGGCCGGCGCGGAGGGCGGTTCCAGTCAGCCGGCAGGAAGTAATTCACGCGCTGCGGGAGCTGGCGCGCGAAGGTTTGGCGCGAGCCTTCCGGCTGGAGACGGGCACTGCGCAGCCGGCCAGGTTCGACGAGGAACGGGCGCGCGATTTATGGTTCTGCGCGACGCCCCAAGGCAGCGAGGCGATCCGGCGGTTACTGGAAAAACCGGAGAATGAGACCGATCACTGATGGAAGCCGTCTATAACCCGCAAAGCATCGAAGCCAAGTGGCAGAAGCGTTGGAGCGACCTCCAGCTTTTCAATGCGGATGAAGAGGCGGGGCGGAAGAAGTATTACGTCCTCGAGATGCTGCCCTATCCTTCGGGCGACATTCACATGGGCCACGTGCGGAATTATTCCATCGGCGACGCGCTGGCCCGCTACATGTGGATGAAGGGCTTCAACGTGCTGCACCCTATCGGGTGGGACGCATTCGGCCTGCCCGCCGAAAACGCCGCCATCAAGAACCAGCGGCACCCCTCCGAGTTCACGTTCAGTTACATCGATCGCATGCGCGGACAGCTCCAACGCCTGGGGATCAGTTACGACTGGCGGCGGGAGATCGCCACCTGCGTGCCCGACTATTACCGCTGGAACCAGTGGTTCTTCCTCAAGATGTTCGAGTGCGGTCTCGCCTATCGCAAGAAGAGCCGCGTGAACTGGTGCGAGCAATGCCAGACGGTGCTGGCCAACGAGCAGGTGGTGGACGGCTGCTGCTGGCGCCATGAAGACACGCCGGTGGTCGAGCGCGAACTGGAGCAGTGGTTCTTCAGGATCACCGCCTACGCCGAGCGCCTGCTGGAGGACATGAAAGACCTGGTGCGCTGGCCCGAGCGCGTCCTGACCATGCAACGGAACTGGATCGGCAAATCGCTGGGTACCTTCGTGGATTTTCAACTGGAAGCGCTGGGCGAGCCGGTACGCGTCTTCACCACGCGGGTGGACACGATCTTCGGCTGCACGGCGCTTTTTATCGCGCCCGACCATCCCATGGTCGAGCGTCTGATTGCCCATTCGCCTTTTCCCGAAAAGCTCCGGGCAGAGGCGGCGCGCGTCAAGTCGTCGGCGGTCCGCGCGCGGGTCGAAGTCAATCTCGAAAAGATCGGCGTGGGCACGGGGTTCAAGGCGCGCAATCCCTATAACGGCGAACTGGTGCCGGTCTGGATCGCCAATTTCGTCCTGCTCGAATACGGCACGGGTGCGGTAATGGCCGTGCCCGCGCACGATCAACGCGACTTTGAGTTCTGCACGGCCTACGGCCTGCCCGTCCGAACGGTGATAGTGCCCGTGGAGGGAAGCCTGCCGGAGAAGTTGGACGCCGCCTTCGTGGACTACGGCCGGCTGGTGAACTCGGGTGAATACAGCGGCCTCACCTCGGAAGAAGCCCAGCAGCGCATGACCCGCGACGCCGAAGCGAAGGGCTTCGGGCAGGGAACGGTGCAGTTTCGCATCAAGGACTGGGGCATCTCGCGCCAGCGCTATTGGGGCACGCCCATTCCCATGATCTATTGCGGAGGCTGCGGCATCGTCCCCGTGCCGGAAGAGCATCTGCCGGTAATTCTGCCGCCCGACGTCCGACTGACGGGCCAGGGCGAGTCGCCACTGGCCAGCGCGCCGGAATTTGTGCAAACGAACTGCCCGAAGTGCGGTGGCGCAGCGCGGCGCGAGACCGACACGATGGACACCTTCGTTGATTCCTCGTGGTACTTCTACCGTTACACCAGCCCCCAGGCCCGCGATGCCATGGTGGACCGCGAGGCGGTGCAGTACTGGTTCCCGGTGGATCAGTATATTGGCGGTATCGAGCACGCCATCCTCCACCTGATCTATATGCGATTCTTCAGCAAGGTGATGAAGGACCTCGGCCTGGTTGATTTTTCCGAGCCCGTGGCGCGACTCTTCACGCAGGGCATGGTGATCAAAGACGGCGCCAAGATGTCCAAATCGAAGGGAAACGTCGTGGACCCGGTCCAGATGTGCGAGAAGTACGGCGCCGATACCGTCCGGCTCTACATGCTGTTTGCCGCGCCGCCGGAGAAGGATCTCGACTGGAGCGACGCCGGGATCGAAGGCACGTCGCGCTTCCTCCACCGGGTCTATCGCCTGGCGGCCAGGTACGCGGACAAGGTCCGCGAGGTACCGGCCTGGCCGGCCGCCAGGGGCGCGGACGGACTCTCTGCCGAGGAGCGCCGCCTGCTGCGCAAGGCGCACCAGTCGCTGCGCCACGTCACGGCTGACCTGGAAGAACGCTGGCACTACAACACCGACATCGCCATGATGATGGAGCTGGTGAACGAGATATCAGACCTGGAGGGCGCGGTGGCGGAGGGCAAGATCCGGCCCGAGGTCCTCAAGGCGGCGCTGGAGTTCCTGCTGGTCATGCTCTCGCCTTTCGCGCCGCACATCGCCGACGAGCTCTGGGAAGCGCTGGGACACGACCAGCCGCTGCTGCGCACCCCCTGGCCGGAGTTCCATGCCGACCTTGCGGCGGAAGAGGACCTGGAGATCCCCGTCCAGGTGAATGGGAAGCTTCGGGCCCGGATCCGCATCGCCACAGGCTCCAGCGTGCAGGATATGGAAGCAGCCGCCCTGCTTGCCGTTCGGCAGCAGGTTGCCGACCAGCGCATCGTGAGGGTCGTCACCGTGCCCAACAAGCTGGTCAATGTGGTCGTAAAGTAGGGGCGGGCTTCATGCCCGCCCGTCTTGGGCGACCTCAAGGTCGTCCCGGCGGAGTGAAATGGACCAACCTCGCCCCCTCGTCGTTCTCGATTTTGGTTCGCAGCTGACGCAATTGATTGCGCGGCGCATCCGCGAGATGCATGTGTACTCGGTGATCGTGCCCTGCACGATCGAGCACGAGAGACTCGCCGCCCTGAATCCGCAGGCGCTGATCCTGTCCGGCGGGCCTTCGTCGGTCTACGATCCGGAGTCGCCGGTGTGCGACGAGCGCGTGCTGAAGATGGGCCTGCCCGTGCTGGGCATCTGTTACGGGCTGCAATGGATGTCCTACCAGCTGGGCGGCAAGGTCGAACCCGCCCCGCGGCGCGAGTACGGCTTTGCCCAGCTCGATATCACGGGTGAAAGCGATCTGCTCAGAGGCATTCCCACGCCGCTGCGGATTTGGAACAGCCACGGCGACCACGTCGTGGCCGTTCCCCCCGGCTTCAAGGTGACGGGCAGGACGGAAAATGCCATCGCGGTCATCGAGAATCGTGATGCCCGGATGTTCGCCGTTGAGTTCCACCCCGAGGTCAAGCATACCGACCGCGGCAGTGACATTCTGAGGAATTTCGTCGAAGGCATTTGCGGCATTCGCCCCAACTGGTTTCCGCGCTCGTTTATCGAGGAGACGGTGGAGCGCATCCGGCAGCAGGTGGGCAGCGGCACGGCGCTCTGCGCGCTCTCGGGCGGCGTGGACTCCGCCGTGGCGGCGACACTGGTAGGGCGCGCCATCGGCGACCGGCTGATCTGCGTCTTCGTGGATAACGGCTTGCTGCGCAAGAACGAATTCGAGAAAGTCGCGGCGAAGCTGCGCGAGCAGGCACACCTGAACGTGCGCGCAGTGGACCGCTCGGCGCGATTCCTGGAGAAGCTGCGCGATGTGACCGATCCCGAAACCAAGCGCAAGATCATCGGCACGGAATTCATCCGGGTGTTTGAAGAGGAGGCACGCAGCGCGGGGAACCCCGAATTCCTGGTGCAGGGAACGCTTTACCCGGACGTGATTGAATCGGTTTCGGTCAAGGGCCCGGCGGCGGTGATCAAGAGCCACCACAACGTGGGCGGGCTGCCCCCGGATCTGCAGTTCAAACTGATCGAGCCCCTGCGTGAGCTCTTCAAGGATGAGGTGCGGGTGGTGGGCAGGGAACTGGGCCTGGATGACGAGTTGGTGAACCGGCAGCCCTTCCCCGGACCGGGCCTGGCGGTGCGTATTCTCGGTGAGGTGACGGAAGAGCGCCTGCGCATGGTGCGCGAGGCCGACGCCATCGTGGTCGAGGAGGTCAAGGCGGCCGGACTCTATCACAAACTCTGGCAGTCCTTTGCCGTGTTGCTGCCCGTCTCAAGCGTGGGCGTAATGGGAGATGCTCGTACCTACGCCTCCACCGTCGCGGTGCGCGCGGTGGAATCGGAAGACGGCATGACGGCGGACTGGGCCCGCCTGCCCTACGGCCTGCTGGAAAGGATTTCGACCCGCATTGTGAATGAAGTAAAGGGCGTGAACCGCGTGGTGCTGGACATTACATCCAAGCCGCCTGGCACCATCGAATGGGAATAACACACCTTCTGCGCCGCTCTGGCGATCGCGGCGCCTCGATGGAAACAAACCGATCCGCGCGAGACCTACCGGCTGGCCAATTTCTGTGCCAAATGCAGCACCAGTTCGCGGTCGCGCTCAGACTTCACCCGGGAAAGCAACCGGCGCACTTTTTCAAAATAACGCTCTTCCTTCACGTCCGCGGCGCTGCGCTTGGCGCCCTTCGCGCGCCCCCGCTTGCTGAGATCCGGAAGGGCCGGCGGCTCCTCGCCCTCGTAAAAGATCTGATAGAGAGGAATGCCAAGGGCGGCAGCCATTTTTTCCAGCGTTTCGATGGAGGGAACGGTATGGCCGTTCTCCACCCGGGAAATATAGCAACGCAACAAACCCGTCCGCTTCTCGATGTCTCCCTGAGAAAGCTTCCGGTCTTCACGAAGTGTGCGTAACCTCGTTCCTATAATCATGGGTTTATTTTTCCACAAGGTTTTTTGAAGGGTCAATGAAATTCGGGCCGGGAAGTGAAAAAAATGCAGTCGGCCTGTAACCCCAGTTGAGGCGGAATCGTCGGAGTTATAGTAGAGGGCGTCTGGGATACGACGCATGGAGAACCGAGCGCAGCAGGACGCCCAGGAGCGGGAGTGGGTTCGCGAGGCGCAGCGCGGGAACCGGGAAGCCTTTGGAGCGCTGGTCGAACGCTACCAGCGCCGTGTCTTCGCCCTGATCTTCCGCGTCACGGGCGATCGGGACCAGGTCGAGGACCTGAGCCAGGAGGTCTTTTTGAAAGCCTATCGCGCCATGCGGGGCTACAATCAGGCGGCGTCGTTCGGCACCTGGCTTGCGCGCATCGCCGTCAATCACTGCTATGATCATCTGCGCGCGCGCCGGGGGATGCGGGATCGTGTGGAGAGTTTTGACGGCGGCCCGGACGATGCCGAATCGCCGGCGCGGTATCTGGCGGCGGACGGCCCCGATCCCGAGCGGGCCGCGCTGCTGCGCGACCTGGTGTCGAAACTGCTGCATCGCGCTCCCGAGGAAGACCGGGTGGCGATGGCGCTTAAGGAGCTGGAAGGGATGTCGGTGGAAGAGATCGCCGAGATTCTGGGCTTGAAGGTGGGGACGGTGAAAGTTCGGCTGCACCGCGCCCGCAAGCGAATGCTGCAAGACCTGAGGCAATTGCAGGGAAGAAGGTAAATCCGATGCGTTGCGCGGACATACAGGACCGGATCATCGAGGGAAGGCTGGAGGCCGGGGACCGCGAGCATCTGGCGGCCTGCGCCGAGTGTGCGGCGATGGCGCGCGATGCGGAGACGCTCGCGGCGGGACTCCATCTGCTGGCGCAGGAGGCGGCGCCGGAGCCCTCCTGGGGATTCTCGGAGCGGGTCCTGCGGCGCCTGGGCGAGTCGCCCGCGCGCTTCTTCGAACCGCTGGAAGTGATCGGGCGGCGCGCCGTGCTTGCGGCGGGATTGCTGGCGGCGTCCGTGGTGATCGTGCTAACGCTCTCCAGCCCGGCTTCGCTTCGCGAAAGGATTGAGGCCAGCTTCTCGAGCTCCTCAGAAAGCAGCGAAGTGCTGCTGGCGGGGGGGGTGGATGAATCGGAAGATCTCAGCATTCTTCCGGATGCTTCGATGGGAGGCGACTCGCGGTGAACTCCCGACGCTGGTATCTCTACTTTGCGGTAACGTTTCTGCTCGGCGTGCTGGCTGGCGGGGCGGGGACGTTTTTCCTTGGTCCGCGGCTGATGCGTCCGCCGAGCGGCGCCGAGCGGCGGGAACGGATCCTCCGCCGCATGACGCGGGAGCTTACCTTGAACGACAGCCAGGCCGCTCAGGTGCGCACCATCCTGGAAGAAACGGCGGCCAAGACCCGCGCTCTGCGAAGCCAGCATCGGCCTGAGTTTGACGCGATTCGCAGTGAATCCCACGATCGCATCCGTCAGGTTCTGACGCCGGAGCAGACGGTTAAATTTGAAGCGATGCTGAAGAAGTTTGAGGAACAAAAGCGGCGCGGTGACCTGCCGCCGCGCCCGCCCGGACCGACTCCGGAGTAATCCGGTCGCGGCGGTCGGAATCCGGATGCCCCCGCGAAATCGCTAAAAGGGAATATCTTCGTCGGTAATTTCGGTGGGCGGAACCTCGTCGGCCTCGCGCGCGGGCGCGGCTCCGGACGCGGTGGCATTGCGCTCGCCCGCGGGCCGCTCGCCGCCTTCACCCTTCGTCCCAAGCATTTTCATCTCCCGCGCCACGATGTCGTAGGCAGTCCGCTTGGCGCCCGTCTCCTTGTCTTCCCACTGGCGGCTGCGAATGCTGCCCTCGATATAGACCTGCTTGCCCTTGGTCAGGTACTCGCCGCAGATTTCCGCCAGCCGGCGCCATGCCACGATGTTGTGCCATTCGGTGCGCCTCTGCTGCTCGCCGTTCTGGTCCTTATAGACTTCGTCGGTGGCAATGGAGAATTTTGCCATGGGTGTGCCGTTGGGGGTGTATTTGATTTCCGGGTCGCGGCCCAGCCGCCCGATCAGAATGACCTTGTTGACGGAACCTGACATAGATCCCTCACGAAAGTGAAATTCATATATCTTAACGGACGCCGGCGCTGACGCCCAGTTTCTTCAGGCGCTGGCGGGCCAGGTCCGCCTCGCGCGAACTGGGGTAGCGCTGAATCAGCGAGCGCAATTCCTTGATGCCGGAGCTTTCCTTGTCCTGGGCCAGCAGAGCATACCCTTTTTTCAACTGCGCCGCGGCAACTTTATTGCCCTTGGGGTACTGGTCGATGCACTTGGTGTATTCCTCAATCGCCTTGTCGTATTCCCCCTGGCTGTAGTAGGACTCGCCGATATAGAACTGCGCGTTGGAGGCCAGATCGGTCGAGCCGTAATACTGCAGGTATTCCTGGAACGACTGGATGGCGAGCTGATACTGCCCGCCATTGAAAGCGCTCAGGCCGGATTTGTAGAGCGTCTCGGCGTCCGGCACGGTGGGCGGAACGGGCGTCGTTCCGGCGCCCGGAGCAACAGCAGGCGGCATACTCAGCGTCTGGATGATGTTCTGAGTCTGAGCCAGTTGTTCGCTCAGCTTGGCCAGGCGCGCCAGAACTTCTTCCTGAGTGGAATGGAGGCTTTGAATCTCGCCGGTCATGGCATCAAACCGCGCGCCGCTGCTCGCCAGATTCTGGCCCGTGGCTTTCCGCAGTTCCTCCATTTGAGCTTTCATGGAGTTAACGTTGTCGTTCGCCTGTTCGATGAGGGTTTTCAGGACAGCCGTCTGCGTGTCCAGCGTCTTCTGCATATTGATCATCAGCTGCTGCATGGTATCCAGGCGCTGCATGAGCAGGAGCGTGTCTTTCTTCTGCGCGTGCGCCGGCAGGGCGGCGCCGCCGACCATGCAAACCGCCAGGACCGGAATGAAAGTCTTTTTCACTCGACTGACCTCGACGCAAGGAATTTCGACCTTCTGTCAGTGTACCTTTCCGTCGCGCGCGCGGTCAACCCGCCGCGACCGCCCAAAAAAAACGCCGGGGAACCCGCAGGCTCCCCGGCGTGTCGTTGTCCCGGTCGGAATTACCGCCCGTAGCGGAAGTGGCCGCGGCGGTTCTGTTGCCAGCAACCCTCGTTCGACTCGGTGCAGACCGGACGGCTCTTGCCGTAGGAGATGGTATTGATCCGGTCGGCGGAGACGCCGAGATTCACCAGGTAATTCTTCACCGCGTTGGCGCGTCGGTCGCCCAGCCCGAGGTTGTACTCCTCGCTGCCGCGCTCGTCGCAATGGCCCTCAACGGTGAAGCTGACGCTGGGATGCCGCTTGAACCAGTCGGCGTTGGCATTCAACACCTGCTGGGCGTCGGGCCGGATATCGGACTTGTCGTAGTCAAAGTACGCATCCTTGATGTTGCGAGCGAAGTCCTCTTCGTCGGTGATTTCTCTTACTTGAGGCTTCGGCGGTGGCGGCGGCGGAGGAGGCTGGGTCACGGTGACCCGCGCCGTCGCGGTCGTGCTGCCTCCCGGACCTTTGGCCGTCAAGGTGTAGGTGGTGGATTCAGTCGGGCTCACCGAACGCGAGCCGGTCGCCTGCACCGTGCCTACGCCGGGCGCGATGCTCAGTTCGGTGGCGTTATCCGAGCTCCAGCTCAGGGTCACCGAATTGCCGCGCTCGATGGTGCTCGGCTCGGCCGTCAGAGTAGCGGTCGGGGCCGGGGGCGGAGGCGGTGGGGGCGGAGGCGGGGGCGGGGGTGGCACC